>NZ_JALKFT010000008.1:170977-255362 GCF_023242945.1 Frankia umida
CCCCGCCGCAGCGGGTCCCCGGGCGCCCCCGGCGGCCGGGCGGCCCCCCCCCGGGGCCGCGGGCGGCGGCCCGGCGGCGGCGACCTGGTCGGCGAGCCGCCGGGCCGGGCCGTCGCCCCACAGCGCGGCCAGGTCGATCCGGCCGTCGCGCAGCGCCGCGGCCGGGGTGCCCAGCCGGGCCGGACCGTGACCGGGATCGAACCGGACGCCGACGTGGTGGACCCCGGATGCCCAGGGCACGACGGTGGCGGCCGTATCCGGACCGGCGACGATCAGCCGGCCATCCGAGCTCCAGATGATGTCGATGCCGCCGTCGGGAAGCACCCGGTGCGCCTCGCCGACCTGACCGCCCGGGCCGGCGTGGATCGCCCGATCGGGCCGGTCCGATCGGGCGATCCAGACGGTGGCCGGCAGCCCGACGGCGCGGCGCTCGCGATACACGAGCCCGACGCTACGCGCCATCTCGGCCGACCGGCGGCTTAGCACAGAGCATCGACCGGGATCGAACACCGCCGGAGATCCGCCCGAAACCATTCGCGATCGCCGCGTCGGCGTGGGACCCTGGCAGACGACGGAAGGACGACCGCCGCCCGCGGTACGCGGGTCGCGCAGCCCCTCCGATGGTCGCCGCACACGCGCGTGACCTGGCCAAACGAAGCGACGCGGAATGCCGCGGCAGCGGGCCGCGTTGAGAACGGATGGTATGACACTTCCTGCCGACGCCCTGGATGCGTCCACTATGGACAGATCACTCATCGAACTCGCCGACGACGATACGGCGGCGCTTTCTGGTTTCTTCGCCGATTCGGGTGATGGTTTCGACCTGGCGGATCGCGTGGCTCTGCGCCGCGTGCCGGGCCTGGCGACCGAACTCGAAGATGTCACCGAGGTCGAGTACCGGCAGCTCCGACTGGAGCAGGTCGTGCTCATCGGGGTGTGGACGTCGGGCTCGCTGCGGGCGGCCGAGGCGTCCATGGCGGAGCTCGCGGCCCTGGCCACGACGGCGGGTTCGGCCGTCCTCGACGCCCTCGTGCAGCGCCGCGACCGGCCGGACGCCGCGACCTACGTCGGCTCGGGCAAGGCGCGGGAGCTGGCCGAGGTCGTCGCCGCGACCGGCGCCGACACGGTGATCTGCGACGGTGAGCTCACCCCGGGCCAGCTCCGCCAGCTCGAGGAGATCGTCAAGGTCAAGGTGATCGACCGTACGGCGCTGATCCTCGACATCTTCGCCCAGCACGCCACGTCCCGAGAGGGCAAGGCGCAGGTCGAACTCGCCCAGCTGCAGTACATGCTGCCGAGGCTGCGTGGCTGGGGTGAATCCATGTCCCGGGCCGCCGCCAGCGGCGGTGGTCGGGCACCGATCGGTACCCGCGGCCCCGGTGAAACCAAGATCGAGACGGACCGGCGTCGGCTGCGGGCGCGGATGGCCCGGCTACGTCGTGACCTGGCCGAGATGTCGACCGTGCGGGAGACCAAGCGTTCGTCGCGGCGCCGCGGCGAGGCGCCGTCGGTGGCGATCGCCGGCTACACCAACGCCGGCAAGTCCTCGCTGCTCAACCGGCTCACCGGTGCCGGAGTGCTGGTGGAGGACGCGCTGTTCGCCACCCTTGACCCCACCGTGCGCCGGGCGACCCTGCCCGACGGGCGGGCGTTCACCCTGACCGACACGGTCGGGTTCGTCCGTCACCTGCCGCACCAGATCGTCGAGGCGTTCCGCTCCACTCTGGAGGAGGTCGCCGATGCCGATCTCATCCTGCACGTGGTCGACGGCTCCGCCGCGGATCCGGCCGGGCAGATCTCGGCGGTGCGGGAGGTCCTCAACGACATCGACGCGGGCGGCGTACCCGAGCTGATCGTCGTCAACAAGGTCGACGCGGCCGAACCGACGGTGCTGGCCGAACTGCGCCAGCTCGCCCCGGACGCGGTGTTCATCTCCGCGCGCACCGGAGACGGCCTCAACGCGCTCGTCGAGGCCCTGAGCCTGCGGGTGCCACATCCGGACGTGGAACTCACGGTCCTGCTCCCGTACACGCGGGGTGACCTCGTCTCGCGGATTCACGCCATCGGCGAGGTTCTGAGTCAGGAACACACCGGTGACGGCACGCGCCTGACGGCTCGGGTCTCACCGGCGCTCGCCGCGGATCTCGACATGTTCCGCGCCTGAGCGGGGGCCGGGCACCCCGGCTTTGACCTCCACCCGAACTGGCCGGCCGCCCCCAGGCGGCCGGCCATCGCCCGTCAGACCCGGCGCAGCACCGCGACGATCCGGCCGAGGATGGACGCGCCTTCACCCGGGATGTCACTGAAGCTCGGGTTCTCCGGGTGCAGCCACACCTTGCCGTCGCGCACCCGCAGGCGCTTGACCGTGGCCTCGCCATCGATCATGGCGGCGACGATCTCGCCGTTGTCCGCCACCGGCTGCTGGCGCACGACCACCCAGTCGCCGTCGCAGATCGCCGCGCCCACCATCGACTCGCCGACGACCCGCAGCAGGAACAGCGTGCCCTCGCCGACGATCTCCCGCGGCAGCGGGAAGACGTCCTCGATGGCCTGCTCGGCCAGGATCGGCCCACCTGCGGCGATCCGCCCGAGCACGGGCACGTACGTCGCCTGCGGATCGCTGGCGGCACCGGGGGCGGCCGGCGCCTCGCCGGGGAACGCCGGCACCACCGTCGCGGCGCTCCCACCGCCACCGGCGCGGCGCGGGCGGTCGGCGCCGAGCACCTCCATCGCCCGCGGCCGGTTCGGGTCGCGCCGGATGTAGCCCTTCTCCTCCAGCATCTTCAGCTGGTGCGCCACGCTGCTGGTACTGGTGAGCCCGACGGCCTCGCCGATCTCCCGCACACTGGGCGGGTATCCGCGCCGCTCCACGGCCGCCCGGATGACCTCGAGCACCTTGCGCTGCCGGGGGGTCAGTCCGGGCGCGTCCGCGGGGTTGTCCGGGAAGGGCCGCACGTTGCCGCGGGCACCGCCTCGGCGCGTTCCCCTGCTTTGGGTGGTCATCGCTTACCGCTCTCCTCGTCGCATACCGCGTAGTGGCCGGATGGCAACCCCGGATCGCGGACCGTGATTCCACGCGATCGCCGGTCACCTGGGGTGCCCAGCCTCGCCACGGCGTGCAGTGTCCGCGACCGGGGGGGATCGTCCGGTCCACACCTGATCGTCTTGACGGTAACCGGACGGTCGCGGAATCTCAAACGTCTGTTCGAGCGTGTCTCTTCCTCTCCCCGCGGGTCCGTGTCACAATCGACCAGTAGTTCGATCGAACGGGAGTTCGTAACCGGCTCCTGTCCGCTCGCTCCGGGAGGTTGTCGTGAGTGTGGACCACGCGACACGGGTCGTCGATCTGGCGGTGGTGCGGGCCCAGCGGCGCGGTGGCGCCGGCGGGTGGGCGTGCCATCCGTCCATGGGGTTCCGGGGCACGGTGGGGGCTTCCGGAGCCGTGGCGGCATCCGGGGTCGTGGCGGGTTCCCGGGTCGGGGGTGGCGCCGAGCCGCCGCTGCGGCTGACCCGGCGGGGTCGGGTGGTCGTCGTCGCGGTCATCGCGTTGTGTGTCGCGGCCGCGCTCATGGTGATGGTGCCGCGTGCGTCGCTGGTGCGGGCGGATGAGCCGCGGCGCGGGCATCTGGTCGTGGCGGGGGAGACCCTCCGGGAGATCGCCGTCGCGCTCGATCCCGATGCCGACACCGGGGTCGTGGTCGACCGGCTGATGCGGGTCAACCACCTGTCCTCGCCCGATCTCGTGCCCGGTGAGTTCCTGCTGCTGGAATGAGGTCGGCGCGGTCGCGAACGCCGGCTGGAGCGGGCTGTGTCAGTCGTGGTGGGGCGTGGCGGCCGGGTACCCCCGACGGGTCGAACACCCTGAGTCCTCGGCCTGGCGGCCGGCCGGTTGTCGCGGTGACCTGCCGGTATCCCACGGTCCCGGCCGGCGCGGCGGTGCTCGCGGACGGTTGCGGACCATCCGCGCACGGGTGTCCCAGCGTGGCACTGCGGGGGGTTGTTGCCCCAGTCATGGTGTGGTGCGCTAGGGTTGGGCACAACATCTGGTGCGTCGAGGGTGGCGTCGAGGGTGGTCGTGCCGGTCCGGGCTGAGGAGGCGTCAACGCGTGCGGTGCCCGTTCTGCCGGCATCCGGACAGTCGCGTCGTCGACAGTCGGGAGGCCGAAGAAGGCTCGGCGATCCGCCGGCGGCGTTCCTGCCTGTCGTGCGGGCGTCGGTTCACGACGATGGAGGAGGCCTCGCTGCGGGTGGTCAAGCGCAGCGGGGTGGCTGAGCCGTTCAGCCGGGCGAAGGTGGTCGCCGGCGTGCGCAAGGCCTGCCAGGGCCGACCGGTGCGCGATGACGATCTCGCCCTGCTCGCGCAGCGCGTGGAGGACGCGGTGCGCTCCGCGGGCTCCGCGGAGGTTCCCGCCGAGGCGATCGGCCGGGCGATTCTCGGCCCGCTGCGGGAGCTCGACGAGGTGGCTTACCTGCGGTTCGCGTCGGTGTATCTCGCCTTCGAGTCGCTCACCGACTTCGAGAACGCGATCTCGGCGTTGCGGGCGGAGACATCCACCTCCCGCCGCGAGGCCGCCCACCCGGCCAGTCCCGCCGAGCCGGCGGGCGAGGGTCCGTTCGGCGTGGGCTCGTCCCGTTCCGCGCTCCATGGCACCGGCCCGAACGGCGCCGGCCCGCCGGGCGGCGGCGCGCGGGCGCCCGGTCCCCTGATCGAGGTCGCGGCCGAGCACGGCTGACCGCGCCGCGGCCCGCATCGCTCGTACCTCGAGTTCTGGAAGCACGACCTCGCCACGCCGGTCCGCCCCGGTGAGTTCTGGGACGACCTGACCCCGCCGACGTGGATTTATCCCGTATGCCCCGATTCGCCATGCCGCTACGGCCCGCCCGTCCGGGGATGCCGGCCGAGTAGCCGCCGCGGTCGGTGGTGCGCGGGCATCTCAGACACAGCGCGGCCGCCGCGTCATGGCGAGCCGGCCCGCGCCGAAAAGCAGTGCGCCGACGAGCACAAGAACACCACGAGGAGCGTCATGACCGAAAGCCGCGGCACGAAGGCGAGCAAGGCGGCGGCCAGGCCGTCCGGGCTGAGGATCCGCCGTTCGCGGACGACCGCCGGGGTCCATCCGTACGACGAGGTCACCTGGGAGTCCCGGGACGTCGTCATGACCAACTGGCGGGACGGCTCGGTCAACTTCGAGCAGCGCGGGGTGGAGTTTCCCGACTTCTGGTCGGTCAACGCCTCCAACATCGTGACAAGCAAGTACTTCCGCGGCGCGATCGGCACGCCGGTCCGGGAGTCCTCGTTGCGCCAGCTCATCGACCGGGTCGTGCTCACCTACACCGCCGCCGGACGGGAGCACGGCTACTTCGCCAGTGACGCCGACGCCGAGATCTTCGAGCACGAACTGGCCTGGATGCTGCTCCACCAGGTCTTCAGCTTCAACTCGCCGGTCTGGTTCAACGTCGGCACCTCGGCACCACAGCAGGTGTCGGCCTGTTTCATTCTTTCGGTCGATGACACGATGGAGTCGATTCTCAACTGGTATCGGGAAGAAGGCCTGATCTTCAAGGGAGGGTCGGGGGCGGGGCTGAACCTGTCGCGGATTCGCTCGTCGAAGGAGCTGCTTTCCTCGGGGGGCACCGCGTCCGGGCCGGTGAGCTTCATGCGGGGCGCCGACGCGTCGGCCGGGACGATCAAGTCGGGTGGGGCGACCCGGCGGGCCGCCAAGATGGTCGTGCTGGACGTCGACCATCCGGACATCGTCGAGTTCGTCGAGACGAAGGCCCGGGAAGAGGACAAGATCCGGGCGCTGCGCGACGCCGGCTTCGACATGGACCTCGGTGGGCGCGACATCGCCTCGGTGCAGTACCAGAACGCCAACAACTCGGTGCGGGTCACCGACGAGTTCATGAACGCCGTCGTCGACGGTCAGGACTTCGCCCTGCGCGCCCGGCTGGACGGCCGCACGATCGAGACGATCGACGCGAGGAAGCTGTTCCGCACGATCGCCGACGCGGCCTGGGGCTGCGCCGACCCGGGCATCCAGTACGACGGCACCATCAACGACTGGCACACCTGCCCGGAGACGGGCCGGATCAGCGCGTCCAACCCGTGCAGCGAGTACGTCCACCTGGACAACTCCAGCTGCAACCTGGCGTCGCTGAACCTGCTGAAGTTCCTGCGCCCGGACCGGACGTTCGACGCCGACGCGTTCGTCGCCGCCGTCGAACTGATCATCACCGCGATGGACATCTCGATCTGCTTCGCGGACTTCCCGACGCCCGAGATCACCACGGTCACCCGTGCCTACCGGCAGCTCGGTATCGGCTACGCGAACCTGGGCGCGCTGCTTATGGCCAGCGCCCGGGCGTACGACTCCGACGGCGGACGGGCGCTCGCCGCGGGGATCACCTCGCTGATGAGCGCCACCGCCTACCGCCGTTCCGCCGAGCTCGCCGCCATCGTCGGCGCCTACGACGGGTTCGCCCGCAACGCCGACGCGCACCGTCGGGTCGTGCGCAAGCACGCCGCCGCGAGTGACACCGTCCGCGCCGCGCACGGTGAGGACACCCGCGTGCTGGCCGCCGCGTCGAGGGAGTGGGCGAAGGCACAGTCCGTCGGTGACAAGCACGGTTGGCGCAATGCCCAGGTCAGCCTGCTCGCCCCGACCGGCACCATCGGTCTCGCGATGGACTGCGACACCACCGGTATCGAGCCGGACCTCGCCCTGGTCAAGATGAAGAAGCTGGTCGGCGGTGCCAGCATGCGCATCGTCAACCAGACGGTGCCGGCGGCGCTGCGCGCCCTGGGATACACCGAGGAGACCATCGAGGCGATTGTCGAGTTCATCGCCGAGCACGGGCACGTCGTCGACGCCCCGGGTCTGCGCCAGGAGCACTACGAGGTGTTCGACTGCGCGATCGGCGAGCGGGCGATCTCCCCGATGGGGCATGTCCGGATGATGGCCGCGGTGCAGCCGTTCCTGTCCGGTGCGATCTCCAAGACGGTGAACATGCCCTCGACGGCCACCGTCGAGGAGGTCGAGGAGATCTACCTCGCCGGCTGGCGGCTTGGCCTCAAGGCCCTGGCCATCTACCGTGACAACTGCAAGGTCGGCCAGCCGTTGACGGACGTCAGGGGCGCCAGGCGGGACGCGGCCGCCGCCAGCGCCAGCGCCGCCGCGTCCGGGACCGGTGCGGGCGCCGTGCAGGCGGCACCCGTCGCCCTCGCGGCCGACGTCGAGTACCGGCCGGTGCGCCGCCGCCTGCCGAAGACCCGCCCGTCCCAGACGGTGTCGTTCGCCGTCGGTGGCGCCGAGGGCTACCTGACCGCAGGCTCCTACCCGGACGACGGCCTCGGCGAGGTCTTCATCAAGATGTCGAAGCAGGGCTCCACACTGGCCGGTGTGATGGACGCGTTCGCCATCGCGATCTCCATCGGCCTGCAGTACGGCGTGCCACTCGAGGCCTACGTCAGCAAGTTCATCAACATGCGCTTCGAGCCCGCCGGCATGACCGACGACCCGGACGTCCGGATCGCCCAGTCGATCATGGACTACCTGTTCCGTCGCCTGGCCCTGGACTACCTCGACGCCGACCATCGCGCCGAGCTCGGCATCTCCACCGCCGCCGAGCGCACCCGTGCCGTCGCCGGCCAGTACGGCGCCTCCGTCGTCCCGGCCGCTCCCGTCGACGAGGCCCCGACCGCGGTGGCACCGGAAATCGTGACCGAGGCTCCGTCCACCACCCCGACCACCCCGACCGCGCACAGCAACGGGGTGGCGCACGCGAACGGGCACGGGCCGGAGTACGTGGCCCGGGAACTGCGTCTCGCTTCGCCCGGTGAGTCGCTGATCGCCCAGACGGTCGTCGACGCCCCGCTGTGCTTCACCTGCGGTGTGACGATGCGCCCGGCCGGCAGTTGCTACGTCTGCGAGCAGTGCGGCTCCACCAGCGGCTGCAGCTGAGCGCTGCCTGTCCTCGCGCGGCTGCCCGGGGCCTGTCCCCGGGCAGCCGATCCTGACGGCCGACCAGCGTCATGTCCGGGCCGTCGCGCCGCCGGGTCGCAGCAGTGACTCGGCGGGGCCGACCTGTAGAAAAACGCTCAGACCTGCGGGTGGGCGAGTCAGCGCTGGGTGGCGAGCAGGTCGATGAGCAGGGCGGCGGTCCAGGAGAAGCGGTTGCTGCCGGCGCCGGAGCCGTCCAGGGGGGAGTAGTACTCGTACATGGCACCGGACGCGGCGATCACGTCGACGGTGTTGCGGCGCAGGTCGTCGGCGGCGTCGAGGCGGCCGTAACGCTCCAGGCCGTCGGCGATCAGCCAGTTCATGTTCACCCAGACCGGGCCCTGCCAGTAGCAGCGAGGCAGGAAGGCCGGGTCGTCCACCGGGACGCTGGCCACACCGAACCGCGACCAGTACCGAGGCGAGCTGATCATCTTGACCATCGCGTCGACCCGGTCGTCGGGAACGACCCCGGCGTACAGCGGTAGCAGGCCGGCGATCGTCTCGTGCCGCAACAGTGTGTGGGTGCGAAAGTCGCGGCTGTAGTAAAGCCCGTCCACGGCCAGTTGGCTGATGGCCTCGCGGGAACGGCGGATCGAGCGGCGCAGCCGGGGCGGGATGACCTCGCCGATCTCCGCCGCGATCGTCGCCAGATGCTCGTTCGCCCGGACCAGGATCGCGTTGAACGCCACGTCCTGTACCAGTGGGACGATGGTGCGCCGGATCTCGCGGAAGTTGTAGTGGGATCGGCGCAGCTCGCGCACGATCCGGTAGAGCGTGAACAGGTCGCCGGAGGTCAGCCGTTCGTCCGGGGGGACCTCCTTGGAATCGCGGCGCAGCGCGTCGAGCGCGTCGTCGCCGTTGACGCGGCGCAGTACCCGGACCCCCAGTGGTGCGGCCGGGCGGGTGATCTCCATCCAGGTCGGGGTGTTGTCCATCCCCGACTCCCAGGAGTGCACAAGCGCCACCAACCCGTCGTCGTCCGGGTCGCGCTCGTCGTAAAGCCACTGGTGAAAGCGCAGCAGCCCCGGGTAGAGCGCGCGGTAGAACGCGGCCCGCTGGGAGCCGGTCATCACCTCGCCCACCCGCACCGCCGCCTCGGCGATCATCGGTGGCTGGGTGACGCCGGTGCTCTGCATGCCGCCGGCCGTCGTCGTCACCCGGTCGCAGCGCCAGCGCTGCGGGCCGGCGTGGTAGAAGTCCGTGGTCTCGGCGAAGATCACGTGGGGGATCATGCCGCTGGGCCACTGGCCGCGCAGCAGCGACAGGATCTCGGCCGCGGCCCGGTCGGGGTCGAGATGGCGCAGCCCGATCGCGATGAAACACGAGTCCCAGAGCCACTGGTGCGGATACAACGTCGGCGATGGCCGGGTCACGTCGCCGAGGTCGTTGCCGCGCAGCACCGAGACCGCGGTCTCGCGTAGCGCCGCCAGCTCTGCCGGGAGGCTGGGTGCAACCATCGTGTGAGAGTAGCCGTCACACCCTGTGCACCTTGGTAGGCCGCCCCGGGTGTGGCCCGCATTACCTGGGCGGGTGCGGACCGTGGCCGGTTCGGGTGGCGCCGCCGACACGCCGACGACATGCTGAGACCAGACGGTCGCGGGACGACACCGGGACAGCGGCGGGACAGTTTTGGGACGGTGCGAGGGCGCGCCCGGGTGGGGGTCGCCGTCCGGGGGAGTTGTCGGCACCTTGTGGTGGGGCGCACGCGCCGGAGCGGCTCGATGGCGGTAGCGAACCGGAAATGTGGCGCGCGCGGCAGTCGCCGTAAATTTCTCGCCATCCGTAATTATGGGACTACTCTTCGTTGAAGATGTGGGGTCGCGACGGGGGTCCGGGCACGCAAGACGGTCAAGATAGTTCGCTGAACACGCCACACGAGGGGATCTGACAGGTAGTCTTCGCGACAGCGGGTTCAGCGTCTCGAAGGCCAGGGTCTACACTGCCGGTAGGCCCGGCGATCGCTGATGTCCGGGTGCGCCCTGCACAGGGAATGGTTCCGCAGCATCGTTCGTTGCCTCCCTTGTGCACGGAAACAGACGTCCCACCCGCACCGACCATCGGATTTGCCACTGATGACGCTGCCTGCCCTGGACCTTGCCGAGCGTACCGACGAGAACCGCCCGCGTAGCCCGCGGCGTACTCGCCGGTCCGCCACCTCTGCCCGTACCTCTACCAGCCGCTCTCTGGCGGCCGTGTCCGATGACATCGACGAGCTTGACGTGAGCGCGGTCGCCGATGTCATCGCGCGCGGTCGCGAGGCCGGCGAGATCAGTCGTTCCGAGCTGAGGGACGCCCTCGAGGCCGCCGACATCGGCCTCGAGCTGCTCCCGGCGCTCATCGCGCGGCTGAACGCGGCTGGCGTCGAACTCCTCGAGGAGGAGGACGGCGAAGCGGCCGACGAAGTCACCGCCGCCACCCGCGCCACCGCCGAGCACGCCGGCACCGCGGATCTCGTGCGCATGTACCTGCGCGAGATCGGCAAGGTGCCGCTGCTCAACGCCGCTCAGGAAGTAGAGCTCTCCAAGCGGGTCGAGGCCGGCCTGTTCGCCGAGCACAAGCTGGAGGCCGTTCCCGAGCTCCCCGCGGATCTCCGCCGGGATCTGGCCCTGCTTGTCAAGGACGGGCACGCTGCCAAGCAGCAGCTCGTCTCGGCGAACCTGCGCCTGGTCGTCTCCGTCGCGAAGAAGTACAGCGGTCGCGGGATGACCCTGCTGGACCTGGTCCAGGAGGGCAACCTCGGCCTCATCCGCGCGGTGGAGAAGTTCGACTACGCCAAGGGCTACAAGTTCTCGACCTACGCGACCTGGTGGATCCGCCAGGCCATCGGCCGCGCGCTGGCCGACCAGGCCCGCACGATCCGCATCCCGGTCCACGTGGTCGAGCAGATCAACAAGATCACCCGGCTGCAGCGCCAGCTCGTCTCCACACTTGGTCGCGAACCGACCGACGAGGAGCTCGCGCTCGAGCTCGACATGCCGATCGAGCAGGTCGTCGAACTGCGCCGCTACGCGCAGGACACGGTCAGCCTGGAGACGTCCGTCGGTGACGACGGCGACTCCGTGCTCGGTGACTTCATCGAGGACTCGGACGCGACCTCGCCGGCCGACGCCGCCTCCTACGGCGCCATGCAGGACGAGATCGACAACGTGCTCGGTGGGCTCAACCCGCGGGAGCGGGAGGTGATGCGCCTGCGGTTCGGTCTGGCCGACGGCAAGCAGCACACCCTGGCCGAGGTGGGGAACCGCCTGGGGCTGACCCGTGAGCGCATTCGCCAGATCGAGCGGGACACGCTGCGCGAGCTGCGTAAGCCCGCGGTCGCCGGCCGGCTGCGCGAGTTCCTCGACTGATCGCCGACCGCCGGCGCCACCCCCCGCCGGCGGTCGAGGTGATCCCCGCCCTGTGGCGGGCACGCGTTCGAGGTCTCGGGTGGCACCCGCCCGAAACCGCGGTGGAGGGTGACCGCGGCGCCGGGAGACCGATGGCAGCCGGATCTTCGCTGATCAGCAGCGAAGATCCGGCTTTTTGTCTGCCGCCCGGCCGGCTACCGCGGGGGAGCCGGCCGGACGCCCCGTCGGCGGGCGGCGGCCGCCGACGCGAACGCCACCAGCGCCTGTGGGTTGGCCACCGCGTCCAGGCTGACCACATCGGCCAGCGGCACGCCGGTGAGCAGCCGTTTGAGCGGAACCTCGAGTTTCTTGGCGGTGTGGGTGCGTGGCACGGCGCCGATCTCGATGATCTCGTCGGGCACGTGTCGGGGGCTCAGTTCGGTGCGTAGCGCCGTGCGAATCCGCTCGGCGGTCCGCTCGGTCAGCCCGGGTTCGGCGAGCACCACGAACAGCAGGAGCCCGGCGTCATCCGCGGCGTCCGAGACGTCCACGGCGACACTGTCGATCACTTCGGGGAGGGCTTCGACGACCTCGTAGAGCTCCGCGGCGCCGATCCGGATCCCGTGCCGGTTCAGCGTCGCGTCCGAACGCCCCTCGATGACGGCCCCACCGGTGGCGGTGAAGCGGACCCAGTCGCCGTGCCGCCAGACCCCGGGATAGGTGGCGTAGTAGGTCTCCCGCAGCCGGTCGCCATCCGGATCATCCCACAGGGCCACCGGCATCGACGGCATCGGCGCGGTCACCACGAGCTCGCCGACCTCGTCGACCAGCGGTGTGCCCGCGGCGTCGAAGGCCGCGGCGGCGCAGCCCAGCGCCCGGCCGCTGATCTCCCCGGCGAGCACCGGCTGGGTGGGCAGGCCGGCCAGCAGCGCCGTGCACACGTCGGTGCCGCCGCTGATCGAGGACAGCAGCACGTCCGCGCGCACCGCGTCGTACACCCACGCGTAGCCCGACGGCGACAGCGGCGAGCCGGTCGACCCGATCGTGCGCAGCAGGGAGAGGTCCGCGTTCTGGCCGGGTACCAGCCCGGCGTCCCGGCAGGCGTGCAGATAGGCGGCGGAGGTGCCGAGCACGGTGAGCTCCAGCGCCTCGGCGAGCCCGAACTGGGTGCCGAGCGTCGGATAGCCCGGCGCGCCGTCGTAGAGCACCACGGTGGCGCCGACCAGCAGACCGGAGATGAGGAAGTTCCACATCATCCAGCCGGTCGTGGTGAACCAGCAGTAGCGGTCGTCCGGGCCGACGTCCAGGTGCAGGGCGAGGACCTTGAGATGTTCGAGCAGGATGCCGCCATGCCCGTGGACGAGGGCCTTGGGCGGGCCGGTGGTACCCGAGGAGAACAGGATCCACAGGGGGGTGTCGAAGGCGACGCGGGTGAAGGTGAGCTCGCCGGGGTCGGTGGCGAGCAGTTCGTCCCAGGTGAGCAGGTTCGCCACACCGGCCTCCCGGGCGCGGGTGTAGGCGTCGGGTGCCAGGTAGGGCACGATCACCGTCGCGGCGAGGTCCGGCAGCTCCGCGGCGACGGCGGCCAACGCCCCCACCGTGTCGTAGGCGCGGCCGCGGTGGCTGTAACCGTCGACGCCCACCAGCACCGTGGGCGAGATCTGGGCCAGGCGGGCGGCCAGCGCCGTCGGGCCGAGTTCGGGGGAGCAGGACGCCCACACCGCGCCGATACTCGCCGTGGCCAGCATCGCGACCGCGGCGTAGACGGTGTTCGGCAGCACCGCGCCGACCCGGTCGCCCTCGGTGACGCCCAGGGCGCGTAGCCCCGCGGCGGCGCGGGCGACCTGGCGGCGCAGTTCGTCCCAGGACACGACGGCGGTGGCGCCGTCCTCGCGCACGCCGATGAGGGCGGCGGCCGGGCCACGGCGGGTCAGCGCGTTCTCGGCGTAGTTCACCCGAGCGCCCGGGAACCAGCTGGCGCCGGGCATCGCGGGGTCGGCCAGTGCCGGACCCGGGCCGCGGTCACCGACGGCGGCGCAGAACTCCCAGATCGACTCCCAGAAGGCGCCGAGTTCGTCGACGGACCATCGCCACAGGGCGGCGTCGTCGTCGAGGACGACCCCGCGTTCCTGTGCGAGCCAGTCCCGGTAGTGCGTCACCACCGCCTGCCTGGCCCGTTCGGGGGAGGGACGCCACAGCGGTGCGCCCAGTGGTGTCCGGGACGGGGCGTCGGGCTGGTGGGCCTCCCCGTCGGCCGTCGCTGTGAGCGGTACTGATCCGTCAGCTGCCACGGGCAATGACCCTAGGGTATTTCCGTCGGGCGCACGGCGAGGCGGCCGGCGTGCGCGCCCCCGACCCACCTCGCCCGCCGCCCTCGCCGGCCGCACCGACGGCCCGCACCGTCCGCGTGCGGCTGCCCGACAACGCCCGTTGGGGCTACCGTCGAGGCGTGATGGTGCCGACGCTGCTGGCCTGGGATCCCGCGATGGCCCGCTACGACTTCGGGCCGCAGCATCCGCTGCACCCGGTGCGACTGGGCCTGACCATGGATCTGGCCGGGCAGCTGGGTGTGCTCGACGCTGCCGGGGTGCAGGTGGCCGCCCCCAGCCTCGCACCCGACGACCTGCTCGAACTCGTCCATGATCCGGCTTATGTCGCCGCGGTGCGGGTCGCCCCCGAGCCGGTGCACGCCCGCCTCGCCGCCCGTTTCGGGCTGGGCGGCAGTGACAATCCGGTGTTCGCCCGGATGCACGAGGCCGCGGCGCTGATCACCGGTGGGACGCTCGACGCCGCCCGGGCGGTGTGGGGTGGCCCGCCGCGGCACGCGGTCGCCATCGCCGGTGGGCTGCACCACGCGATGCCCGGGGCGGCCAGCGGCTTCTGCGTCTACAACGATCCGGCGGTCGCGATCGCCTGGCTGCTGTCGGCCGGCGTCGACCGGGTCGCCTACGTCGACATCGACGTCCACCACGGCGATGGTGTGCAGGCCGCGTTCTACGACGACCCGCGGGTGCTCACGATCTCGCTGCACCAGTCGGGGCACACCCTGTTCCCCGGCACCGGATTCCCCGAGGAGTCCGGTGGGCCGCAGGCGGCGGGCAGCGCCGTGAACGTCGCGCTGCCGGCGGGCACCCGCGACGCGGGCTGGCTGCGCGCGTTCTCCGGGGTCGTGCCGGTGCTGCTGCGCGCGTTCCGGCCGCAGGTGCTCGTCACCCAGCATGGCTGTGACACCCACAGCCTCGATCCGTTGGCCGATCTGGAGCTGTCGGTGGACGGGCAGCGTGCCTCCTACGAGGCGCTGCACACGCTGGCCCATGATCTGTGCGAGGGCCGCTGGCTGGCCTGCGGCGGCGGCGGGTACGCGCTGGACGCGGTGGTGCCCCGGGCCTGGACGCAGCTGCTCGCGATCGCCGCGCACCATCCGCTCGAACCCAACGAGGTGCTCCCGATGCAGTGGCGCGCCGCCGCGCCGGAACGGGTCCGGGCGGCTACCGGCCTCGAGTCGGTCGGCTCCGTCAACGGCATGCCGCGCACCCTCGGGGACGGCGCGAGCGTACGTTACCGGCCCTGGGACGCCGGTGACGGCGACCCGGACAGCCCGCTGGACCGGGCGGTCGCCCGGACCCGCCTCGAGGTGCTGCCGCTGCACGGCCTCGACCCGTCGCGCGACCGGTGAGCGACCCCGTACCGCCGGTGGTCTACCCGGCCGAATGGGAAGCCGACGTCATCCTGACCGACGGCGGGACGGCGCACATCCGGCCGATCCTGCCCTCGGACGGGCCGCTGCTACGGGCGTTCTGGACCAGACTCTCCCCGCAGACGATCTACTACCGCTACTTCGCCGCCCGCCGATCCCTGACCGACGAGGACATCCACCGGATGACCGTGGTCGACCAGCGTCGTCGCGGCGCCCTCGTCGCGATGATCGGCGACGATCTGGTCGCACTCGCGCACTGGGAGGGGGCGGCGTCCGGGCCGGGTGAGGCCGAGATCGCGTTCCTGGTCCAGGACGACCAGCAGGGCCGTGGGTTCGGGTCGATCCTGCTCGAGCACCTGGCGGCCGCCGCGCGTGACCGCGGGGTGCGCCGGTTCGACGCGGACGTGCTCAGCGAGAACCGGCAGATGATCCGGGTGTTCATCGAAGCCGGCTACACGGTGGCGCGGACGTTCGACTACGGCGCGGTGCGGCTGTCGTTCGAGATCACGCCGACCGAACGGTCCGTCGACGTGATGCGGGCCCGCGAGCACCGGGCGGAGGCGGCCTCCATCCGCCGGCTGTTGCATCCACGGGCGATCGCCGTGCTCGGGGCGGGCCGTTCCACCGGATCGGTCGGCAACGCGGTGCTGCGCCATCTGCTCGCCGGCGGCTTCGACGGCCCGGTGTACCCGGTCAACCCCGCCGCCGCGGCCGCCGGAACCTCGGTCGCCTCCATCCGGGCCTTCGCGAGCATCGCCGACGTGCCCAGGCCGGTGGACCTGGCCGTGGTGTGCGTGCCGCCGGGGGCGGTGCCCGGCGTCGTCGCGGCCTGCGGGCTGGCCGGCGTCTGGGGCATCGTGGTGATCACCGACCAGCGCGACGACGCCGCCGACGAGATGCTCGTCGCCGAGGCGCGCGCCGATGGCATGCGGGTGGTGGGGCCGGCGAGCATGGGTGTGCAGAACCCGCGCGCCGGCCTGAACGCGAGCATGGTCCCGTGGATGCCGCCGGCCGGTCGGATCGGCTGCTACGCGCAGTCCGGTCCGTTCGGCGGGGCGATCATCGAGACCGCGGCGGCACGCGGGGTGGGGCTCTCCGGCTTCGTCTCCGCCGGTGACCGCGGTGACGTCAGCGGCAACGACCTGCTCCAGTACTGGGAGGAGGACGACGCCACCAACGCGGTGATCATGCACCTGGAGACGTTCGGCAACCCGCGCAAGTTCGTCCGCCTCGCCCGCCGGGTGGGCCGGCGCAAGCCGGTGGTGACGGTCTACTCGGGACGTTCCGTGCTCGACGACGCCCTGTTGCGCCAGGCCGGTGTGATCGGCGTCGACCGGCTCTCCCAGGCCTTCGACGTCGCCCTGCTGGTGACCGCGCAGCCGCTGCCTGCCGGTCGGCGGGTGTGTGTCGTCGGGGACTCACGGGCCCTGGTGCGCCTGACCGCACGGGCCGCGGGTGCCGCGGGCCTGCACGCCGAGGAGGTGCTGCTGCCCGCCGACGGCGACCCGGCGATGTTCGCCGCCGCTCTGGTCGACGCCGCGGGTCGGGCCGACGCGCTGATCGTGGCGGTGGTGCAGCTTCCCGTCGCCTCACCCACCTCGGCCCTGGACGGACTGGCCCGGGCGGTCGGGCGGATCGAGGTGCCGGTGCTGGCCGCGATGCGCGGGGTCGCGCTCCCGGAGAGCCTGACCGGTGTCCCCGCCTACCCGTCCCCGGAGGCGGCGGTGGCGGCGCTACGCCGCGTCGTCGGCTACGCCGAGTGGCGGTCCCGGCCCGGGGGTGTCGTGCCGACCCTGCCCGGCCTGCCGACACGCGCCGAGGACGTCCGGGCCGTGCTCGCCGCGCCCGAGGTCGCCGCGCCGGTCGGTGAGCCCGGCGCGTCCCGGCGACTCTCCAACGAGCGGGCCGCGGCGCTGCTCGCCCTCTACGGCATCACGGTGCTCGCGGCGCCGGTGGTCACCTCGGCGACGGAGGCGGTGGCGGCCGCCGACGCGCTCGGGTACCCGGTGGTGCTCAAGTCGCTGGCCCAGCCCTACCGCCACCGGCCCGACCTGCGCGGCCAGCGCCTGGACCTGGCCGACGCGGCCGCCGTGCGTGGTGCCTGGGAGTCGCTGCGGGCCCAGCTCGGCCCGGGGTCGCCGCTGGCCGTGCAGCCGATGGCGCCGGCGGGGGTGCCGGTCGTCGTCGGCTCGGAGGAACATCCCCGTTACGGACCGCTGGTGTCCTTCGGTCTGTCCGGTCCCGCCACCGATCTGCTCGGTGACCGTGCGCATCACATCCTGCCGCTGACCGACGTGGACGCCGCCGAACTGGTCCGCACGGTGCGGGCCGCACCACTACTGCTCGGCTATCACGGCGCGCAGCCGTTGGACGTCGCGGCGCTCGAGGATCTGCTCCTGCGGGTGGGGCGGCTGGCCGACGATCTGCCCGACGTGGTCAGTCTCACGCTCGATCCGGTCGTCGTGTCGACGGTGGGGCTGACCGTGCTGTCCACCGAGATCGTCATCGGGCCGTCGGTACCCCGGGCAGACGTCGGGCCACGTCGTTTCTGGACGCCGGCCCTGCCGGTCGAGGAGGGCGCGGCGCCCACCGTCAACCCGCGGCGCCCCGTGCCCGAGGCGCTGCCGCCCGCCGCCGGACCGGCGCCGACCTGGGGCGGTTCTGCACAACATGGTCACACCGGCCACAATCGTCTCCCATGACGTCGCCGCACTCCGAGCAGCCCCCCGTCTGGCCGGCTTCCGGAGCATTCGGGGGTCCCCACCGCGAGCCCGGATGGCCGGTTCGGGCCATGGATGTGATCGGGTCCGGGGGACCCGGTCCGGGGTCGATCGGACGGGTGCCCGTGGGTAACCCCGAGCCGGATCCGGTGGCGGCGCCCTCGATCTCCGCCGCGGCGTCAGCGGCGGCGGCCGCCTCCTCCTCGTCGGCCGCCTCGTCGCCCACCGGGCCCGGCCGCGCCGGCGGTCGGGATGTGCCCGTCCTGCCGCCGGGATGGCCGATGGTGTCGCGAGACGGCGCTGACCTCCTCGGCGGCGGTGACCTCGGTGCTGGTGGGCAGGCGGTGGGCGCTGTCGGTGGTGTGGGTGGTGCCGGTGGGAGCGGTCCGGGGCGGGGGACGGCGGCGGCCAGCGGCGCCGGCGCGGTGGACCCGGCCATCGCCGCGTACGCGCTGCTCGACGTCCTGTTCGCCCGGGCCTCGGTCGGGCTCGCGCTGCTGGACCGGGCCGGCCGGTTCGTTCGGGTCAACGACAGCCTGGCCCGCCTCGATCGCCGTCCGGCCCGGGAGCATCTGGGACGCACCGTCAGCGAGGTGCTCGGTGACACCGGCCAGGAACTCGACGCGCTGGTCGCCGGGGCACTGCGCAGCGGCGAGGCGGTGATCGACCTGGAGGTGGGTGTCGCCGGTGGGGCGGGCGCGCCGACGCGGACCTGGTCGGCCAGCTGGTTCCCGGTGAGCGATCCGCAGCTCGGCCCGGTCGGGCTCGCCTTCGTCGCGGTGGACGTGACCGGTGTGCGGGCGGCCGAGCATGACCGTGGGCAGGCCGAGGCCCGCTACCGGGCGGTGGCCGAATCCGGCGGGGGCGATGTGTTCCACGCGACCGCCCAGAGCGGCCTCGACGTGGATCTGCCCGCCTGGCGGTCGGTGACCGGCCAGCATCCGGGCGAACTCGCCGGTACCGGATGGCTCGCGGGTGTGCATCCCGACGACCGTGACGAGGTCGCCCGCCGCTGGCAGCGCGCACTCGAGCAGGGCGCCCCGTTCGAGGCCGAGTTCCGGCTGGCACCCGCCCCGGTACGGCCGGACGACTCCGCCGCGGGCGGCACAGGTGGCACGGGCGGCGCTGATGGCGCCGCGTCCACGGGCGGGCCGACACCGTCGGCTCCGGCGCCCACGATGCTGGCGCGGGTGCTGCCGGTGGCCCTGGGTGAGAGCCGTCCGGTCGAATGGCTGGGGCTGGTGCGTGATCTCAGCGCGACGCGGGCCGCCGAGGCCAGCCGCGCCGAGGCCAGCCAGCAGGCCGAGGCGGCACTCGGGCGGGCACAGACGGCCGAAAGCCGGGCGGACGCGGCTGAGAGCCGGGCCGATGCCGCCGAGCAGCGGGCCGACACCGCCGAGCAGCGGGCGGACACCGCCGAGCAGCGGGTCGACGCGGCCGAGCAGCGGGCGAGCATCGCCGAGGAGCAGGCGACGTCCAGCCAGGAACAGGTGGACGAGGCGCAACGGCAGCTGGAGACCGTGCGGCGCCAGGCCCAGGAGACGGCGGCACAGCTCGCCGCGGCCCAGGAGCAGGCCGGATCCGCCGTCGAACAGGCGAGTTCGGCCGACCAGCGGGTGCAGGAGGCGCAGACGCGGGCGCAGGCCGCCGACGAGCGCGCCGAGGCGGCGGTCGGTCGCGCGGAGGCCGCCGATCTGCGGGCCGAACAGTCCGACGAACGGGCGCGGACCGCCGAATCCCGTGCGGTGGCCGCGGAACGCCAGGCCGAGCAGGCCGCCGACCAGACGGCCGCGGCCAGCCAACGGGTGCAGACCGCCGAAGATCAGGCGGCGGCGACGCAGCGGCTGGCCGACGAGGCCGCGCGGCAGGTGGCGGCTACCGACGATCGCCTCGAGGCCGGCAGCCGGTTCGCGGTCGCGCTGGCCGGTGCCGACACCGTCGACGAGGTGGTCACCGCCATCCTCGACGCCGGCGGCCAGGCCGTGCAGGCGCAGGCGCGTGGCGTCGCCCTGATCGACGCGGACCACGACGAACTGCGCTTTCTGCGTCCACCCGGCGGTGGCAGCCGGGCCTGGTCGTGGCCGGACGTCGCGCTGGGCGCGGTGCATCCCATCGCCGAGGTGGTCCGCGGCGGCCGGGCGCTGTTCCTGTCCGACCAGCAGGAACTACTCGAGCGCTGGCCCGTGTCCGGGCTGGCCGACTCGGTCGCGGCCACCGGTGAGCAGGCCTGGGCGCTGCTGCCGCTGGTCCCCGCCGACGGGGCGCCGATCGGCGTGGTCACCTTCGGGTTCCCGACATCGCGGACGTTCACCCCGGCCGAGCGGGCCTACCTGAACGCGGTCGCGGCCGCCGCCGCCCGGGCGGTCGGACGGGCCGGCGCGTACGACCGGCTCGCCGTGGCCGCCGAGGCCGGACGTGGTGCGCTCGATGTCGCCCAGGCAGAACGCGAGGCCCGCCAGTCCGCCGACGACCGGCTGGACCTGCTGACCCGGGCCACCGCGACCGTGTCCGCCGCCGGCGACGCCCGCACGGTCCTGCGCGCGTTCGCACGGCTGCTCGCCGCCGAGGTCGCCGAGGTCTGCGCGATCCACCTGGTCACCGCGGATGCCAGCCCGGACACACGTGGAACCGGTGCCGCCCCGGTCGGGGGTGCGGCCTGCGCCGAGAGCGCGGCGACCGCCCCGGGGGACGTGCCGCCCAGGCTGGTGCCGCTGCTGGTGGAGACCGGCGCCGGCGCCGGTGCCGACGCGGCCCGGGCGGCCTGGACGGCCGCGCTCGCCGTGGCGTCCCACCCGCTGGGGGAGGTCGCCGCGACCGCCACCGCACGGATCGTCACCCACGCCACCGACGACTGGGAGCCGCCGGCCGACACGGCCCGCTGGCTGCGCCAGATCGACGCGCACACCACCGTCGCGCTGGCGGTGCCGGGGCAGGCGGGGACCGCGGCGGTCATCACCCTCACCCGCACCGCGGCCCAACCCCCCCACACCGACGATGACCTGGTCTTCCTCGGCGAACTCGCGGCCCGCGCCGGCGTGGCCCTGGAACGCCTCGAGCGTGACCGGGCCGCGATCGGCGGCGCTGCCCGCCTGCGCGACACCCTGCGCGGTGGTCACCCGAACGCCCCCGCCGGGTTGCAGGTGGCGGCCCGCTACCTGGCCGGCGGCGGGGACGGCGACGCCGGCGGCGAGTGGTCCGACGTGATCGATCTGGGTGCCGGCCGGGTCGCGCTGGTCATCGGGGAGGCCCGTGGCCAGGGCGTGGCGGCCACCGCCACGATGGGCCAGCTGCGAGCCGCCGCCCGGGCCGGCGCCCGGCTGGATCTTCCTCCAGGCGAGGTGCTGGCCCTGCTGCACGCGGTGGTCGCCGACGCGCCGGACGCGCAGTCCGCCACCTGCCTGTACGCGATCGCCGAGGTGGACACGGGCGTGTTGACGCTGGCCAGTGCGGGGCATCCGCCGCCCCTGGTCGTGGCACCCGACGGCCTGGTCTCGCGGCTGTACATGGCCGTCGGTGGGCCGCTGGGCGCGGCTCGCGCCGAGAACGGGGTGTCGGCCGACCCCACCGAGTACACCGTGCGACTGGGCCAGGGCTATCTGCTCGCGCTGTTCACCGACGGACTGGTCCGCGCGGGCGGACGCGACGCCGACGCCGGGGTGTCGGATCTGGCCGCGGTACTGGCCCGCATGGGTGATGGCGCCGACATAGCGCTGGCCGCGCTGGTCGAGTCGGCCTGCGCTGGCCTGGGGCGCGGTGGCCAGCCGGCGCCGGACGATCCGGGTGTGGCGCTGCTGTTCGCCCGGCTGGCCGCCGACCCGGTGGCCGGACCCACCCTGCTCGACGTCAACGTGGATGGTCCGGACGGGCTACGTGCCGTTCGCGCCCAGGCCCGGCTGACACTGGAGGAGTCCCGGCTCGACCGGGAGCTTGTGGACGTCGTCGTGCTGGTGCTCTCGGAGCTGGCCAGCAACGCCGTTCGCCACGGTCGACCGCCGCTGAGCGTGCGGCTGCGGATGCTCGGGTCGCGCGCGGTCGTCGAGGTCGCGGACGGCGGTGGACGGCTGCCCCGGCGGCGCCTCGCCGCCGTCGACGACGAGGCCGGACGCGGGCTTGACCTGGTCTCCCGGCTCGCCGTGCGCCATGGCGTGCGACCGATCGCCGACGGCAAGGTGGTGTGGGCGGAGATCGATCTCGTCGACCCGGCAGCCGGCTGAGCGGCCCGCCCTGCCCGGCCTGACAGCCCAGCCCGGCTGACAGCCTGGCTGGGCGGCCCGGTCGGGCACGGGCAGGTGGTCCGATCGGGAGTGCGGGCCGGTGTGGCGGGGTCGGAGCTGACCTGCCGCCGCGGGGTGGAGCGGGTCGCGTAACGTGAGGGTCATGTCGGACGCGGTGCTGCGCCTTGACCACGTCAACGTCGTGCGCGACGGGACTTTCCTGCTGCGGGACGTGAGCTGGGAGGTGTCGGCCGGGCAACGTTGGGTTGTGCTCGGGCCCAACGGGGCGGGCAAGACGACGCTGCTGCAGATCGCCTCCGGGCGGCTGTTTCCCACCGCCGGTTCGGTGGAGCTGTTCGGCCATCGCCTGGGCACCGTGAACCTGCTCGACCTGCGTTATCGGGTCGGTGTGGTGAGTCCGGCGCTGGTCGAGACGCCTCCGCGCGAGGAGCGGGTGCTCGACGCGGTGGTCACGGCGGGCTGGTCGGTGCTCGGCCGCGCCGATGAGGAGTACGACCAGGTCGATCTCGACCGGGCCGCGACGCTGCTCACCCAGTTCGGTTGCCGGGAACTACGCGATCGGCGGTTCGGCACGCTGTCCGAGGGCGAACGCAAGCGGGTGCTGATCGCCCGGTCCCTGATGACCGATCCCGAACTGCTTCTGCTGGACGAGCCGGCCTCCGGGCTCGACCTCGGCGCCCGGGAGGCGCTGCTGCGCCGGCTGACCCGTTTCGCCGCCGATCCCGCCGCCCCGGTCTCGGTGCTCGTCAGCCACCACGTCGAGGAGATTCCGGTGGGGGTCACGCATGCCCTGCTGGTCCGCGGCGGCCAGGTCCGGGCCGCCGGGCCGGTGGCCGAGGTGCTCACCGCCGCACGACTGTCGGACTGCTTCGGCATTCCCCTGGACGTCTCCGTGGCCGCCGGGCGTTATTCCGCCCGGTTGACGGCTGGCCCACCGTCGCGTCGGCGAGCCGTCTCCGCCGCCGTCTGAGAGCCGCTCGGTCCCCATCCCGAGAAGGCCCGTTCCGTCCCCACCCCGAAGCCGCCCTGCGGCGACCCCGAAGCCGGGCCGGCACCGTCTCGCGGTGGTGCCGTCGCCGTCCGGGAATCGCGCCGTCACCGGCTGGGAATCGCCGTGGCCTCCGCTCGGTGCCGGCGCGGCTGGCGGCGGGACCGCCCCGATGTCTCGGGTATCACCATGACGGGACGCCCGGTTGACCACGGGTGATCAGAAGCCGCCCGGTCGCACCCCTGTCGAAGTCGTCGGCTCCCATGACGGTAAAGGCCTCCAGCAAGGCCGTATGGCCACCAGCTGACCGATGCCAGGGTTTGTGTGCTCCCCGCGGCGTTGAACGTCGTACAGGGCTCCGCGGCCGGCCATCGCGAATACCCGGTGAACTCGCGGGCGCTGTCCGCCGGGACGCCGTCAGAATCCTGATATGTCCTGATTGATCTGTTCACAGGCCGATCGTGTCGCGTAGCCACCGCGCACCGTGGGTCCGGGCGCCGAACGCCCGCACCCGCTCGGCGAGGGCACGGTCGGACGTGGTCACCAGGACCTCCGGGCCGGCCTCGCGGGCGGCGGCCACGATGGCGTCATCCCCGTGACCGGACGCGTGGACGACCTCGAGGATCGGCCGTGCCACGGGAGCCGTCGGGGATTTCCCGCCGGCCCCCACCGCACCACCCGTCACGTCCGCACTACCTGTCACGTCACTTCCGGTGCTGGCGTCGCCCGGGCCGGTGGATCGGGCGACCGGACCGGCCGGGTGGCCGGCGCGGGCCGCGCCCTCCAGAACAACGACGATCCGAGTGGGAAGCACCCGCGGCGATCCGCTCCCGCCGGGCGGGCTGTCGATCCACGCCGAAATGGCGGCCAGCAGCCGCCGGGCGGCACCTGGCCGGTCGCGCCACCAGCCATCGGCGCCCGCGCCAATCACGTTCGCGGCGTCCAACACCCACGTCCGTGGGTACTCCTCCGTGCGCGCAGGCATAGGGTCCGCGCCGGAATCAGGCGTACTCATCCACCGCGCCGATCTCCAAAGGCATTCGTACCGGTCGGTTCCCCTCCCGGCGCCGGCGCCCCAAAGTACCGACCGGCTCATGGCCGTCGATTGCCTGGCAATCGTCCGCGGAGTCGGTAGACGAACACGATCGGTGTCCCAAGGTCGGCGGGCATGCTCGCCGGGCGGTCGACGGTCGCCCAACTGTCCGCTTGCGGTCCGCGTTTCGGCGCGGAAGGTGTGATTCGCAGAACATGATCACTTCCTATCGGGCCGGCGTTGGCGCCCGGCTTTGGGTTGCGCACTCCGAGCGCCACACCGCCGAGCGCAAGACCGTGTCTTGGTGTTCGGTGGCCCGAGTTCGCGACTCCGTCCATCCGCGCGTGACAGTTCCTGGTGTTCTCGTGGTAATACTAGACGCGTGAGTTCTGCGGTTCGCTGACCTGAAGGAGAGTGGCATGGCTCAGAAGACCATCGTCTCGTTGATTGACGATCTCAGTGGAGAAGAGGCCGACGAGACTGTCCGCTTCGGACTCGACGGTGCGCAGTATGAGATCGACCTGTCGGAGAAGAACGCGACGAAGTTGCGCGAGTCCCTGGCTCCGTTCGTCACCGCGGCACGCCGTTCCGGCGGTCGCGCGGCGGGCACCCGCCGTGGCGTGCGTACCGCTTCGCGGCGTACCGGTGGAACCGACCGCACCGCTGACATTCGTGAGTGGGCGCGCAGCAACGGATACACGGTGAGTGACCGTGGCCGTATCGCCTCCAACATCGTCGAGGCGTACGACAAGGCTCACTGATCCCGGCCTTGCCCACTTTTCCGGGTCGAGGCTCGAAGCAGTGGACCTCGTAGTACCCGTCGCGCCCGCGGTATTCGACCGCGGGTCGCGCGCCTCGCTGGCCCTGGACCTGCCAGTCAGGTTTTCCAGGGTGTGTTCCTGCCACACCGGCTCGACCGGTGTGGCAGGAACGGCCGGTGTGGCAGGAAAATGTGCCGCCGCCCGCGTGGGTTGACGCGGGCTGTCGCCGGCTCTGTTCGTTCCGTCAGTTCGGCAGGTGCTGACCCATCCAGTTTTCGACCGCTTCCGCTGTTCGCGGAAGCGCGGTCGACATGTTCCGGCTTCCATGGCCGGTGACCAGGATGTCGTCTTCTATCCGCACCCCGATGCCACGCAGCTCGGGTGGGACCGTCAGATCGTCCGGCTGGAAGTACAGGCCGGGCTCCACGGTGAGCACCATCCCGGCGGCCAGCGTCCCCTCCCGGTAGGCCTCATCACGTGCCTGGGCGCAGTCATGGACGTCCAGCCCCAGCATGTGCGAGGTGGAATGCAGGGTGTATCGCCGGTGCAGACCGGCCCCCGGCGCCTGCGGATCGTCGGACAGCGACGCCTGCGCCCCGCCCGGCAGCAGCCCCCAGTCCTCGAGTGCCGTGGCGATGACCCGCATCGCGGCCCGGTGCGGATCCAGGAACGACGCCCCGGGCCGGACCGCCTCGATCCCGGCCTGCTGCGCGCGTAGTACGACGTCATAGACCTTCCGCTGCACGGGCGTGAACCGGCCGGTGATCGGCAGCGTACGGGTGACGTCGGCGGTGTAGAGGGAACGTCCCTCCACCCCCATGTCCAGCAGGGCCAGTTCACCGGCCCGCACCGGCCCGTCGTCGCGGACCCAGTGCAGCGTTGTCGCATGATGTCCGCACGCGACGATCGAGCCGTATCCGACGTCGTTGCCATCCACGCGGGCCCGGCGCCAGAAGGTGCCCTCCAGCCAGCGTTCCCCGTTCGGCAGCGTCATCGCATGGCCGATTTCTCCCACGCACTCGGTGAAGCCGCGCACCGTGGCCGCGACGGCGTCGTCGAGGGCCAGGAGCTCGAAGTCGTCCTTGACCAGACGAAGCTCGGAAAGCACCTGGGCGAGCTGGGCATCGCGATCGACCGACGAGCCGTCCGCCGACCAGCGCAGTACCGAGCGATCGACGAGCGGGTCGATTCCCCGCAACACCCTGGTGTTTCGTGGTGCCAGCCGGGCAAGGACGTCGCCGAGTTCGGACAGGGGCCGGCATTCGATCTCCAACGCCGCCTGGGTCTCGCGCACCCCTGGCCGGGCCCCGACCCACAGTTCGCCGTAACGGCGATCGGCGTAGAACGCGGAGCTGGAGCGGTCCGACCGGCCGGGGACATACAGCGTCGTCTGGTGGTCGCCGGCCGCGTTCGGTAGCAGAACCAGTACCGCGTCCGGTTCATGACAACCTGTCAGCCAGAAGAAGTCGCTTCCCGGACGGAAAGGATAATCCGTGTCGTTTGCCCGGACGCGCAGGCCGCCGGTCGGTACCACCAGCGCATCCGTCGGGAACCGGGTGCCCAACAAGGCACGGCGTTTCGCCGCGTAGGGAGCGCAGTCATCGCGGGATGGCAGAGCGTTGTCCTGGGGGGCCCAGCTGGTCGCCATAAATCGCTGGAACGCCGCATGCGGTTCCTCATCGTGGCTGACCTGACCGGGTTCCCGCCCGGTGCCGGGCACCCAATCGCGATCCACGGCCGGCTGGCCGGTGCCAGGAGATGATGTCGAATCCGCTCCGTTGGCGGTGCTGGTGTTCTCGTCACGTCCGGTCGGGGCGGCCTCGGGTACCCCCGTGCCGCGCTGCGCCGGTGTGCTTTCGTCAGGCTGGCCACTCATACGGATAACGGTAGGGCGGTGCGGCTTCCCGGGGTAGTGCTCCTCTTACCTGGGTAGTGGGGCTGCTCACGTGCGCGGTGATCGTGGTGGCCGCCCTTCCTGGCTCGCGAGGGCACACAATTCGGTCGGCGACCACGGGTTGGTGAACACGGACCTGCGGCGGGTTGTCGGAGATCAGAGCAATCTCTCATCTCGTTACTATCTGTCGCCAATTGTTGACTGGTGTCCGTGGGGTGTGGTGTGGGCGCGGTGGGGGAGGACGGGTGGGCTTCCGGCGCGGACGATGTTCCGGTGTGCCGCGAAAATCTGGTCCTCGATATTAGTTGTCGGAACTGTCGACGTGGCCCGGATGGCAGGGTGCTGCATTTTCGGTACGAATCGTCCCATCGCCGCGCATACGCGCTTCCTGTTGCCGTGGGCCGGTGGTGGGAGAGCGCCGCCCGATCGTGGGCGATGGTCCGGAGGTTGCCGATCTGGCCTGGCGGACACACCTGCGTCGGTCAGGCGACAGGCGGGCCCAGCGGACATGGTGTCCTGGCCGCGGGATCGGTGAGAAGGTGTCCTGGAGTGTTCCGTTCGTCCGCTGCCGCTTGGTACGTGGTCCGGCACCGCCGAACGAGCGCAGCACCGAGGGTCGGTGCCCGTGCCGGCGCCGCCCGCACCGGTACGGATGGCCACCGGCTCAGCTGAGCAGGCCCGGTGGGCGAGGGAGGAAACGCAGCCATGACCTGGCCTCCGCATCGGCCGGATCGGGATGGCCCGCCCGAGCCCGACCGAGGGGATCGCCCGGGCCGAGGTGCGCCCGATCCCAGGGGTGGGGCGCCCCGGGATCCCGGGGCGCGTGACCGTGCTCCCCGCACCCCGCCGGGACGTGACCCCCGCCGGGTTCCGCCCGCCGAGAACTGGCCCGCGGGGCGGCAGCCACAACGCCGCCCGCCGGCCGCCGGCCCGCCCACCCGGCGGTACCCGGATGCGCGCGGCGACCGGGACGGCCGCGCTGGCCAGCGCGGCTGGGATGGCCGTGTCGGCGACGCCGACCGGTATCCCGACAGCCGACAGGCCGGCGCGATCCCGCCGACCAGGATCGACCGGCCCGTCGTCGACCGGCCCGGAACGCGTGAACCCGAACCGGCCGCCGAACCCGCCCAGCGGTTGGACGGCGTGCGCCGCGTCGTCACCGTTGTCGCCGCGGCGATGGCCATGGTGGTGCTGGTGTTGGCGACCGCCGGGTGGTCGGTGCTGCGCCACTACGACGGCCGGGTGAGCCACGTGGCGCTGCGCTTTGGTTCCGGTGCCGACCGTCCGTCAGCGGCTGGCGGCGGAACGCAGAACATCCTGTTGGTGGGGTCCGACTCACGGGCCGGCACGAACGGAGCCTTCGGCCAGACCGACGGTCAGCGTTCGGACACGACGATCCTCGCGCATCTGGACGCGAACGGTTCCACGACGCTCATCTCCTTCCCGCGCGACCTGTGGGTGACCATCCCCGCGTACACCGACGCCCGCGGCACCGACCACGCGGCGCAGCGCTCCAAGCTGAACGCGGCCTTCTCCTACGGCGGGCCGTCCCTGCTGGTGTCGACGATCGAGACGCTGACCGGGATTCGGGTCAACCACTACGTCCAGATCGACTTCGTTGGCTTTCAGGGCATGACCGACGCACTGGGTGGCGTCACCGTCTGTATCAGGGAGCTCCCGACCGAGTTGAAGGCCCGCGGCTTCGACAACCTGCACGACCGCTTCTCCGGCTTCTCCGGCCAGGTCGGCGAGAACCGGTTGGACGGCGCCCAAGCGCTCGCCTTCGTCCGGCAGCGCTACGGCCTGCCGGAAAGTGACCTCGACCGGATTCGCCGCCAGCAGCAGTTCCTCGGCGTGATCTTCAAGCGGATCTCGTCCAGTGACACGCTGCTCAACCCGTCCCGGATGATCAATGTGGTGGACGCGGCGACCGCGGCGCTCACCCTCGATGACGGGACGTCGCTGGCGGATCTGCGCCTGCTGGCGCTGCGGATGCAGTCCATCGGCTCCGGTGGCGTGGTCTTCGCGACGGTGCCGGCGGTGGCGTCCACCCGGGCGGGGCAGAGCGTGCTGCTGCCCGATCCGGCCACGCTCGCCACGTTTCTGAAGCCCTTCGGTGGCTCGACATCCGAACAGGGCACAACGGGAGCACTGTCGGTCGTCCCCGGTGGTTCCGGGGCTGGCGGTTCCGGTGGGGCTGCCGTGGGAACGGGGTCGCGCACGGCCGTGCCCGTCGGCTGGACGCGTCCGCTCGCGGCCTCCGTGGTGGCCGCGGACGCCCCGGCGGCCGGCGCCGCACCAGCTGGCTGCACCTACTGAATCGTTACGGAAGGGTCGGTCCGATCGCCCTCGGCGGTTCGGACGGCCCGCACGGACCGGACCCGGTGCCCGGGTCGGCATCCGGGCCGGTGTCGGGGTCGGGGTCGGCCTCGAGCCGGCGGCGTTCGTCCAGCGCGGCGTTGAGCTCGGCGCCGAGCAGGACGGCCAGGGCGGTGATGTAGAAGAACAGCAGCGCCGCCACCGGCGAACCGAGCGAGCTGTACACCAGCTCGTGGCTGAACACGAACTCCAGGTACAGCCGAAGCAGGTAGCTGCCGACCAGCCAGCACACCAGTGCCAGGGACGCTCCGGGCAGGGCTCGCCACCAGCGGCGACGCACCGGCAGGGACAGTTGGTAGAGCGAGGTGAGCATGGTCAGCGCGACCAGGCCCACCACCGGCCAGAACAGCAGGGTCAGCAGGCGGTCGACGACCGGGTGCCGCTCGGCGTCGAGGATGTGGGAGATGATCTCCGGGCCGAGTACCAGCGCCGGAAGGATTATCACGCCGCTGGTCACCTGCGCGATGAACAGGCCCAGCGCCACCAGCCGGCTGCGGACCGCCGATCGCAGGTCCCGCTGACCGTAGGCGATGGTGATGGTGTTGACGAAGGTCGCCATGGCGGTCGAACCGGTCCACAACGACAGCACGAAGCCGATGGAGATCACATCCGGGCGGCCGCGGGAGAGCACCTCGTCGACGGTGGGGCGCACCGCCTCGTCGACGACGGACTCGGTGAGCAGGTCGCCGGCACCGCTGAGGATGCTGGTGCGGATGCTGGCGAGGGAGTTGTGGCCGATCGCCTCGGCCACATAGCCAAGGGCGCCGAGCAACGACAGCAGCAGGGGTGGCAGCGAGAGCAGCTGCCAGAATCCGGCCTCGGCCGCCAGGCCCAGTACCCGGTGCCGCCAGGCGTTGGACATGGTGCGCCGGGCGAGCCGGAACGGACGGCGGGGTACCCGCTGCCGCTGCCCGTCCAGGCGTCGGTACATGGAGCTGCGGCGCACCTTGTCCTCCGCGGCCACCCGGCCGCGGCGCGCCTGCGCCACCAGCCCGGGTGTGGCACCAGCGCTCGCCGCCCGCCGCAGCAGTACCGAGGCACGGCGTGCTCGGTCATCCGCCACCGAGGTGGGCGGGCCACTACCGCTGACGGCCACAGTGCCACCGTATGGCCTGGTAGGGTGCCGGCCGGCCCGCGGCACCCGGACGATGGCCCAGAAGTCTGCCTGCCAGCGAGATGGCGCCGTCCCGGAACCCGGTCAGTCGCGGCCTGGCCGCTTCGCCGACCCGTGCTCCGGGCAGTAAAAAGGGCACGTCACGGCGCCGTGACATGCCCTTTCGGAAATCTGACGGAGGTGTCAGGAAACGGTGAGTTTGTCGGTCTCGTCGTGGTACTCGACCGCCATCTCGCGCAGCTTGGAGTCATGAGACTTGGCATGGTGGCGGCAGAACAGAAGATCTCCGCCGCCCGGCAGCACCACCCGCACGTATGCCTGGGCACCGCACCGGTCGCAACGATCGAGGTTGGTCAGCGTCGGCTTCGTGGTAGTCCCTGTCACATCTACTCCAACTGTGTTAGGCGGTCAGACGTTCCGGCTGACCATGTGACGGTTTACTCACAGCCGGCTCTCGTGGCGTCTTTGCATCCAGAGCGGCGTGGTGCCCGCGGCGGGTTCTGCCCCCGCGGGCTGTTCTCGCTTCGGCGTCGCCGGAAGTTCAGGTCCGTCGAGCACCGAACACGATGTCATCCCATGCTGGCACTGACTTGCGTCCACGTCGACCGCCTGCGGGGCGATCTCCCCCACGGGTGCCGTTGTTCTGACGGCCTCGTGACGCACCGGGTCCGTTTGGCTTCTCAGTGTTCGCGTCGTCCCCGCTTTCCGTGCTCGGGCCGTCTTTTTGGGTAACGGAAGGCTTCCGGCTGGTGGCTGCGGGGTTTCCGGCCTGTCGGCGCCCGCCGGCCGGGGCCGGGGCCTCTGATGGCGCGGGATCGCCGCTGGCCGACGCGGCGGGGGAGTCATCCGCCGAGGCGTCCGCCGGTTCGGCCGCAGCCGAACCCGCCGCCGTGGTGGCCGTTGCGGCGCTCGCGAGCCGCTCCTCGGCGTGGGCGGCGGCCGGCGTGGCGGTCGAAGTCGGAGCCTCGGCGGCGTGGTCCGCGCCCGGGCTGACCGACCCCGACGGCGTCGGCGTGGTGGAAGTCACAGTCGACCGGCCGGCCTGGGCTACGGCGGCCCGAGGGTTCTCCGCTGGCTGGCTGGGGCGGGTCGCGGCGGCGACGGCCGCTTTGCCCACCACGGCCGGTGCGGCGCTGGCGGCCGGAGCGGCGGGTACCGGGGTGGCCGGTACCGGCGTGGCCGGATTCGGGACGGCCGGTCGGGCGGTCACCGGGGCGGTGGGCACCCGGCGCCCGGTGTTGCGCGGCAGTGAGCTGACCCGACTGGCGGCCGTCCGCCGCGGCGCCTGCGGCTCGGGGCGGCTGATCTGGCCATCCGCGGTCGAATCCGCCGACTCCGGCTCCTCAGGTAGGGCCTCGGCAGCCGCGGCCTCTGGCTGCGTTGTGGAGCCTTGCGCGGGCCCCGTGTGGGTCGCGGCCTCGAACGCTGACAGCTCGGCCGCGTCCGGTGCGTCCTGGGCACCCGCCGGAGCCCACGAGGACTCGGATTCCGGCGACCGCGCCCCCTCGACCGGCCGAGCCACCGGGACCTGCGCGGCGGGCTCGTAGGTCTGGGCCGGCTCGTGGGCCTGGACCGGCCGCTGTGGCTGGGCCGGCTGGTAGGTCTGGGCTGGCTGGTAGGTCTGGGCCGGCTGGTAGGTCTGGGCCGGCTGGTAGGTCTGGGCTGGCCGCTGTGGCTGGGCCGGCTCATACGCCTGGGACGGCTCGAAGGTCGCGGCGGTCTCGTAGGTCTGTGCCGGCTCGTATCGCTGGGTCGGCTCGTCGCCACGGGTCGGCTCGTAGCGCCGTGCGTCCGGGTGGGCCGCGGCCGCCGGGGCGCGGTCAGGGTAGTGGCTGTCGGACGGCGGATAACCGTGGGTGAGGTCCGGCGCGGCTGTCGGTGCCTGCCCATAGGTCTGCCCGGCGGCTGCCTCGGTGCGGCCGTCGGCACCGGCGGTGGGGTATCCCGCGTCGGCCGCGGGTGGATACGAACGGACAGGCGCCGGGCCGGAGGCCGCGGGGCGCACGCCGGTGCCGCCGAAGGCCGCCGGCGCCGCCGGTCGGCTGGTTGGCCGGGGAGCGACCACCGTGGGCCGCTCGGTCGACGCGGCCCCGGGCAGTGCCACCGGCGGGCCAGCGGGGCCGGCCGCGGGGCGCATGCCCGCCGCGGTGGGGAGGTAACCGTTGGTGCGCGGCGAAGCGGGCGGCTCGTACGCGGCCGCGGGCGCGGTGGGCTGGGCCGGGTCGACCGCGGTCGACTCCCAGCGCTGGGCGGCGGCGGGCTGGGGGTGGGCGCGGGGAGCGGGGGGTTCCGGCAGCCGGGCGGGAGCGTTGCCCGAACCCTGGTTGGGATGGCCCTGCGTGGGATGGCCCTGGTCGGGAACGAGGGTCAGGGCCGGGGCGCCGGCTCGTGGCGCGGGCCCGGCGGGCGCCGCGGGAGCGATCGGTGCCACGGGCGGTGCCGGTGGTTCGACGATCTCCGGGGCCACCAGCGAGCGGGCGGCGTCGTCGTGCGGACGTACCCGACGCACGACCGGGTCCCACGTCCAGCGCGCGCACCGGCTCTCCGAGGTGAGCTGCACCAGCCAGATGCCGTCGACGCGACGCCAGGCGTCCCACTGCGCGGAGGCAGGGTTGTCCTGGGCGACGACGAGACGGGCGTCCACGACCTCGCCGAGGGGACGCCCCGGGCCGCCACCGGGATCCTTCGGCAGCAGGGCGGCGCGGGCCTCCTGGACGACACGGGCCCGCTCGGCCAGCACCGGCCCCTCGTACCGCTCCACCCGTTCCACCGGGATGCCCGCGGCCCGGGCCACCTCGGCGGCCGTCTCACCGGCTCGCAGCCTGGCCTGGATCTCGCGCGGGGTCAGCGCGCTCTCGGTGCGGACCTCGCTGCGGCGTACACCGCGCAGGGCGGCCCGGAGCCGGTCGTCGACCGGCACCCGGAACTGTTCACCGTCGGTCCGCCCGGCCGCGTCCGCCAGCACGAGATAGCCGCCGTCCTCGCTGAGTGCGACCGCCCGCAGCTCACGCATGGCGCCTCCTGATCTCATGAAGCCGTGCCCTGCCCCACCGATGTGCCCCGCCCGCGCGGACAGCCGTGCCCGTCGGATCGCCCCCGAGGCGGGACACACAGCGGGGGCCGTCCCAGCGGGCAGCTCGACAGGACGCACCGGAACCCGCCTTCGGCGAGTGCGTCCCGGTAGATGACAGCCTGCCATCGATATGGCCACTCGGGCGGCTGTCGGCGGGCGACACGCGAAGTCTGACCGGGTCGGGCCGGTCCGCTTGGGCCGGCGAAGGCCGGATGGTCCTAGGGACGGCGACCGCCCGGCGGGCGGGTGGCGGGGCCACGTCGACGTGCGGGACGTGCGCTCGGACGTGGCCGGGTCTGGTCGCCGAGGCCCGCGAGTGCCGCCCCGACGATGCCGGCCTCGTTCTGCAGCTGGGCGGGTACCACCTTCGTCCGGATCTCGAGGGCATCGAGGAAACGGTCGGCCTTTTTGCTCACACCCCCACCAATGATGATGAGGTCGGGCCAGAGCAGCGCCTCGAGCGTGCCGAGGTAGCGGCCGACCCGCTTGGCCCACTTCTCCCAGGAGAGGTCCTCGCGTTCGCGGGCGGCGTCCGAGGCGCGGGTCTCCGCGTCGTGCCCGTGGATCTCCAGATGCCCGAGTTCGGTGTTGGGCAGCAGCTGGCCGTGCAGGAACAGCGCGGTGCCGATGCCCGTCCCGAACGTGGTCATGATCACAAGTCCGCTGACGTCGCGGCCGGCACCGAAGGCCATTTCCGCGATGCCTGCGGCGTCGGCGTCGTTGACCGTGGTGATGTCGGACGCGGCGGTGGCCGGCGCCGGCGGGGATGGCACCGAGGTGGCATCGATCCCGGCCTGGGCGAAGGCGGCGGACAGCACCGCCACCGTGTCCGTACCGATCCAGGTGTCGTCGATGTTCGCCGCGGTCAGCGCCACACCGTTCTTCACCACCGCGGGCAGCGCGACACCGACCGGCCCGGACCAGTCGAAGTGGCTCACGACCTCGGCGACGGTGGCGGCCACCGCGTCCGGACTCGCCGGCTGCGGCGTGGCGATCCGGTGCCGAGGGGCGGCGAGCGTTCCGTCCTCGACGTTGACCGGCGCGCCCTTGATGCCGCTCCCCCCGACGTCAACCCCGAAGACCTGCATGACCGAGCCCTCCCGTACCGATGGCGTGCGAGAGGACAAGTGTCTCAGGCCGGTGGACCTTGGCGGCGCCCGCCCGGTCGCGGCGAGCCGCCCGACCGGCGGCTGTAGCGGTGCCGTAGGGCCGAACCGCCTCCCCGAGCCGGGATGCGGGCCTCTATACGCTGGGCTGGTGCGGCTGGTGGACACCTTCGGGCGGATCGCGACCGATCTGCGTGTGTCGCTGACCGATCGGTGCAATCTGCGTTGTACCTACTGCATGCCGGCCGAGGGTCTGCCCTGGCTGCCGGGCCCGCACCTGCTCACCGACGACGAGGTGGTGCGTCTGGTGGGTATCGCCGTCGAACACCTGGGCGTCACCGACGTCCGCCTCACCGGCGGTGAGCCGACCCTGCGCCCCGGCCTGGTGGGCCTGGTGGCCCGGCTGGCCGACCTGCGTCCCCGGCCGCGCCTGGCGCTCACCACCAACGGCCTGCGCCTGGCCGAACTCGCCGCGCGGCTGCGGTCCGCCGGTCTGGACCGGGTGAATGTGTCGCTTGACACGTTGGACGCGTCCCGCTTCGTCACCCTCACCCGTCGTGACCGTCTCGAGGATGTGCTGGCCGGCCTGCGGGCCGCGGCCGCCGCCGGACTCACCCCCGTCAAGGTCAACAGCGTGCTGCTGCGCGGGGTGAACGACGACGAGGCCACGGTCCTGCTGCGCTGGGCGCTGGCGGCCGGGTACGAGCTGCGGTTCATCGAGCAGATGCCGCTGGACGCCCAGCATGGCTGGCGCCGCGCCGAGATGGTGACGGCCGAGGAGATCCTCGCCGCGCTGCGCACCGAGTTCACGCTGCGGCCCCGGCCCGGTCGCGGCAGTGCGCCGGCCGAACTGTTCGAGGTGGACGGCGGTCCCGGCCAGGTCGGGGTGATCGGCTCGGTGTCCGCCCCGTTCTGCGCGGCCTGCGACCGGGTCCGGCTGACCGCGGACGGGCAGGTGCGCGACTGCCTGTTCGCCCGGGACGAGAGCGACCTGCGCACCGCGCTGCGTGCCGGTGCCAGCGACGAGGAGATCGCCGGCCGCTGGCGGACCGCGGTCTGGGGTAAACACGCCGGTCATGGCATCGGCGCACCCGACTTCCAGCAACCCGACCGGCCGATGTCCGCCATCGGCGGCTGACCGATGACGCTGGTGGGTCGATGACGCCAGTGGGTCGATGACGGTCGGCCGGCCCGGGGACGTGGACACGGGCGACTGGAGCGCGCTGATCTGCGCGGGTGGCGCCGCCCGCCGGCTCGGCGGACGGGACAAGCCGGCCGTCGTGGTCGGCGGTGCGACGCTGTTGGACCGGGTGCTGGCGGCCACCGTCGCCGCACGCCGCCGGATCGTGGTCGGCCCCCGCCGTGACCTGGCCGGATCCGCGACCACGGTGCACTGGTGTCGTGAGGACCCGCCCGGAGGCGGCCCGCTCGCCGCGATCGCCGCCGGGCTCGTGGCCGTCGACACCGCGTTCGTCGCCGTTCTCGCCGCCGACCTGCCGTTCGTCACCGAGGACGTGCTGAGGGCGCTGCGCCGCGCGGCGGGCGAACCCGGGGTGGACGTCGCCGTCCTGGTCGATCCGGCTGGCCGGGCGCAGTACCTCGCCGCGGTGTGGCGCACGGCCCGCCTGCGCGCGGCGCTGCCCGCCGATCCCGCCGGCGCACCGGTGCGTGCCCTGTTCGCCGGCCGAACCCCGTCCACCGGACGGGAGGTGGCCGCCGTCCATGCCGACGCCCGTACCTGCCTGGACTGCGACGATGACGCGGACGTGGCGCGGGCCCGCGGCTGGGCGACTCAGCCCATCCGGCCGGGACCGGCCTCGTCCAGGTAGCCACGCATGTCGATCGCCATCGTGTGCACCGCGTCGTGGTCGGGCTCCTCGTACGCCTCACCGTCGCCGCCGCCGCGCGCGTAGCCGAAGGTCAGCCGGGGCAGCACCTGGGTGGGTGTGTCCATGCTGGCGTCCCAGTCCGGCTCGTCGCCGACGAAGGCGGCCGGGCCGGAGGGCAGCTCCGCACTGCCGGGCGCGGCGGTGACGATCGCCCAGTCGACCACCCCGAGCACCACGATCACCCCGAGCGCGGGCAGCGCCACGACCGGGTTCCACGCGGAGAGCCCGACCAGAGCGAACACCGCCACCACGGTGACCCCGCCGACGAGATGACGGCGGCCGGGACGAAGCGCCGGAACCTTACGACCGCGCCGATAGTGCGCCATACCACCAGTGTGCCGGACACCGACAGTGCCGGGTACCCGCCTGTCGGGTACCCCCTGTCGGTCAGCCGCTCCCTCGCGTGCTCCCGCCCGCACTCCCTCGGCATGGGTGAGTACGTCCGACCACCCATGGTGATCGGATTCGGCCCGTGCGCCCCGGGTATCGCCAGCCCGACGACAGCGGAGGGTACGGCCGGTCACCCTTTCTGGTGAAGGTTGTGCGCACTGGCGGCCTTCTGGGCCACACTTTCCAGGAATGCGAAGGACCATGGCCCGACGGCGCACCATGTGTTCAACCTCGCCAGGCTGGAGGTTTGCCGTGGAGGCTCGACGCCGGACGACCAGTCCGCGCCGAACATCCGTTTACGCCACTTTCGTGCTGCTCAGCGTAGTGGCGACGGTGCTGCTGGCGGCGGGCGGCTGCGGCTCGCCAAGTTACCAGTATGTGACAAACAAGAAGGACGGTGCGTTTCTGCGGGTCCCGAATAGCTGGAGCCACCAGGAGATGCCCGGCCCGGCGTTGTTCGGGATCGACGCCCGCAACGTCAGCCCGGAGATGCTGCGCGGACTGATGTCACGCGAATGGGTTGTCGGCCTGGACGCCGGTGCCCGCTTTGACGCCACCCGGCTGCTGGTTCCGGACGCGGCCGCCCCCAAGGGGTTCGCACAGGTGCGCCACCTGTTGCCCGAGGAGGCGAACGCGGTGTCCACCAACGACCTGCGCAACTTCGTGCTCTCGGTCGACGACGCCCAGGCCGCCCAGGAACAGGCGGTGCGCACCGATCCCTACGGCGCCCGACTCGAGCCGAGCTTCCTGCTGCTCGCCGACGAGGTCGTGCACAAGAAGGACGGCGTGCACGGCGTGCATCTGGTCTACCAGGTCAGGACCGACGCCGGTCTGGTGACGATCGACCAGACGAGCCTGCTCGACAACGGCCAGGCGGTGCTCTACCAGCTCATTCTCGCGTGCTCGTCGCTGTGTTACGCCCAGCACGGAGCACAGATCGGCGACGTGGCCAAGTCCTTCACGATCAAGCCCACGGACCAGGGGCAGTAGGGATGGGCGTGATGGACCACGCAGACCGGATCACCGACCTGACCGATCTCCCTGATCTCCCCGATCCCGGCCCGCGGCCCTCGGGCGGCTCGTCCTCGCTGGCCGGCCCGCCGGCCTCGGGCCCCGGTTCGCGCGACGAGGAGTCCCCCCAGGGACCCCGGCGCCGCCGGCTGTCGCTGTGGGACCGGTCGAAGTTCCTGCTGCTGCTCGGCGCGGTCTTCCTGTTCGTGGTCGCCGCGGAGGTCTCCGACGATCCGCTGATGACCTGGAGCGACGGTTTTCGCATCCAGGCCCGCCGGAGCGCCTGGGTGCTGGTCCTGCTCGGCATGGAAGTGCTGCGCCAGGTGCACATGTTCGTCGGCGAACGCTGGTCGGCCTACTACGTGTTCTGGACCGAGCGGGTGTTCGGTCGGCTGGAGCGGCGATTCCTGACGATCAACGACTGGAACCGGTTCCGGTTGTCCCGGGCGGTCAAGTGGATCGCGGGTCTGGCCCTGGCCCTGTTCGTCTACGCCCGGTTGTCGCACACCTCGGTCTTCGACGCGCTGGTGAACATCCCCAGCGATCTGTGGCACGCGATTCCCATGGTGCTGCAGATCGTCCTGCTGATGCTGTTGGTCGTCGGCCAGTTCGTGGTGATGTTCTGGTTCCTGTCCAAGGGCGGCGTCGAGACGTACTTCCCCGAGGACATCACCACCCGTTTCGCGGATGTCTGGGGCCAGGACCACGTTGTCAGCCGGGTCCGGGAGAACGTCTTCTATCTGGAACGCCCGGAGGAGATCGAAAGTCGCGGTGGCCATGTGCCCGGCGGCATTCTGCTGTGGGGCCCGCCCGGTACCGGCAAAACCCTCCTCGCCGAGGCGGTGGCCGGTGAGACGGGCAAGCCGTTCGTCTTCGTCGATCCGGGTGCGTTCTCGGCGATGTTCGTCGGTGTGGGCCTGCTCAAGGTCAAATCACTGTTTCGCAAGCTGCGTAAGCTCGCGCTGCGCTACGGCGGTGTGATCGTCTTCTTTGACGAGGCGGACACACTCGGCAGCCGCGGTGGTCTCGGCGGCAACTTCGGTGGTGGCGGTGTCGGCACCGGAGCCCGCTCCTGGTTCGCCCGCCAGGGCATGCCGGCCGCCACCTCGCCGTCCCGTTCGTCCCACCCGCTTGGACGGTCGCTGGCCGATGGGCACACGGCCGGACCGGGCTGTAACGGGCTGTCGTACCTGAGCGCGGCGGCTCAGGCGGAGATCGGCCGCGAGACGGCCCGTGAGCAGTTCGTGGTCGGTGGGGGCGGCGGCGGGTTCGACGGCACGCTGCAGGCGCTGCTGGCCGAGATGTCCGGGCTGAAGAAGCCCCGCGGCTTTTTCAACCGGGTCGTGCGGCGCACCCTCGGGATGCGCCCGAAGCCACCGCCGAAGTACCGCATCCTGGTGATGATGGCGACGAACATGCCGCAGTCCCTGGACGAGGCGTTGCTGCGCCCCGGCCGCATCGACCGCCAGTACAAGGTCGGCTACCCGAGCAAGGAGGGGCGGGTGCGCACCTTCGAGGGATACCTCGCGAAGGTGCGCCACGAACTGACCCCCGAGCAGGTCGACCGGCTGGCGGTGATGAGTCCCGAGGCCACCGGCGCGACGATCAAGGACACCGTCAACGAGGCGCTGGTCCAGGCGGTCAAGGACGGCCGGGAGGCGATCACCTGGCAGGACATGCTGCGCGCCCGGGTGATCAAGGAGTACGGCCTCGCCGACGACCACGAGCACATCGACCAGGAGCGGCACAGCATCGCCCTGCACGAGGCCTGCCATGCCGTCGTCGCCTACCGGATGCAGCGCGGTCGGGTGATCGACCTCGCGACCATCGAGCGGCGCGGCGGGGTCGGCGGGTTCGTCGCCCATGTCGCGGTCGAGGACCGGATGTTCATGTGGAAGTCCGAGATCGAGATCCAGGTGATGGTCTCGCTCGCCTCCCTCGTCGGTGAGCGGATGTTCTTCGAGGGGGACAACACCGTCGGTGTCGGCGGCGACCTGCGCAGTGCCACCACCCTGGTCGCCAGCTACCTGTCGTCCGCGGCGATGGGCGACACGCTCTCGTCCCGGCTGGCGATGCTCGAACAGCAGATGGGCAGCCTGTCGCTGGACGCGGACCGTCCCTTCGGCCAGCAGATCGAGTCCAAGCTGCGGGAACTCTACGAGCGCACCGAGGTGGTCCTGCAGGACAACCGGCGGGAGATCCTGGCGCTCACCCATGCCCTGGAGCAACACAAGACGATCACTGGTGAGGACGTCGAGGCCATCATGGAGGGCGGGCTCGGCCCCACCGTGGACGGCCGTCGCTACCGGGAGCCGGATTTCCTGTCCGTCTTCGAGGGTTACCACTCCAACGCGGTCAGCGCCCACCGTGGTCAGACCCGGGAGGTGCACCGACTGCCGGAACTCGGCCGCGCCGCCGCCCGCCAGGCCGACGGTGCCCGTCAGGTGGACGGTGCCCGTCAGGCCGAAGGGGCGGCCGGTGCCGCCGGGTCCGTCGACGAGCGGGAACGCAGGGAGAGCAGCGCGTAGCCCGCGCCGACGAACGCCGCGACCGCCGCGAGCGCCAGACCCGCCCGCGGCCCGCACGACTGGGCCACCCAACCGGCGATCGGCCCACCCACCGGCGTCGACCCGAGCAGCGCCACCGACCACAGCGCCATCACCCGACCCCGCATGGCCGGGTCGGCGGCGAGCTGGACGGTGGCGTTGCCGGTCGAGATGAACGCCACACTGCCCGCTCCGACCAGCACCAGGGCGGCGAGTTCCACGGGCAGCGTCGGCGCGATCGCGGCCAGCAGCAGCACGCCGCCGAACACAGCCGCGATCAGGCCGAGGGGTCGTACGCCCACTCGTCGCCGTCGGGCGACGGCGAGCCCGCCGACCACCGCGCCCGAACCCATCGCCGCGGTCATCAGGCTGTAGGTCGCCGCGTCGCCGTCGAACGTCTCGCGGGCGACCAGGGGCAGCACCACCTGGAACTCGTAGGACAGCGCGCCGATGACCATCATCATGACCAGTGGGACGCGTAGCGTCCCGGTCCGCCACGCGTAGCGCAGCCCCGCCCGCAGCTGCCCCGGGGCCCGGTGCACGGGCGTGCGGGCGTGCAGTTCGGCGGTGTTCATCCGGCGCAGCGCGATCAGTACCGCGCCGAAGGACGCGGCGTTGAACAGGAAGCAGCCCGCGGTGCCGATGCCCAGGATGATCGCCCCGGCCAGCGCCGGCCCGATGATCCGGGCCGCGTTCATGGTCACCGAGTTGAGGGTGATCGCGTTGGGCAGATACTCGGGCCCGACCATCTCCTGCACGAAGGTCTGCCGGGTCGGGTTGTCCACCGCGTTGCACAGCCCGATGAGCATGGCCGTGGCAGCGACCATCCACAGCCGGGCCGAACCGGTCAGGTCCAGGATGCCCAGGGTGAGTGCGGCCAGCCCCGATCCGGTCTGTGTGATCATCAGTAGTCGCCGCCGGTCCGACCGGTCGGCGATCACCCCGCCGTAGGGCCCGAACAGCAGCACCGGCAGGAACTGCGCGGCCGTGACCAGCCCCAACGCCGTTCCTGACGCGCCCAGCGACAGCACCAACCAGCCCAGCGCGATCGTCTGCATCCAGGTCCCGCACAACGAGACGAGCTGGCCGGCGATGAACAGCCGGAAGTTACGCACGCGCAGGGCGGCGAACGTGCTGTTCGACTGCTCCCGCTGTGCTGCCGGTGCCGCGGGGGGCGCGCAGGCCGGCGGCACCGGTGGCGGGGCCACCGCTACCGGGGCCACCGCTACCGGGGGCATCGCCTCCTGCGGCGGGTCCGCCGGAAGCGGCGGGCAGGCCTGCGGCGGTGAGATCACCCGCAGGGTCGCTGTGGCGGGTGGGGTCGTCGTACTCGACGGCCGACCGGGACTGTCCACCTGCGGCACCATCCATGCACCTCCAGCAGCGGGAACGCCGCTGGCGCGATCGTTATTTCATGTCAGGTAAATATTATGCCGCGCGGGATCCCTTGGCATGCCTGGAAGTGTGGCCTATCATCCGAACATGTGTTCGGTTTCGGGTCGATGGCGGCGGCCGGTGATGGTGATCGTGTGGGCGGCGGCTGTCGGCCCGCTCGTGCGCCGGGTCCACGGGAAGGTGGTCAGCCATGATCGACGTCGAGGCGATGCTGGTGGGCGTCGTCGCAGCCGAGGTGAGCGAGCTCCCCGATGCGGAGGTCGCGGCGCTGGTCGTCGAGCTGCGGCGGCTGGTCGACGCGACCGACGCGCTGTGGGCGCGGGCGCTCGCCGAGTTCGATCGGCGCGAGCTGTGGCGGGCCGACGGTGCCCGTTCGGCGGTGGCCTGGCTGCGGCGTGAATGTCGGCTGGTGCATCCGACGACGGTTTCGGCTCTGCTGGTCGCGCGGGCGGCGCGGGCCCTGCCGGCGACCGGGGGCGCGTTTCGCGCCGGCGACATCAGCTTCGAGCATCTGCGGGCGATCGCGCCGGCGGTGGAGCCCGCGCGCCTCGAGAGGGCGCGGCGGGCGGATCCGATCTTCGCCCGGGCGGCGTTGTGGATGAATCCGCGTCAGATGGGCGGTGTCGTGCGCACCTGGGTGCAACTGGCGGACGAATGAGGCCGTCGCCGTGGAGCCAGGCGCTGGCCTGGCGGGTCGGGGTGTGGTGGAGCTGGTTCTGGCGGAGCGTGCTCGGGCCGCCGCGGCCCCTGGGGCAGGGGGGTCGGGCGGGGCCCACTCGGGTCCGGGCCAGGTCGCAGCCGTGGGCCGTTACAGCGGGATGTTGCCGTGCACGTTCTTGTGCGCCCGTGCGTCGCCGAGGGCGCCCGCCAGGGCCGAGGCGATGACACCGCGGGTGTTGCCGGGTGTGATGACCGCGTCGATGACGCCGAGCTCGACGGCGCGGTCCACCCCGCCGACGGTGCGCTCGTGTTCCTCGGTGAGCTCGGCGAGCACGCTGGGTCGCCGCTGGGCCGGCACGTCCGCGAGCGTGCGTCGGTGCAGGATGCCGACGGCCGCCTCGGCGCCCATCACGGCGATCTGCGCGTTCGGCCAGGCGTAGACGGCGGTGGCGCCCAGCGAGGTGGAGTTCATCGCGATGTAGGCACCGCCGTAGGACTTGCGCGTGACCACGGTGACCCGCGGCACGGTGCACTCGGCGAACGCGTAGAGCAGCTTGGCGCCGCGGCGCACGACGCCCTCCCACTCCTGGCCGACCCCCGGGAGGTAGCCGGGCACGTCCACGAGCACGACCAGCGGCACCCCGAAGGAGTCGCACATGCGCACGAAGCGGGCGGCCTTCTCCGCGGAGGTCGAGTCCAGGCAGCCGCCGCGGCGCAGCGGGTTGTTCGCGACCACACCGACGGTGCGCCCACCGAGGCGGCCGAGGGTGGTCACGATGTTCGGCGCCCACTTCGGGTGCAGCTCGACACCCTCACCGTCGAGCACCGCACTGACCAGCGGGCGCACGTTGTAGGCCCGGCGCGGGTTCTCGGGCAGCAGGTCGGCGAGCTCGCGGTCGGGCACCTCGCCGATGTCGCGCTGGTCCGCGAGCAGTTCGGCGAGTTCCCGGGTGCGCTCCATCGCCTGTTCCTCGGAGTCGCACGTCACGTGCACGACCCCGCTGCGCTTGGAGTGCACCTCCGGGCCGCCGAGGCTGGTGGCGGTGCACTCCTCGCCGGTCACCGAGCGGACCACGTCCGGGCCGGTGACGAACACCTTGGCCTCGGGCCCCATGATGACGATGTCGGTCAGCGCCGGGCCGTAGGCGGCGCCACCGGCGGCCGCACCGAGCACCAGTGAGAGCTGGGGGATGCGCCCGGAGGCGCGGACGGTGGCGGCGAAGATGCGCCCGACACCGTCGAGCGAGGCGACGCCCTCCTGCAGCCGCGCGCCGCCGGAGTGCCAGATACCGACGACCGGGCAGCCCAGGCGCACCGCGGACTCGATGGCGTGGACGATGCGGGCGCATCCGTCGCGCCCCATCGCGCCACCCTGTACCGTCGGATCCGTCGCGAAGGCGACGACCTCGTTGCCGCGGACCAGACCATGGCCGGCGACCACGCCGCTGCGGTCGGTGGCCGCGAACACGGACAGCGTGTCGGGGTCGAAGAACCGGGCGAGCCGAGCCTCGGGCGTGCGTGGGTCGACTCGGTCGAGTGTGGACAGACTCACCGTGCGTCTCCTTGCCTGGACGGCGTCGGACTGGAATCGGCGGAAGGTCGACGGGCGACCGTCCGGGCCTGCTCGCCGGTTCCCGTCGGTTCACGGTCCGGCGACGATGGGCACCCGCCCGTGGGCTGGGTGTGGCCGTGCCAACAGGGAACTGCCCGCGTCACGGCGATAGGTAGCGCTGGGTGGCGGAGGAGGTCGGGGCGGGCCGCGGCGGTCTCGGTCGCGCTGTGGGCCGGTGGGCCGCGGCGTCGGCGGCAGGCCGTGCCGGGCGGTGGGATGCTCCGCCCGGCACGGCCCCTCACACCGTGAAGGCCAGACAGACGTCGTGGCCGCCGAAGCCGAACGAGTTCGACAGGGCCGCGCCACGGGTGATCGTGCGGTTGTCGACCGCGACGACATCGAGGGCGATCTCGTCGTCGAGCGCGTCGAGGTTGCGGGTCGCCGGGATGATCCGTTCGCGCAGCGCGAGGATCGTGGCGATCGCCTCGACCGCGCCGGCCGCACCCAGCAGATGCCCGGTCATCGACTTGGTGGCCGTGATGGCCACCTGGTCGATGTGGTCGCCGATCGCCGAGCGCAGCGCCACGGCCTCGGCGAGGTCGCCCGCCGGGGTCGACGTGGCGTGCGCGTTGATGTGCACGACGTCGGTGGCCGTGAGCGACGCCGAACGCAGCGCCGCTCGCACCGCCCGGGCCGCGCCCGCGCCCTCGGGGTCGGGCGCCGCGACGTGGTAGGCGTCCGAGCTGATCCCGGCGCCGGCCAGCACGCCGTGTACCCGGGCGCCTCGGGCCGTCGCGTGCTCGGCGGCCTCCAGCACGACGATCGCCGCGCCCTCGCCGAGCACGAAACCATCGCGGGCCTTGTCGAACGGTCGCGACGCGGTCTGCGGGGTGTCGTTACGGCGGGACAGCGCCTGCATCTGCGCGAAGCCGGCGATCGGCAGCGCGGCGATCGCGGCCTCGGTGCCACCGGCGATCACCACGTCCGCACGCCCGGCCCGGATGATGTCCAGGCCGAGCGCGATCGCCTCGGAGCCCGAAGCGCAGGCGCTGACCGGGGCATGTACCCCGGCCTTCGCCCCGAACGCGAGCCCGATCGTGCTGGCCGGGCCGTTGGGCATGAGCATCGGCACCGTGTGCGGGGAGACCCGTCGCGGTCCCTTCTCCCGCAGCACGTCGTGCTGGGTGAGCAGCGTCAGCACCCCACCGATGCCGGAGGCGACGCAGGCCGCGAGGCGCTCCTGGTCGACCTCGGGGGTGCCGGCGTCGGCCCACGCCTCCCGGGCGGCGACCAGAGCCATCTGCTGGCTGCGGTCGAGAGTGCGCGCCTCCACCCGGCCCAGGGGGAGTTCGGCCGCCAACGGCGCGGCGATCTGGACCGGGAGCTCGTCGATCCAGTCCTCGGTGATGCGTCGGGCGCCGGAGCGGCCTGCGAGCAGCCCCTCCCACGTTGTGGCGACATCGCCACCGAGGGGAGTTACTGCCCCGAGGCCGGTGACGACGACCTGCCTGGGGGTGGTGGTCATGCCGCCACACCCGCCCGCTGGATGTACGACACGGCGTCGCCGACGGTCTTGAGGGACTTCACGTCATCATCCGGGATCTTCACCGAGAACTTCTCCTCGGCGGCCACGACGACCTCGACCATCGACAGCGAGTCGACGTCCAGGTCATCGATGAAGGTCTTGTCCGGAGTGACGTCCGACGGGTCGACGCCGGCAACCTCTTCGAGGATGTCGGCGAGACCGGCGAGGATGTCCTGGGACATGGTGGTGCCTCCTGTGCAGTGGGGTCTGGCGGGTGCGCTCGCGGTCAGGCGACCGCTGCGGGCGCTGGCCGCGGGACGTGGGTCGGGGTCAGGGTGGTGGTGCTGGTCATGGGCAGCGCACGACCTGACCGCAGTAGGTCAGGCCGGCGCCGAAACCGAACAGCAGGACCGGGTCGCCGCGGCGGATCTCGCCGGCGTCGAGCAGGCGGGCAAGCCCCAGCGGAATACTCGCGGCGGAGGTGTTGCCCGAGTCGACGACGTCGCGGGCGACGGCGGCGTTCGTGGCGCCGATGCCCGTCGCGAGTGCCTCGACGATCCGCAGGTTGGCCTGGTGCGGAACGATACCCGCGAGCTGCTCGGGTGCCACGCCGGCCCGCTCGCAGACCTCCCGCACCGCCGGTACGAGCGAGATGGCCCAGCGGAACACCGACTGGCCGGACATCCGGAACAGGTTGTCGCCGCCGCCGGGCACCTGGATCGCCTCGTGACGGGAGCCGTCGTGGCCCCACACCGCCGGGCCGATCTCATCGGTGTCCGAGGCGCCGACCACGGTCGCGCCGGCGCCATCGGCGAGCAGGATGCACGTGGAACGGTCATCCCAGTCGGTGTAGTCGGAGAGCCGTTCGGTGGCGACGACGAGCACATGGCGCACACCGCCGCCGCGGACCATGTCAGCCGCGGTGGAGATGGCGTAGCTGAAGCCCGCGCAGCCGCCGTTGAGATCGAACGCGCCGGCTCGCAACGCGCCGACCCGGTGCGCGATCTGCGGGCCGACCCCGGGGATCTGCGACGGGGAGGTGCAGCTCGCGGCGATGACAAGGTCGATGCTGTCGGCGGTCAGACCGGCGGAGGCCAGCGCCTTCTCGGCGGCCACCGCGCCCATCACGGCCGTGGTCTCCTCGTCGTCGGCGATCCGGCGGGTCACGATGCCGGTGCGGGAACGAATCCACTCGTTGGAGGTGTCGACCCGCGCGGCGATCTCGTCGTTGGTGACCAGCCGGGCCGGGCGGTACACCCCGAGCCCGAGCATCCTGGCGCCGGTCATACCTGCCTCCCGACGAGCGCGTCGTCCTCGGCGGAGATGCGTGGTCGCACCCCGTCGGGCACGCTGGCCGGTGGGCCCGCGTGCTCGGCGATGAGGTCGCGGGCCGCGCTCAGGTCCTCGGGGGACTTCACCGCGAGGATCTTCACACCGGGCAGCTCACGGCGGGCGATCCCGGCCAGGGTGCCGGCCGGTGGCAGCTCGATGATCGCCGTCACCCCCCGTTCGCGCAGGGTGGCCAGGCACAGGTCCCAGCGCACCGGCGCGGCGACCTGGGTGACCAGCCGGGTGAGCAGCTCGCCGCCGTCGGCGATCAGCGCCCCGTCGGCGTTGGACGCGATGGCCACCTCCGGGGCCGCGGGACGAAGCCCGCCGGCCACCGCGGCCAGCGTCTCGCGCGCCGCAGCCATGTGGTGGGTGTGGAAGGCGCCGGCCACCGACAGGGAGCGCAGCCGCACCCCCGCGGGCGGTTGTTCGGCGAGTCGGGCCAGATCGGTCATCGTGCCCGCGGCGACGATCTGACCAGCACCGTTGCGGTTCGCGGCGGTCAGGCCCAGTTCGGCGAGTCGGGCGGTGACCACCTCGGGATCGCCGCCGAGCAGCGCCGTCATCCCGGTGGCCGTGCGCGCCGATGCCTCGGCCATCGCCCGTCCACGCAGCGCCACGAGCACCAGCGCCTGCTCGATCGTCAGCACGCCGGCGAGTACCGCCGCGGTGATCTCCCCGACGCTGTGGCCGGCCAGCACCAGCGAGCCGAGCTCGACGTCCGGGATCGCGGCGCCGTGCTCGGGAGCCGCCAGGGATCGAAGCGGCAGACCGAGTTGCTCGGCGGCGGCCAGGCCGCTGGCAACGATCAGTGGCTGGGCGATCGCGGTGTCCCGGATCGTCTCGGCCCCGGCGTCGCAGCCGGCCGCCAGCAGGTCGAGGCCCGCCGCGGCTGACCACCAGCGCAGTCTGTCCTCCACCCCGGGGAGATCGCGCCAGGCGCGAAGCTGTCCGGGAGTCTGTGCACCCTGGCCGGGTGCGAGGATCGCGAGCACCTGTTTACCTAACCCTTCGCGAGGACCACTTGTCGCTGGCGGCGACTCACCGATGTGTCGACCGGGCTTTGTAGACGTCCTACAAACTCATCAGTAGGACGAAGTGCATCGTTCCTGCTGCGCGTATCGGTCACCTTCGCGGGAAAGAGCAGCGAAATCGCCGGATGTGACGGGTTTCGCAGTGCGGTGCTCCGCGTGCGTGACGGTGGGACAAGTCAGACCTGCCCTGTAGATGACATACTGTCCAGCCGCCCCAGGACCAGCGCGACATGCAGGATGAACCGCTCCCGATGATCTGCGGGGTCGAGACCGCAGACGTCAGCCGCCTTCCGCAGACGGTAACGCACTGTGTTTGTGTGCAGGTAGAGGGCGCGCGCGGTGGCCTCCAGCGAGGAGCCGAAATCGAGGTAGGCGCCGGCGGTCTCCAGCAGCGGCGAGCCGGCGTCGCGCAGCGGTACGTACACCTCGTCGATGAGCGAGCGGCGGGCGTCGGCATCGCCGGCGAGGGCGAGTTCCGGCAGCAGCGCCCGGGCCCGCACCGGTCGGGGTGCCGCCGGCCAGGCCGCGACCACGTCGGTGGCGGCGAGCGCGATCCGCGCCGAGCGGGGCGCGCCGGTGAGGTCGGTGGCCACCGGTCCGACCACGACCGGTCCCGGCTCACACACCGGCAGCAGGGCCCGCGCCGCGTCCAGCGCGGTGCGCACCTCGATCTTCGGTGTACCCCGCCGGGCGGCGGCGGCGAGCCGGGCCGCCGCGGCGCCTGCCTCGCCTGTCTCGGCGCCACCGCCGCCGCCACCGACACCACCACTGCCCGCACCGCCGGCACCGCCACCCGCCGCGGCGGCGCCGGCGCCGGCGCCGCCGCCGTTGGCGGTCCCGGCCGGGATGAGGACCGCGGCGTCCTCGGGTCGTCCGATGCCGTCGTCCGCGGTGGCGAACGTTCCCCCGACGATCATCACCAGGCGGTTGTGGTGGACACCGGCCAGCAGCTCGAGGCCGGTCAGCCGGGCGAGGCGGTGCGCCTCGTCGACGACCACCTCCGGCGCGTCGCTGCCGGCCCGAGCGACGATCACCGTCACGGCTGGTGGGTTGCGCCACCCGGCCGCGGCGGCCCGCGACGGCAGGGCCCGGTCCGCCTCCCCCCGCACCACGTGATCGACGATGAGCGCCTCCAGCCGGGCGTCCCAGGCACCGCGCTCCTCGGCGGCACGGGCGTAGACGACCGCGCCGGCGAAGGCGATGTCGCGCGAGTAGCGCAGCACGTCCGCGAGCAGGCGCTGCTCCTCATCCGGCCCGACCAGGTTCGGCACCTCGGTCTCGATCGCCTCCACCGCGACCCGGACGAGATCCACCAGCCGACGAAACGTCACCGCCCTGACCAGTTCGCGTGGCGCGACCCGAAAGACGTCCTCGGACAGCTCCCGCGCGTGCTCCGGCCGCCGGCACCACCAGACGAACGAGGAGATCCCGGCCTGCACGACGAGCTGGATGCCGGCCCGGTGCCGTGCCGACATCGCCGGGAACCACGGCAGCACCTCGTGCATCCGGGCGACCGCGCGGGAGGCGAGCATCCCGCTGGCCAGCTCCACCCGCCGCACCGCCTGCTCGCTCGCCGGACCGGCGCCGAGCGAGCGGGACGTCGCCGTGCGCTGGTCGGGAAGGTCATCGCCGGCCGGCGGCTCGACGGGTGCCGGTCTGGCATCGTCGGGCGCTGGCGACTCGGACGCATCCGGGGGGATACCTGCCACGCTCGCCAGCATGCCTCAGCCGCGCCCGGTCGGGTCGGATTGCCGCTGTCAGGCGCGCTGGACGTCGAGGGACCAGTCCGTACGCGGTGGAGCGCGCACGGACCGAGGATGGACGGGCGGCCCCGGCAGCGGGGTGACGTCCATGGGTGATGCTGGGGGGATGCGAGACGTGAGTATTCAGGGTGACGCGATCCGGCTTGGCCAGTTCCTCAAGCTCGCCGACGTGGTCGACGCCGGTTCGGATGTCAAGGGGCTGCTGGCCGGGGGTGTGGTGCGGGTCAACGGCGAGGTGGAGAGCCGCCGCGGGCGTCAGCTCGTCCCCGGGGACGAGGTCGTGGTGGCCGGTCAGGAACTGCGGGTCGGCTGAGCGAGGGACCGGCGGTCGGTGCTGGTCGGGGGTCGGTGCTGGTCGGGGGTCAGAGCTGGTCGGCGTAGGTGCTGGCCCAGTCGTGGACGCGGGCGACGTAGTGGCGGGTCTCCCCGATGTCGGGGATGCCGCCGGCGGTGCGCACCGCGTCGGGGCCGGCGTTGTAGGCGGCGAGGATCAGCGAGATGCGGTCCCCGGGCAGGCCCGCGACCTGTCTGGCCAGCCGCGACTCGTAGTAGGCGGCGGTCGGGATGGCGTCGTGCGGGTCCATCGGATCGGCCCGCCCGTCCTGGTTGCCGTCCAGGCCGACCTCCCGCCAGGTGGCGGGCAGGAACTGCATGATCCCCTGGGCGCCGGCATGGGAGACGGCGCGCGGGTTGAACCGGCTCTCCACCCGGGCCTGCGCCGCGAGCTGAGCCGCGGTGAGCCCACCGCCGTAGCGGGCGACGGCGGCCTGGAACACGGGAACCAGATCCGCGGGGACGTGCCGGTTACGGCGCAGCACATCGCAACCCACCGAGGTCGACAGGGCCATGACGGTGAGCACCACGGCGATGATCGCTCGTGCGGGCACCGGCCAGGCGATCCGGTGCGGCGCGCCGGACCGGATCAGCCGACCAGTGTGGTGCGCAGGGCCGCGAGCTCCGCCTCGGTGACGCCGGACGCGCGGGCCCAGGCGGCCGGACCGCCCCAGCCTTCGTCGACCCCGGCCAGGAAGCCCACCATGACCTCTGGCAGGCAGGACAGCTGCCCGGCGCTGTCCGGCTTGATCTGGCGCTGGTAGGACGGCCGATCCGCCAGCCGGGCGTTGACCCGTTCGATCCGCTCGTTGGTCTGTGTGTAGTCGTCGATGATGGCCGAGCGTTCGACCCCGGCGATGCTCAGCAGCATCGCGGCCAGCACGCCGGTGCGGTCCTTGCCGGCGGCGCAGTGGAACAGCGCGGGGCCGGTATCCGAGTGGGCCAGCACCCGCAGCGCCGTGGCGACGGCGGGGCCGGCCAGGCGCAGGTAGTCCAGGTAGTGCTCCACCCGGTCCTGCGTTCTGAGGTCGCGCACGATCGCGGGGAAACGCGGATCGTCCGGCATCACCCATTCTCCGGGCAGGAACGACAGGTGGTGATAGGCGACGTCCTCCTCGGCGAGCAGACCACGCCCCTCGCGCAGCGCCTCCTCCTTGGCCCGCAGGTCGAGGACGGCGCGCAGCCCAAAGGAGTCGCGCAGCAGGCTGACGTCGCCAGGGGTGAGCATCTGCACCGAGTCGGCGCGCAGACAGGCGCCATAGCGGGTGAGGGAGCCGTCGACGGTCGGCAGACCGCCCAGGTCGCGGACGTTGTCGCAGCCTGTCAGATTGAACCAGCGATCCACGAGTCGATCCTAGGCCGCTCGTGTGCCCGGTCACCCACCCTTTCACGGCATTCAATCGACGGATTGGGGTCACCCAGGCGGCCCTTCGGGGCGCACGAGGCGCAGGTCGCCTCTCGTGGATCTTCGACCATCTTCGCTGTCCGTGCCCTCGATGAACTGTCACCGCGCAACCACCCGACGCGCACGTGGTGGTCCTGTCGCCGCCATGCGCGGTGGCGCCCCCCGATCCGTGCTCGCCCATGCGGCTATCACCGTGCCCAGCGACCACACTTCGGACCCTGACCGCGCCAGCCCCGGATCCACGAACGTCCGCCTAGCCGGCCAGTGGCGCGTCGCGCTGTTCCGGGGGCACCCCTCGGTTCGAACGGGACGACCCGGCCGGACCGTCCACGACGCCGCTGGCGTCCCCGGGACCCCGGGCGACAGGGGTGTCCCCGGTATCGCTGGCATCCCCGGTATCGCTGGCGTTCCTGGTGCCGCTGGCGTTTTCGGTGCCGCTGGCGTTCCTGGTGCCGCTGGCGTTTTCGGTGGTGGTGGACGCGTGGACGTCCTCGGTGATGACGGCGCCGGCGCCCACCACGGTCCGGTCGCCGACATGGCGCGGACCGACGATGCTCGCCTGGGCGCCGATCCAGGCCTGCGTGCCGACGGCGACCCCGCCGGCGATCCGGGCACCCGGCGCGACGGTGACGTAGTCGCCGAGCCGGCAGTCGTGCGCGACACTCGCGGCGATGTTGACCACGACGTGCCGGCCGGTGCGCACGTTCGTGGTGATGCTGGCCAGCGCGCACACGATGGTGCCCGGGCCGAGCCGGACATCGCCGCCGAGGTTCGCCCGGGGATGCACGAGGGTGGCCGGGCGCCGTCCGTTCAGCGAGGCGTACCGGTCGATGCGCTGGCGGGCCGCGGCGTCCTCGACGCCGATCAGGTAGTCGGCGTCGAGGCGGCCGAGCAGGTCCAGGCCGCCGAGACGTTCCGCGCCGCGGCGGGCCAGGGCCTTCGAGTCCTCGTCCGGCGCGGCGTCGTCATCGATCAGGCCGCCGGGGAAGTCGAGGAACCCGAGGAAGGCGTAGGGCGCCGGGGCGCGCGTGGCGTTGACGGCCTCCACCACATCCAGCAGTTCCCGGCCGTATCCGCCGGCACCCACGATCACCAGTGGTCGAGGAAGGCCTGGCACTCGCCGCACACTAGATTCGACACTCTCTGCAATCAACACAACACGCAGAGTGTCAATCTGGAGGCGTAGGCGGCCGGTCGCGCGGGGGTGGCAAAGGGGGCGAAGGGGGGAGCGGAGTGTCGGAGTGGTTGTGGTGGGTGACGCCGACTCGAACCGACTACTATTGGCATCCTTACAAACTCGAAGGGTGATGATCGGTGAAGGTAGTCGTGACGGGCGGGGCCGGCTTCATCGGTGCTCACCTGACCAGGGCGCTGCTCGCGGCGGGCGCCGAGGTGGTCGTGCTCGATGATCTGAGCACGGGCGCGGTGGCCAACCTCGCCGGGTTGCCCGTGCGGCTGGTCGTCGGCAGTATCACCGACCGGGCCACGGTCGAACAGGCCTGCCTCGGCGCGGACAGCATCGTGCACCTCGCCGCCCGGCCGTCGGTGGAACGTTCCCTGCTCGACCCGATGGCCACCCACGCCGTCAACGCCACGGGGACCCTGACCGTCCTCGACGTCGCCCAGCGGGACGAGACCCACGTCGTGGTCGTCTCGTCGTCCTCGGTGTACGGCGCGGGCGGCACCCTGCCCCGCGTCGAGGCGTCCCCCTGCCGGCCACGCAGCCCTTACGCCGCCTCCAAACTCGCGGCGGAGGGTTACGCGCTGGGCTACCGGGCCGGCTTCGGCCTGCCGGTGCTCGCCGTGCGCCTGTTCAACGTGTTCGGGCCGTACCAGTCGATGGGACATGCCTACGCGGCGGTCATCCCCGCCTTCATCGAGGCCGCGCTGGCCGGCCGCTCCCTGACCGTCCACGGCGATGGCCACCAGACCCGCGACTTCACCTACGTCTCCGGGGTCGCCGGCCTGCTGTGCGACGCGGCGCTACGCCGCCTGAGCCACCCGGACCCGGTCAACATCGCCTTCGGCACCCAGACCGAACTGCTCACGGTTGTCCGCGAGTTGGAGAGGATCTTCGGTCGCGCCCTGCCGGTCCGCCATGACGAGCCGCGCTCCGGCGACGTCCGTGACTCGCAGGCCGCGACCGCGACGATGCGCGCGCTGTTCCCCGACGCCGACGGCGTCGACCTCGCCACCGCTCTCGAGGCCACCGTCGCCTGGTACACCGAGCGCGGCCTCACTCCCACCCACTCCGTCCCCGCCGCCCGCTCCGCTGACACCGCCCATCCCGCCGACTCCTCCCGCTCCGCCCATCCCGCCGAAACCGCCGACACCGAACCCCCGGGTTCCGACTCGCGGTAGGTCGCTTCTCGTGGATGACCTCCGCCTGTCATCCACGAGATCAGCCACGGGCTGTCATGGCGAAACCGCAGGTGCGCGCATGGTGGTCCTATCGCTGCCATGCGCGCGGTGTCCCCCCGATCCGTTGGCGCCGTCGCCGTCCGCGCTGGACGTCTCCGTCCGGCGGGTTCACCAGGCCGGGCTCGCCAGGCCGGACTTCACCAGGCCGGGACTCACCAGGGAGGGCCCGCCGGCCGTTCTCAGGCGACGAACCAGGCCGGATGTGACGCGGAGTCCGTGGCCGGTCAGGACGGCGTCGTGGGACGGGCCGGATCGGAGCGCTGCTGGGTCGGCTGGCGGGGAATCAGCCCAGCGGCCGGGACGGGAACGGAAGCCGGGACGGACGTGGCGGCCGGGGTGGGGGCGGACGTGGGCGCGGGGGTGATGGCGGGGTGGGCCAGGGCGGCCAGACCGGCGAGGACCTCGGTGCGGGGGGCCCAGGGATCGAGGGCGAGGGCGGCGGCGGGGTCGAGCGCGGGCACGTCCACGTGGGAGATCAGTGGGTGGTGCGGGCGCCGGTCGGACTCGTCGTCGCCGAAGAGCTCCTCGTGCAGTTTCTCGCCGGTGACCAGTCCGGTGTAGACGATGTCGACGGGACGCGGTTCGCGGGCGGCCAGACGGCGGGCGACGTCGGCGATGCGGACCGGTTCGCCCATGTCCAGGACGAGGGCTTCGCCGGGCGCACCGAGCGCGGCGGCCTGCAGCACGAGTTGGACGGCCTCGGGGATGGTCATGAAGTAGCGGGTGACGTCGGGATGGGTGACGGTGAGGGGGCCGCCGCCGGCGAGTTGGCCGGCGAACACGGTCAGTACGGAGCCGTTGCTGCCGAGCACGTTGCCGAAGCGGACGCTGACGAAGGTGCCGGTCGCGGCGGCGGCGACGTGCGCGGTGAGACGCTCGGTGATCCGTTTGGAGTAGCCCAGGGCGCTGACCGGGTTCGCCGCCTTGTCGGTGGAGATGTTCACCAGCCGGTCGACGCCGCAGGCCGCGGCGGTGCGCAGGATGGTCAGCGTCCCCCAGACGTTCGTCTGCACCGACTCGCCGGGGAAGCGCTCGAGTAGTGGCAGATGCTTGAGCGCCGCGGCGTGGAAGACGACCTGCGGGCGACGCTGCTCGAACAGCCGGGTCATCAGGTCGACGTCGCGGATGTCACCGAGCACGATCGACTCGTCGTCGAGCATCGCCTGCCCGGAGATCGACAGCTGCACGGCGCGTAGGGCGGACTCGTCCCGGTCGACCATGATGAGTTCGGCGGGGGTGAAGGCGGAGATCTGTCGGCACAGTTCCGAGCCGATGGAGCCGCCGGCGCCGGTGACGAGCACCCGACGGCCGCTGAGGTAGCCCGCGGCGGCGGTCATGTCGGTGGCGACCTGGCGGCGTCCGAGCAGGTCGGCGAGGTCGAGGTCACGGATGTCGGCGACGCCGACCCGGCCGTCGATCAGGTCGGCGACCCGGGGTACGACCTTTACGGCGAGCCCGGCGTCCTCGGCGATTCTGGTGAGCTCCCGCAGCAGGTGTGCGTTCGCGCTCGGAATCGCGACCAGCAGGGTGCGGGCGCCACTGGCGACGGCGGTGGCGGCGATCGCCTCCCGTCCGCCGCGCACGGGCACGCCGAACAGGCGCAGGTTGTGCAGTTTCGGGTCGTCGTCGAGTAGCGCGACGGGGTAGTAGGGACTGTCCGCGGTGCGCAGCATCGCCGCCAGCGCGCTTTCGCCGCCGGCTCCGGCGCCGAAGACCAGCAGTGGTTCGGCACTGGCCCGGTCGGGGCGCAACAGCTGCTCCTCGACGAGCCGCCAGGAGTACCGGACCCCGAACATCACCACCAGGGTCACCGTGCCGCCCAGCGGCGGAACGCTCAGGGGCATCGGCCGGGGCGAGCCGAACGCGGCGATGACGATCGTGAGTCCGACGATCGTCGCGACCACCGCGACCAGCAGGCCGAGGATCTCCTCGAAGCCGCCGAACCGGTAGCGCCCCAGATAGAGGTGCAGGGCGGTGCCGAGGAAGTGGAGCAGGCAGACCGCCAGCGCGCAGATCACCCAGAAGCCGAGGCTCGACAGCGCGCCGAGGGTGAAGTCGAACCGTCCGATCTGCGCTGCGGTGAGTCCGAGGACCATCGCCAGGCTGTCGAGCGCGATCTGCAATCCGACACGCTGGCGCAGCTCCAGGCGCGACACGCGCCGCGCGAAGTGCGCCGTCCACCGAGCACCTACCGCGCCGTCTACTCTACGTCTCCACATGGGGTCATAGAGTAAGGGTAACGCAGAGTAAAAGAATGACTACCCACCGAGTATGTTGGGGGGGTACTCAATGACGGTGGGTGGTCGGGGTGTTCATCCCGGGAGGGTGGTCGACGAGTGGAACTGCGCGACTATGTCCGCGTCCTTCGCCGCAGCTGGATGCTCATACTTGCCATCGTGGTTCTCGGCGGGGGGCTCGCGGGCCTGCTGACCTGGCGCTCCGCGAAGGTGTACGCGGCCTCGGTGACGATGGTCGTCTCCTCGCCGGACAACGCCGACGGCGCCGCGTCCGCCTATCAGGGTGGTCTGCTGTCCCAGCAGCGCGTGAAGTCCTATGCCAACCTGGTCGCCAGCGACCGGGTGGCGGGTGCGGTCATCGACAGACTGCGCCTGCGCATCACGCCGGAGGAGCTGCGTTCGAAGATCATCGCAGCGGCGGTGCCGGACACGGTGCTGCTCAAGGCGACTATCCAGGATCGTGACCCGCGCCAGGCACAGGCCATCGCGGACGCGGTGGGGACAGAGTTCTCCCGCGCCGTCGCCGAGATCGAGGCGCCCACGGACTCGGAGAGTCCACCGACGGTGCGGGTCAGTGTCTGGGAGCGCTCGAAGCTGCCGACCTCGCCGGTCTCGCCGCAGCCCACCCGCAACTACGCGCTGGGCATCCTGCTCGGACTGATCCTCGGGGTCGGCGCGGCCGTCCTGCGCTTCCGCCTGGACACCAGCCTCACCGGCCAGGAGGACGCGCGGGAGGCCACCGACCTGCCGAACCTCGCTATGATCATCTTTGACGCGGACACCGCGCGGCATCCGCTGATCACCAGTGCCCGCCCGCACTCGGCCCGCGCGGAGGCGTTCCGCCAGCTGCGCACCAACCTGCAGTTCGTCGACGTCGACGCCGACCCGCGTTCGATCATCGTCAGCAGCGCGGTACCCGGCGAGGGCAAGACGACCACCGTCTGCAACCTGGCGATCAGCCTGGCGCAGAGCGGCCACCGGGTCTGCCTGATCGAGGGCGACCTGCGCCGCCCGTCGTTCAGCGCCTACCTCGGCGTCGAGTCGGCCGCGGGCCTGACCTCGGTCCTCATCGGCGCCGCCGACCTGGACGACGTGCTACAGCCCTGGGGCGAGGGTCGGGTCGGCTCCGGACGCATCGAGGTGCTCGCCTCCGGACCGGTCCCGCCCAACCCGAGTGAGCTGCTCGGCTCGCGCAACATGGCCGATCTGCTCGACGTGCTGCACGCCCGGTTCGACTTCGTCCTCATCGACGCCCCGCCGCTGCTGCCCGTCACCGACGCGGCGGTCCTGGCCAGCCGCGCCGACGGCGTCCTGCTCGTCGCCCGGATCGGCAAGACCCGTCGTGAGCAGCTGCGCCAGGCCGCCGACGCGCTGCGTGCCGTCGACGCCCGGGTGGTCGGCACCGTCCTGAACATGGTCCCGACCAAGGGTCCGGACGCCCACTACTACGGCCAGTACAGCAGCTACGTCCAGCATGGACGGCACACCCGGGGCGCCGAACGGGCCCGTCGCTCGGCCGCCACGGAGGCCGGCGTACGCCCGTCGCGGCCGTCCGGGACGAGCTACCCCCTGTTCGGCTCCGACCCGGACGCCACCCCCGCCCACCCGGACACCGAGGACGCGGCCGCCGTCCGCATCCGCAGCACGCGGGACGCCTACCTCGACGCCGACGACAGCACCGGTAGCGACACCACCAGGGCCGCCGATCCTGACGCGGCCGAGCTGGAGGATGCCGAGCTGGAAGGTGCCGAGCATCGGGCCGGTGGGCGGGCGGCTCGCGGGTCCGACCAGGCCGGTTCGGCGGTGGGTTCCGCTGGCGGACGACGGCGTGGTGCCGGCCGCGGGGGGCAGCCCGGCGGTGGCCGAGGTGCCGCGGCGGGGGTCGCTGTGCCGTCCGCGCGTGAACCGATCGATGCCGAACAGCCCAGGCAGCAGCCGGCCGGTGCCGCCGCGGGCACGCGGGTCGGCATCCCGGCCGGCCGGGTGGCGGCGAAGCCGACGTCGGCCGAGCGGTCCCGGCCCGCTGCGGGTCGAGGCGACCGGCCGGACGCCGCCGACGGCGACCCGCACACGACCGGGCCGGCCGGCGCCGACGCCGGCTCGGATCGGTGACGGCGCGGGCTTCGGGGGAACCGCAGGAACCAGCACCACCAGCACCACCAGCACCACCAGCACCACCAGCACCACCAGCACCACCAGCACCCGCGTCACCAGCGACGCGGGTGCTCGACCCGGGCGCGACCCGTCTGGAGCCGCTGCACACCGACCTGGAGCCGCCGCACACCCACCTGGGCGAGCCCCAGGCCATCCCTCGTCAGCCCGGCGCGGACACCGCCCCGGACACCACCTCAGCCATCCCCGTCCCCGTTCCCGCCGCGGTCCCCGTCCCCGGGGCGGCCGCGGCGCCGGTGACGTCCACGGACGATCCCGGCACGCCGCGGGAGCCCAGCGCCGACCGTCGCACGGGCGAACCGAAGGACCCCACGGGGCCGGGGGAGCCGGGGCCGGGCTGGTGGGCTCGGCATCGCCGGCTGGTCGGGGGCACCATCGTGCTCGGCGTCGTGGTGGTGGGGCTGCTCGGCTGGGTGGGGGTACGCGCCCTGCTGGTCCGGGCCCAGCTCGACCAGGCGCGCGAGCGTGTCGCCGTGTTGCAGCAGCAGGTGCTGGCGGGCGACCTGCCGGCGCGGGCGCAGCTGAGCGCCCAGGTCGCCGCGATCGGTGAGAAGGCCCGGGCCGCGCGTGCGCTGACCGACGACCCGGTCTGGTCGGCCTTCGGGCACGTTCCCTGGGCGGGCTGCCCGTTGCGTTCGGCGGCCCAGCTCGTGCGGGCGTTCGACACGATGGCGGCGACCGGACTGCCCGCGGTGGCCGACCTCGGTGACGATCTCAACCCGGCTCGGCTGCGGCGGCAGATGAGCATCAACGTGGACGCGCTGGCCGCGGCCCGGGTCCCGGCACAGCGGGCGACGGCGGCGCTCGACGCGCTGCGGGCGGCCGCGCAGGCCAGCCCACACTGCGGCTGGACGGGCCGGATCAGCGGTGTCGACGCGGCCCGCGCCGAGGTGATCCAGCGCGGCACCAGCCTCTCCGACGCCCTGGACAGCGTGGCGCTGGCGGCCCGGATCGGCCCGGCGATGCTGGGTGCGCAGGGGACGCGGCGCTACCTGTTGATCGTGCAGAACCCGGCCGAGTCCCGGGCGAACGGTGGCATCATCGGCGGTTTCGGCCTGCTCACCGCGCGGCGAGGCGAGCTGTCCCTGGATGACATCGCCGGTAACGGATCGCTTCCCGGCGGTCCGACCCAGGCAAACCCCGCGGTGGCCCTGAACGGCCCGTTCGCGGCGCGCTACGGCGCGTTCTGGCCGGACCGGGTGTGGGCGAACGCGAACCTGACGCCCGACTACCCGACCGCGGGCCGCCTCTACACCGGCCTGTACCGGGCCGGAACCGGCATCGATGTGGACGGCACGATCAGTGTCGATCCGACCACGTTGGCCTATCTGCTGGCGGCGAGTCGTCCGGCGGTGTTGCCGGACGGCGAGGTGGTGACCGCCGGTTCTCTGGTCGATCTGGTCGAGTCGAAGGTGTACGCGCGCATACCGACGGTGGCCGGCCGCGACCGTTTCTTCGCCGAGGTCGGCCAGGCCGCCTACGCGGCGGTGGAATCGGGCAGTGGGAACACGCCGAAGCTGCTGACCGCGCTGTCCCGCGCCGCCCGCGAAGGACGACTGCTGGTGTCCAGCAACCACGCTGACGAGCAGGACGTTCTTTCCGGGACGGCGTTGGGCGGCGCGCTGCCCACCGGGGACGGCCCCTACCTCGCCGTCGTCACGCAGAATGCGACAGCGAGCAAGCTTGACTACTGGCTGCGACGCAGAGTCAGTTACCAGGTTCAGCGAATGCCCGGTGGCGGCGGCGCCGTGACCATCGTGATCAAGCTGACCAACACCGCCCCCGACGGCCTGTCGGCCTACGTCCGCAACCGCGAGGACGAGCCGAACCCCAACGGCAATCCCCTGGCGCAGAACAACATCTGGCTGTCGATCTACACCGGACGGGGCAGCCTGTTCGCCGGCGCCCAGATGGACGGCCACGCCATCGGCATGGATGCCGGCACCGAGAGTGGCCTGCCGGTCGTCTCCACCTATCTGACTCTCGACCGCGGTGTCACCCGCACCCTGACGGTCAAGGTGCTCGAACCGCATGCCGGGCCGGTGGTGGCTGTCCGTCCACAGCCGCTTCCCGTCCCCGAGGAACTTCTCGTCCAGGGTGTCCAGGTCGTCCCGCCATGGTCACGCAGAGTTACTAACTAGCTCCTGAGGTCATGGACACGGAGAGTAGTTCCTGCGTACTCTCCGTCACGTCAATCGTTCATCTACTTGACGTGATCATCCGCAGGGAGTGCCTGTATGAAGTTCCGACCTCTCGGAGCCGCAGTGCTGGCCGGCAGCGGCATGGTACTCGCCGTCCTGCCGGCGGCTTCCGCATCGGCTCTCGACCTACCAGTCGTCGCCCCGCCGGACGTCCACCTGCCCATCTTCGGCCAACCGGTCCCCACCCAGCCGGACCCCGCTCAGGTGGCTGCTGCCCGGGCGGCTGCTGCTCAGGCGGCTGCCGGCCAGTCGCTGATCGGCGGCCCGGCTCTCGACAGGCCGATCCTGGACAAGCCGATCCTGGACAAGCCGATCCTCGGCGACGACAGGGCCTACCCGCCCACCAACTGCTCGGGACTGATCGGCCCGGGCTCCGTCAGCAAGTCCGTGGTGCTCGCCGGCGAGAGCGTCGTGTTCAGCGGCTGCGGATTCATCCCGGGACGCCCCGTCAACATCAAGATCAACGGCGAGCTGATCAACACCGTGATCGCCGACGCGGCCGGACGCTTCGCCGTGCCGGTGAACTTCCCGACCGCAGGCCAGCAGAACCTGGTCGGCAGCGACATCGACCCACGCATCGTCAACGCCTCCGTCACCGTCATCGGTTTCGGCAAGAACGGCATCGAGGGCCTGCCGTTCGACCCGGCCTGGGTCGCCAACTTCATCGGTGGCTTCCTTGACAAGGACGGTCGCCACCACGACTGGGACGACGACAAGCACGGCGGCGGCGGTGTCGCCGACGAAGGCTGCTTCGGCGGCGTCAACAAGGACGGCAAGGACGTCAACAAGGACGTCAACAAGGACGTCAAGGACGTCAAGGACGGTGGAAAGGACGGGCTGAAGGAGGCCCAGGCCGCCGGCCTCGACGAGGACAAGGTGACCGGGGACAAGGTCACCGAGAACAAGGACGGGGACTGGCTGTCCCAGGTCGGCGACTGGTTCTCCGACAAGAACAAGGACTCCGACAAGGACAAGGACAAGGACTGGGACAAGGACAAGGACAAGGATGGTGACGGCCACGGCGGTCCGAACTGCGTGGTCGCGGGGGTCGGCGTCGGTGTGTTCGGCGCTGGCGGCGGTCCCGGTGGTGTCGGTGGTGTCGGCGGCGCGGCCGCGACCCCGGCCGGCAGCACCCTGCCCTTCACCGGAGTCCAGACCGGGGCCATGGCCTCGATCGCCGTCGCCCTGCTCGGCGGCGGAGCACTGCTGCGGGTAGCCGCCCGTCGGCGCCGGATCGCCGTCACCAGCACCGGCACCGCCACCCGCACCGAAGCCTGACCCGATCCGTTCCTGACCCGATGCGCTTCCTGCCAGCCCGGTCGCTGACCAGGCTTGGTACCGACCCGGGGCGTCCCTGACCCGACACCCGGCTCGTCGGCTCCCTCGCATGACGGCCATGCCAGGCATGGCCCTGATCGTTGGTCGCGCCGTCTGCAGCCTGCGGTCCCGCGGCGCACGGCGATGACCACCCGGCCGCCCCCCGACTGATGCGGGGGGCGGCCATTCTCGCGTGGGTCGCTGTTCGGTCGCGATGCTGGTCGGGCCGCGGTCGGCGAGGGTGGCGCGGTGTGGGGGTGCTCAGCGCAGCGGGTCGAAGGGGGCGAGGTCCGTGGTGGGGGTTCCCGTGGTGATCGCTTCGGCCAGGAGTCTGCCGGTGACCGGTCCGAGCGTGATGCCCCACATCCCGTGGCCACCGGCGACGAAGACGCCTGGTGCGGTCGTCCGGCCGATCAGGGGCAGGCCGTCCGGGGTGCAGGGGCGTGGGCCGACCCACTCGTGGGTGCGTACATCCAGGTCGACGCCGGCCAGCAGGCCACGGCTCGCCTCGACCACCGCCTGGATGCGACGCGGGTCCGCCGGCGCGTCCGGGCGGCGGAACTCCATCATCCCGGCGACGCGCAGCCCGTCCCCGACGGGTGTGCAGGCCACCCTGGACGCGGGAAAGTAGATCGGTCCGACCGGCGGCCGCGGCGTCGCCACGTGAAAGCTGTATCCCCGCCCCGCCTGCACCGGCACCCGCACCCCGAAGGACCTGGTCAACCGCGGCAGCCATGCCCCGGTCGCCACCACCACCGCGTCGAACCGTCCGCCCGCCGCGGAGCCGTCCGCCGCGGAGCCGTCCCCTGTGGGGACGGTGTCCACGACATAGCCCGCCCCCGCGGCGTGGACGCCGTGTACCGGGGTGGACTCGTGGATGATGCCGCCGCGTGCACGCACCGCGTCGGCGAGCGCCGCGACGAACCGTCCCGGATCGAGGTACCGCTGCCCGTGCACCTGGGCGACGTGGCGGACCTGCGCGCTCAGCAGGGGTTCGAGATCGCGGGCGGCGAGGGGGTCGAGTACCTCGACGTCGACGAGCTGGCCCGCGGCGCGCACTCCGTCCAGCTCGCGCAGCAGTTCGTCGAGGTCGGCGCGTTCCCGGTAGCCGGCGAGGAACGGCGCGGCCGCCCGGGTCGGTGCGTCCACCCCACCCGCCGCCAGCTCGTCGAACGCCTCGAGTGCCGTACTGGTCAGCGGGGCCAGCGCCCGCATCGCGCTGCGCCACCGCCGATGCGTGCTGTGCCGGACGAACCCCGCGACGAACCGGGCCAGCCGCGCATCGGCCACCGGTGGCACGTACACCGGTGAATCCGAGCGCCACAGCACCCGCAGCCCGTAGCGCAGTACCGCCGGGTCAGGCAGTGGTGTGGCGAGCCCCGGCGTCAGCCAGCCCGCGTTCCCCCACGACGACCCCGCCCCCGCCGGCTCGCCCCCCGAGGTCAACCGGTCCCGGTCGAAGACGACGACCCGCACCCCTCGTTCCTGCAGGAACCACGCGACACACAGCCCGACCATCCCCCCGCCCACGATGGCGACCTGGTCCGGCACCTTCCCGTTACGCCCCTGCACCTGCCTATTGTCCGTCCGTTCCCGTCGTGCCCGCATCTCGACAGTTCCCCGGCACCCCCACCCGGGTGGAAAACGGGACCGCCCCGGGGCCCGACCGTGTGGTGGTCGGGCCCCGGGGCGGTCAGCCGCGCGGGTGGTGCGGGTGGTGCGGTCGTGCGGGTGCCTACTTGCGGCCGAGGGAGGCGCGCAGGTACTCGCGGTTGAGGGTGGCGATGCTGTCCAGGGGGATGCCCTTCGGACAGGCGTTGGTGCACTCGCCGGTGTTGGTGCAGCCACCGAAGCCCTCGGCGTCCATGGCCTCGACGAGGTTGAGGACACGCTCGGACCGCTCGGGGGCGCCCTGCGGCAGGCTGTTGAGGTGCGTCACCTTCGCCGAGGTGAACAGCATCGCCGAGCCGTTCGGGCAGGCCGCGACGCAGGCGCCGCAGCCGATGCAGGTGGCGTTGTCGAAGGCGGTGTCCGCGATCGGCTTCGGCACGGGGGTGGCGTGCGCCTCGGGGGCGCTGCCGGTGTTGACGCTGACGTAGCCGCCGGCCCGGATGATCCGGTCGAGGCCGGACCGGTCGACCATGAGGTCCTTGACCACGCCGAACGCCACCGAGCGCCACGGCTCGACGTCGATCACGTCGCCGTCGGAGAACTCGCGCATGTGCAGCTGACAGGTGGTGGTCCGCTCACGCGGCCCGTGCGCCTGTCCGTTGATGACCACACCGCAGGCACCGCAGATGCCCTCGCGGCAGTCGTGGTCGAAGGTCACCGGGTCGTCGCCCTCGAGGGTGAGCCGCTCGTTGAGCACGTCGAGCAGTTCCAGGAAGGACATGTCCGGGTTGGCGTCGGGGACCTCGTAGGCCACCATGCGGCCGGAGTCGGCCGGGCCGGCCTGGCGCCAGATCCGCAGGGTGAGCTTCACGTTCCGCTCCTCGCGCTCTCGCTGTCGTGGTCGGGTAGGAAGGGGGAGTCTGTCGCTGCCACGTCGTGCACGCCCGCCGTCACGCGTAGTTGCGCTGGGCGAGGTGGACGTAGTCGAAGTTCAGCGGTTCCTTGTGCAGGATGGGCTGCTCGCCGGTGCCGCCGAACTCCCACGCGCCGGCGTAGGCGAAGCGCTCGTCGTCGCGGCGGGCCTCACCGTCGGGGGTCTGGCTCTCCACCCGGAAGTGGCCGCCGCAGGACTCCTCGCGGTGCAGCGCGTCGACGCACATGAGCTCGCCGAGCTCGAGGAAGTCCGAGACCCGGTTCGCCCGCTCGAGGCTCTGGTTCACCTGGGACCCGGTGCCGGGCACCTTCACCGAGCGCCAGAACTCCTCGCGCAGCTCGGGCAGGCGGCCCAGCGCCTTGCGCAGGCCGTCCTCGCTGCGGGCCATGCCACACTCGTCCCACATGATCTCGCCGAGCTCGCGGTGGAACGAGTCCACCGTGCGCTCGCCGTTGATCGACAGCAGCTTGGTGAGCCGGCCGGTCGCCTCGTTGACGGTCTCGACGACGTCGGGGTGGGCCTCGGTGACCTTGTCGAACTTGCTCGAGGCGATGTAGTTGCCGAGCATCGGCGGCAGCACGAAGTAGCCGTCCGCGAGGCCCTGCATCAGCGCGCTGGCGCCCAGGCGGTTGGCGCCATGGTCGGAGAAGTTCGCCTCACCGACGACGAAACAGCCCGGGATGGTGCTCTGCAGGTCGTAGTCCACCCACAGGCCGCCCATCGTGTAGTGGACGGCGGGGTAGATCCGCATCGGGACCTTGTACGGGTCCTCGCCGGTGATCCGGTCGTACATCTCGAACAGGTTGCCGTACTTCTCGCGGACCTTGTCCTCGCCGAGGCGGCGGATGGCGTCCGCGAAGTCGAGGTAGACACCCAGGCCGCCGGGGCCGACACCGCGACCGAGGTCGCACTGGTTCTTCGCGGCACGCGAGGCGATGTCACGGGGGACCAGGTTGCCGAAGCCCGGGTAGATGCGCTCGAGGTAGTAGTCGCGCTCCTCCTCGGGGATCTGGTCGGGGGAGCGGGTGTCGCCGGCCTTCTTGGGCACCCAGATCCGGCCGTCGTTACGCAGCGACTCGCTCATCAGGGTGAGCTTCGACTGGTACTCGCCGGACCGCGGGATGCAGGTCGGGTGGATCTGCGTGTAGCACGGGTTGGCGAAGTACGCGCCGCGCCGGTGCGCCCGCCAGATCGCACTCGCGTTCGAGTTCTTGGCGTTCGTCGACAGGTAGAACACGTTGCCGTAGCCGCCGGTGGCGAGCACGACCGCGTCCGCGAGGTAGGTGGAGATCTGCCCGGTGACCAGGTCGCGGGCGACGATGCCGCGGGCACGGCCGTCGACGACGATCAGGTCGAGCATCTCGGTGCGCTCGTGCATCTCGACGTTGCCCGCGTCGATCTGACGCGACAGCGCCTGGTAGGCGCCGATCAGCAGCTGCTGACCCGTCTGGCCACGCGCGTAGAACGTCCGGGCGACCTGCACACCACCGAACGAACGGGTGTCGAGCAGACCGGAGTACTCGCGGGCGAACGGGACGCCCTGCGCGACGCACTGGTCGATGATCTGCGTGGAGGTCTGGGCCAGCCGGTAGACGTTGGACTCCCGGGCGCGGAAGTCACCGCCCTTGACCGTGTCGTAGAACAGCCGGTAGACGGAGTCGCCGTCGTTGCGGTAGTTCTTCGCCGCGTTGATGCCACCCTGCGCGGCGATCGAGTGGGCACGCCGCGGCGAGTCCTGGTAGCAGAACTGGATGACGTGATAGCCCTGCTCGGCCAGGGTCGCTCCCGCCGCCCCGCCGGCCAGGCCCGTCCCCACGATGATCACGGAGTGGCGGCGGCGGTTGGCCGGGTTGACCAGCTTGGCGTCGAAGCGGCGCTTGTCCCAGCGCTGTTCGATCGGGACGTCCGGCGCGCGCGTGTCGGCGATGTCGTCGCCGAGCTTGAAGAACGTCATATCAGCCTTCTTCTCAGTCCACCAGGCCGGCGAGGACTGCCACCGGAACGATCAGGAATCCGACGGTGAGCAGCACGGCGAGCCCCGTGGCGATGCCGTGCACCGCCCGGTCACGACTCGGCCGGTTCAGCCCCAGCGTCTGCGCCGCGCTCCAGAAACCATGCTGGATGTGCAGCCCCAGGAAGATCATCGCGAGGATGTAGATGGCGGTGACCCACCACACGCTGAAACTCGAGACGACGTTGTCGTAGGCGGCGCCCTCGACTCCGTGCCGGTTCAACGTGAGCGAGGTGAAGTCAAGGATGTGGTAAATGATGAACAACGCCAGGGTGATGCCACCGTAACGCATGACATGCACGGCGTAGCCGGCCTTCGCCCTTTGCTTGTGGGCGTACTTGGCCGGACGGGCCTTCAGATCGCGTCGGCTGAGCTGGTAGGCGGAGACGGCGTGCAGGACGACCGCCAGCGTGAGGACGAACCGCTGGATCCACAGATACCAAGCTCCGTGCAGGACCGGTTCCCCGATCGTGCGGAGCCAGTCGGCATAGTGATCGAAATCATCACGGCCATAGAAGATCTTCAGGTTACCGAGCATGTGTGCGAGCAGGAACGCCAGCATCAGCAGGCCGGTGACGGCCATCACGGTCTTCTTGCCGATCGTCGAACGCCAGAAGTTCAACGGGGCGAAGGAGGACCGAGCGGGTCGCGCTGGGCGTGCCGCGGGCGCCGGTCGCGTCGGGGTTGTTACAGCCACGCCCGCACCCTAGAGCCGTGGCCAGCAGAGGTCCAAGACATGATAAAGCTCGAGTCCATAGTCGGGCGCTATGGAGGGCTACGCTGACGGATGTGCAGCTCCACCAGCTCGCCTATTTCGTCGCCGTCGCGGAGACCCGGCATTTCACCCGGGCCGCGCAGCGCATGCATGTGGCGCAACCCTCACTCTCCCAGCAGGTCCGGTCGCTCGAACAGGAGCTGGGAGCACCACTGTTCAACCGCGCCCGCGGCAACATCAGCCTCACCGCCGCCGGCGAGACGCTCCTGCCGCTCGCACGCCGCATCCTCGCCGACACGGAGACGGCTCGCCAGCGCGTCCACGAGCTGTTGGACCTACGCCACGGCACGGTCCGCCTCGGTGCCACCCCGAGCCTGTGCACCGGCTTCCTGCCGGACGTTCTACGCCTGTTCCACCAGCGCTACCCCGGTATCCGCCTGCTCGTCGAGGAGGGCGGCTCCCGCGACCTGATCCGCGACCTCGCCGGCGGTGACCTCGACCTCGCCCTGATCATCCTGCCGTTGCAGAGCTCCGACCCGGCCCTGGCCACCTCGCCGCTGATCCGCGAGAGCCTGGTCCTCGTGACGTCCCGGGACGAGCCACCACTGGTCACCGGCCGGCCGCTGTACGTCGCCGACCTGCGCGACCATCCGCTCGTGATGTTCCGCCGCGGCTACGACCTGCGCGACGCCACCGTCACCGCCTGCCGGGAGGCCGGCTTCGACCCCACCTTCGCCATCGAGGGCGGCGAGATGGACGCCGTGCTCGGCTTCGTCGCCGCGGGCCTGGGCAGCGCCGTCATCCCGAGCATGGTCGCCCGGCGCCTGGGCATGCGGGTCACCCCGTTCTCCCCACCCGGCCTGCAACGCACCATCGGCCTGGCCCGCCGCCGCGACGTCGAACCCACCCGCGCCGCCGTCGAACTCCAACGCGCCCTGTGGGAGTACCTGCGCGACGCCGCCACCACCGGCAACCTCCCCGACGGCACCCGTCTGCTGCGCGGCCCCGGCTCCGACCCCGCGATCTCCCTCGACTCCGACGCCCCCCTCGCCGCCCCCCTGAGCCTCGACCTCCCCGACGCCGGCTGCCCCCTGCCGTCGGTGGACGGCGGCGGCTTCGACCCGCTGGACGAGCCGTCGGTCGGTGGCCCCGGCTCCTCGGTGGCCCGCGGCCCCTGCCCCTCGGCGAAGCCCCGGCGCCGCTCCGAGATCACCACGACCAGGTAGTTCGCCGCCCGTCCCGGCGCACCCTGAACGGCCACGTCACCGAGCCGCCGAAGCCAACACCCTTCCTGCCGAGGGTTGATCGGGAATTTCGGCCTCGACACACCGAACAACCCTCGGCAGGGGGTCGAACAACCCTCGGCATGCGGCCGCGCCCAGGATGATCGGTGGCCGGTGGGGTGTGAGTGCGTCCGTTTTGTTCGGATTGGTGGGGGTGCGGGGCGGGTGGCGGGCGGGGAGATCGCTGATCGGATGGTTGGACGTGTACTGACGTTTCGGTCGGCGTTGATCTCCGGACATCTTCGGCTGTGAGCGTCGCTCGGGGCGCCGACGGGACAGCGGCGTCCACGAGGAGGAGACGCATGTCAGTCAACCGTCGACAGCTGATGGCCGGAGCTGGGACAGCAGGGCTTGGATTCGCGCTCGCCGGTGCGGTGGACGCGGTGTTCGCGGGGACGGCGAACGCGGCGACCCCGGCGGCGTTCAAGGGGTACGGAGAGCTCGTCGCGGACCCGAAGAAGGTGGTGGACCTGCCGAAGGGGTTCCGCTACACGGTGTTCTCGAAGGCGGGTAAGGACACCCTGGACGGGCCCGGCGGCGGGCTCGTGCCGGCCGCGCACGACGGGATGCGGGCGTTCCCGGCGGGGATCGGGCGCAGCGTCCTGGTGCGTAACCACGAGCTGTCCCCGGGGACGAAGGACCCGATCGTGCCGCAGCGCCCGGGGCTGGTCTACGACCCGGCGACCCCGGGCGGGACGACGACCCTCACCGTCGCGGGGGACCGGCTGCTGCGGCACGTCCCGAGCCTCGCCGGCACCTACCGCAACTGCGCCGGTGGCGGAACGCCGTGGAACACGTGGCTGACCTGCGAGGAGACCGAGGCGACCCCGGCGTCCGAGGCGGGGCTCACCAAGAAGCACGGGTACGTCTTCGAGGTCGACCCGTTCGGCCGCCTGCGTGACGACGCCCCGGTGCCGCTGACCGCGCTCGGTCGGTTCCCGCACGAGGCCGTCGCCATCGACCCGCGCGATGGCACCGTCTACCTGACCGAGGACGCCGCGAAGCCCTATGGCCTGGTGTACCGCTTCCAGCCGAAGCGGGCGCACGGTGGGCCGGGGAGCCTGCGCGCCGGCGGGAAGCTGCAGGCGTTGCAGGTCCCGGCCGTGCGGGATCTGTCCGCCGTGCGTGACCTCGGCACCAGGCTCTCGGTCACCTGGGTGGACGTGCCCGACCCGGACGCCACCACCGTCTCGGTGCGCGCCCAGTTCGACAACGCCAAGGTCACCCGGGTGCCGAAGGCCGAGGGCATCTTCTGGTCGCGCGGTGTCATCTACCTCGTGTCGAGCTACGCGAAGGTGTCCGAGGGGGCGGCCCTCGACCACTCCGGGCAGGTCTGGCGGTTCGACCCGAAGCGCGCCACCCTCGAACTGGTGCTGCGCCTCGAGGTCGGCGGACGCTTCGACTCGCCGGACAACATCACCGTCTCGCCGTTCGGCGGGATCGTGCTGTGCGAGGACGGCGACGGCGAGAACTACCTGGTCGCCCCGTCCGCGGACGGCACCCCCTACCCACTGGCCCGCAACGCCGGCAGCGACAGCGAGTGGGCCGGTGCCACCTTCTCCGCCGACGGCAAATGGCTCTACGCCAACATCCAGGGGGACGGCCTGACCGTCGCCATCACCGGCCCCTGGTGGCGCGGCTGATCCGATGTTCTACTGGTAGGTGATGAGGTCCGGCGGGGGCGTGAAGGTGAGCGTCTCCGCCGGGCTGAAGATGTTCGAGTCCTGGGTGAGGAAAAGCTTCACCCCGGTGAAGAACGGCGGCGCGGCGCGCAGCAGGGCGTATTTCTCCAGCTTGTCCGGGCGGGCGCCGAAGCCGTCGATGTGGAAGATGGTGGCCAGTTCCGGCCGGGCCACGATGTTCGCCCGGTCCGGCAGCATCGACTGGGTGAACTGGTGCACCGCGAACAGTTTCTGCGGCAACCGGTCGTGGCGCACGATCCCGGCGAGCCAGTCGGACACCTCGTTGATACCGGCGGCATCGCTGCTGCCGATCCGCTGGCCGGGAACCTGACCCGGCCCCATCTTCCATTCGGGGTCCAGGGCAAGTCCGACATCCGGTTCCCGCAGGAAACGCTCATAGCGCTTCGCCTGGTCCAGGAAACGCGCGCGGCCCGGCTGCAGATCCAGGATGAGCAGCATCCGGTGCGCGCGGGCGGCCGTCAGATACGGCGTGATCGCGTCGTCCGACAGCGTGCTGCTGTAGAGCCCGTCCGCACCCGGTGCGGCCGCCGCGACCGTGGTGATCAGCTCCATCGCCGGCTGCACCGGCCGATCACCCGCGCCGAACGGCGCCGCCGCGGCCAGTACCCGTCGCGCCGCCTGCTCGGGTGTTCCCTCGCCGAGCACGCCGAGTGCCCCACCGCCGACCGATCCGTAGTGCGCGACGATCCGGTAGTGCGGCAGCAACGTCCGCCCACCCATCGGCTCCTGCGCCATGTCGGTCCGCTGCCCGGTCGATCCCGCCGGCCCCGGATCATCGCCGTGCGCGGTCGCGCGGGACCGTCCGCTCCCGTCCCCGGCTGGCCGCGCGGCCGGTGACCGTCCGGATGCGCCGGCCGCCGGGGGGGCCGCTCCCGGTGCCACCGCGGATCCGTCGGCGGACGATCCGTCCGCGCAGCCCGTCCACAGCAGCACCGCGCTCACGATCACCAGCAGGGCGGACGCCCCCCGACGCGACACACGCCGTGGCACCCGACGCGACGCCCGCGACGCCCGTGATGCCCGCGGCGATGTCGGCACTGGTCCTGGCGCCGTCGTGTGGCGTTCCGGTGCGTCCCGATCGGCCATGTCGGCGCTTCTACCCACGAAGCGGGCGATCACCCCGTAGACGGTGCCTGTCGGCCCTGGCCGGACGGTTCGGTATCGGCGTCCACGGGCTGCCCGGAAATCCACTACCGCTTTGTATCAGGCATCTGATTGGTCTTCGAGAAACACATGAGACCGGTTTTCTTTTTGGTCGATCAATAGTTGGACGATACTTTCCGTATTCGGCCCGGAGGGGCGTGTTGTCTTCCTGTCCGCACGCCCTTTTTCTTTTTCTTCCGGTCTGGTGTGCTCCGGTTGTCGTTGGCTACACTTCGTCCTGGCAGTCGGAGATCGGACGTTTTCTAGTCGGCAAGGGACTGTGATGCGGGGACGTGTGTCGACGCGCGGTTCGCGTGACCTGGTGACGGTTGCCGGTGATGGCGACGGCGGACGAGCCAACAACCCTAGGCAAGCTGGAGGAGATATGAACAGTGTCGACATCGCACTGAAGGAGACGCTGGAGATCGGGGGCGCACTCGGAGCCGCGCTCGTCGACTTCACCAGCGGTATGACCCTCGGTACGGCTGGCAATCCCCATTCGCTCGACCTGGAGATTGCCGCCGCCGGCAACACCGAGGTGATCCGGGCAAAGCTGCGCACGATGGAAAGCCTCGGCCTCCAGGACACGATCGAGGACATCCTGATCACCCTGGGTCGCCAGTACCATCTCATCCGCCTGTTGCAGAGTCATTCCGGCCGTGGCCTTTTCATCTACCTGGTGCTCGACAAGAGCCGCTCGAATCTCGCCCTCGCCCGTCATCGCCTGCGCTCCATCGAAGGCCAGCTCGACGTCTAGACCTGTACGCGACGCCGTGTTCGGTGCGCCTCTCGGTCGGCCTGTTCGGTTGCCGGGCGGGCAGACTGGGAGCCGACAGACTCAGGCTCCCGGTCGGCCGAGGAGGCGCGATGGTGACATCGAGCGATGGGGCGTCCACCATCGCGGACGGACCGACGCTGCACATCCGCGGGACGGTGCTCGTCGGGCCGACGGAGACGCTCGACGAGGTGTGGGTCATCAGCGGGCGGATCAGTCTCACCGCACCCCTCGGCGACGCCGCCCGCGATGTGCGGACCGTGACCGGCTGGGCCCTACCCGGCCTGGTGGACGCGCACTGCCACGTCGGCCTCGACGGGCACGGCGCCGTCGACCAGCCCACCGCCGAACAGCAGATCCGCACCGACCGTTCGGCCGGCGCCCTGCTCCTGCGGGACGCTGGCTCCCCGGCCGACACCCGCTGGGTCGACGAGCGTCCTGACCTGCCGCGACTCATCCGGGCCGGCCGGCACATCGCCCGCACCCGCCGCTACATCCGCAACTACGCGGCCGAGGTCGAGCCGGACGATCTCGTCGCCGAGGTGCTCGCCCAGTCCGCCCGCGGCGATGGCTGGATCAAGCTCGTCGGCGACTGGATCGACCGTGACCTCGGTGATCTGGCCGCCTGCTGGCCACCGGAGGTCGTCAGGGCCGCCATCGACGCCGCCCACGCCGCCGGAGCCCGCGTCACCGCCCACTGCTTCGCCGAGGCCGCGCTCGCCGACCTCGTCGACGCCGGCATCGACTGCGTCGAACACGCCACCGGACTCACCGAGCAGACCATCCCCCTGTTCGCCGAGCGTGGCGTCGCCATCGTTCCCACCCTGGTCAACATCGCCACCTTCGAGAACATCGCCCGCGGCGCCGAGGCGAAGTTCCCCGCCTACGCCGCGCACATGCGCGACCTGCACGCCCGCCGTTACGAGACCATCGGCGCCGCCTGGGACGCCGGCATCCCCATCTACGTCGGCACCGACGCCGGCGGCAGCCTGCCCCACGGGCTGGTCGCCGCCGAGGTCGCCGAACTGCACCGCGCCGGCCTTCCCACCGACGCGGCCCTCGCCGCCGCCACCTGGTCCGCCCGGGCCTGGCTGGGCCATCCCGCCCTCACCGAGGGTGCCCCCGCCGACCTCGTCGTCTACCCCGAGGACCCCCGCGCCGACCTGGGCGTCCTCGCCGCCCCCGAGCTCGTCATCCTGCGGGGACGTCCGATCGCCGGGTGATCGTCGTTCGTCACCCGGCCTGGCCATGGCCGGTCCGGTCCGGACCGCTCGGGCCTGGGCCGGACCGCTTGGGCCTGGGCCGGACCGCTTGGGGTCGGGGTCGGTCAGAGCTTCGTGCCGAAGACCTGGGTCCAGTAGGTGCCGTGTTCGCCGCCGACGGCGTAGCCGACGCCGATCTCGCGTAGCTGCGGCAGCAGGATGTTCGCGCGGTGACCGGGGCTGTCCATCCAGCCGGCGACGACCTCCTCGGCGGACGTCTGACCCGCGGCGATGTTCTCGGCGACGCGGGAGTAGCGGTAACCGAGCGCGGTCACCCGGTCGGAGACGGTGCGTCCGTCGGGGCTGGTGTGGGCGAAGAAGCCGCGTCTGGCCATGTCGGTGCTGTGCCCGTCGGCGGCCGCGGTCAGCACCGGGTCGATGCTCAGCGCCGAGAGCCCGGCCCGTCCGCGTTCGAGGTTCGTCAGCGTGACGACCTGGGCGAGCATCGGCGGGAGGCCGTCGCCGAACGACGCCGCCCCACCGTGCCAGGCGGGTGCCGCGCCGGACCTGAACCCCACCGGCTGGTGCGCCCCGCCCGGCGACCCCATCCCGGGTGGGATCCGAACGGATGATGTCGGCGCCGGCCCGGGACCAGACGGGGCCTGGGACGGGGCCTGGGGTGGCGACAGCGGCCGGATCGCGGGGGGCGACGGGGCGGCCGGTGGGGGTGCGGCGGCGCGACCGTCGTCGTCGACCACGACCCCGAAGTCGCGGGCGAGGCCGGCGAGCCCGTCGGCGTAGCCCTGGCCGACGGCGCGGACCTTCCAGTCCTGCCCACGGCGGTAGATCTCGACCAGTGTGAGAACGGTCTCGCGGGACAGCGGCGGCGGGGTGAAGTGGACCAGCAGGGTCCCCCGCAGGTTGTGCAGGGTCACCACGGGCGGCGGTAGCTGGCCGAAGGAGGAGGTGTCGTCCCTGGGGCTGGCCGCGAGCACGACGCGTTCGGCGCCGGGGCGCAGCGCCGCCGGATCGATGGTGATCTCGGTGTCGGCCAGGGTGACCCCGGGCGTGCGTGGCTGGTTGTAGAAGACGAAGTCGTCGTCGCCGCTGACCTTGCCGTTCACCGAGACGACCAGCGCGCACAGGTCGAACGGCCCGCGCAGGCGGACCAGGACGGGGCCCGGAGGCAGCGGCGCGTTCGCGCCTGGCACCAGCTCAGTCATCCGTCCCACTCTCGTCCGCCGGACCGGGCAGGCGCCACGTCCGTCCCTTCTAGGTGTACCGGGTGAACAGCGGCATCACCATCCCCGGTCCGGGCGACGACACCCTACGAACTGGTGCGCGTGCCATCCGGGGGATGGCCCGCCCGGGCGCCCCCGTCCGTGGTCGCCGTTGTGGGCGGTTTGCTTGTCTGGCCCGTTCGGAGGGTCGTACCGTCACGTCCGTTGCCGTGATCGGGAATCCAGGTCTCCTGCCGACCTGCCCCGACCAGGCCACGCGCGATCGGGCATGATCAGGTAGGCCCTGGTGTGATCGGGCGTGGTCGGGATACGGCGGTGGGGGGAACCGCCGGGGGATAACGGTAGGGCGCGGCCGGGAGGCACGCGTCCAGAGCAGATGTGGACCGGTCGTGGACGACGTCATGGGTTTCGCCCTGCTCAGTCTTGGTTCTGGTGCGCTCTACGCACTGGTCGCCGCCGGGGTGGTGGTGATCGCCCGTGGCGCCGGCGTGCTCAACATGGCGCAGGGCGCGCTGGTCGCCTGGTCGGCCTACGTCCTGCATGGGCTGCACGGGCCATGGGGGCTGCCCCTGCTGCCCGCGGCGGTGCTGGCGGTGGCCTCGACCTCGGCGATCGGTGTCGCCTTCCACATCCTGGTGATGCGCCCGCTGCGGGAGGCCACGGCACTGCTGCGGCTGATGGCGACCCTCGGGCTACTGATCATCCTCGAGTCTTCGTTGACGCTGATGTTCGCCGGCGCCGTGCGAACGTCCCCGGCGGTGCTGCCCCGCGGCAGCGTGGAACTGGCCGGCACGGACATCGAGGTCAGCATCTTCGTTCGGCTCGGCGCGGTCGCGGTGCTGGTCGGGGCGTTGTGGGCGGTGTTCCGGTTCACCACGCTGGGGCTCGCCGCGACCGCCGCCACCGAGAACCCGCGGGCCGCGGAGACCTTCGGCTGGTCGGTGGACGCGCTGGCCGCCGCGGCCTGGGGTGTCGGCGCGGGCCTCGCGGGCCTCGCCGGTGTGCTGCTCGCGCCGCTGCAGAACCCGCTGTCCTCGGCGAACCTGCTGCTGCTGATCGTGCCGGCGCTCGCCGTGGCCCTGATCGGACGGTTCCACTCGTTTCCGGTGGTGCTCGTCGGCGGGCTCGTCCTCGGTCTGGTCGAGGTGGAGACCCAGTACGAACTGGTGGCGCATCACCCGTTCTGGCGGGGCGTCGACCGGGCCATCCCGCTGGCCGTCATCGTCTTCTACCTCGCGGTGCGTGGCCGTGGCCTGCCCGAACGGGGCCATGTCGCCGAACGTCATCCGGTGCTCGGCAGTGGACGGGTCCATCCGCGCGCCCTCGCCGTCGTGCTCGCGGCCACGCTCGCCGCGGTGTGGTGGGTGCTGCCCACCGACTGGGTGGACGCGCTCGACGCGAACGCCCTGTGGGCGCTCATCCTGCTGTCGGTGGTGGTGCTGGTCGGGTTCACCGGGCAGCTTTCGCTCGGGCAGCTGGCCTTCTCCGGTATCGCCGCGCTGATCGCCGGACGCCTGGTGGCGACCCGTGGCTGGCCGCTGGAGGCGGCGATGGCCGTCGGTGTCGCCGGGACCGCGCTGGTCGGACTGCTGTTCGCGCTCCCGGCACTGCGCACCCGGGGGCTCCAGCTGGCCGTGGTCACGCTGGGCCTCGGTGCGGCGGTCGACGCGCTGCTGTTCCAACGGGGCTACCACTCGCCACCCCCCGACGGGGCCGGTGGGCTTGGCTCGCTGTTCGGTGACCTGGCCCGTCCGGAGGGGACGGTGGTGGGCCACCAGCGTTTCCTGGGGGTGCGGCTGGACCCGCTGGGTGATCCGCGGGGCTTCGCGACCCTGTCGGTGGTCGCGTTCGTGCTCGTCGCGCTCGCGGTGGCCAACCTGCGCCGGGGCCGGGCCGGACGCCGCCTCATCGCCGTGCGTACCAACGAGCGGGCCGCGGCGGCGCTGGGCATCAGCGTGGTCGGCGCCAAGCTGTACGCGTTCGCGCTCTCGGCGGCGATCGCCGGATTCGGCGGTGTGCTCTACGCGTTCTACCTGTTCGGCGAGAACGGCAACATCGACTACGGCCATGGGAACTTCGCGCCGTTCCCGTCGATCCTGCTGATCTCCTACGCGGTGGTCGGCGGGGTGGGGTGGGTCAGCGGCGCGTTCACCGGGGCGCTGCTCGCCCCCGGGGCCCTGCTGGCCCGTGCGGGGATGGCGCTGGGAGGGTGGATCAGTCGGCTCGGATGGCTGCTTCGGGTGCTGCTCGCCGCGGTCGGTGGCCTGCTGGGTTTCGCCGGGATGGCGGCGCTGCACCGCGATCCGCGCACCGCGTACCGCCTGGGCGCGGGGCACCGCCTGGTCGGCCCAGGCGCCCGCCGCCCGCTGCTCTGGCTCGGCGCCGTTCTCGGTGCGGCCATCGCGGCCCTGCTCAGTGGCGCGTTGCGACATGTACTGACCCATCCGGACCGGTACGTGCCGCTGATCGGCGGGATCATCCTCGTCGTCGTCCTGTCCCGCTCCGGAGGTGGGATGGCGCCGGAGAACGCCCGCGCTGCCGCCGCGCTCTACGACCGCTTCGTCCCGCGCGCCGCCGAACGCCGCAGCCGCGCCGACGCCACCCGCCTGCACCGCGCCCTCGGCCCCACCCCCCGGTCGGACGAGGGCACCGGCCCGGTGAGTACGGCCGGGTCGCCGGGTGCGGGCTGGTCGGGGCGGGGGGGCCGATCGGGGGAGCCGGCGACGTTGTCGGTGTGGGGGCTCACGGTCCGGTTCGGGGCGGTGGCAGCGGTGCGGGATGTCGATCTGCGGGTCGAACCGGGTCAGGTGATCGGCATGATCGGCCCGAACGGCGCGGGCAAGACGACGGTGATCGACGCGATCACCGGCTACACGCCGTCCACCGTGCGGTCGATGACACTGGGCGACATCAGGGTGGACCGGCTGTCCGCGCATCGTCGGGCCCGGGCCGGGATCAGCCGGTCGTTCCAGAACCTCGAGCTCTTCGACGACCTCACGGTGCTGGAGAACATCCAGGCTGCCAGTGATCGTCGCGACGCCGCCGCCTATCTCACCGATCTGGTGCTGCCGCGGTCACGTCCGCTGCCGGCGCCGGCGCTTGCCGCCATCGACGCCTTCGGCCTGCGCGACGATCTGCTGCGTACCGTCTCCGACCTGCCCTACGGACGTCGTCGTCTGCTGGCGATCGCCCGCGCCGTCGCCGCGGGACCGGGGGTGCTGCTGCTCGACGAGCCGTGCGCGGGACTGGACGAGTCCGAAAGCGCCGAGGTCGCAGCCCTGCTGCGCCGGCTCGCCGACGACTGGGGACTCGGCATTCTGCTCAACGAACATGACATGGATGTGATCATGGGAGTCTGCGACCGGGTCGTGGTGCTCGACGCCGGCGAACTGATCGCCGAGGGGCCACCCGCCAGGGTGGCCGCCGACCCACGTGTGCGCACCGCCTATCTCGGCGACCCGGGTACCGACGAGCCGGCGACCCCTCACCGTCCGTCGTCCTCGTCGGGTGCGGTCTCCTCGGCGATGCTCTCGTCGCCAAGGCCGACCCGGGTGGAGAAGGTCTGATGGCCCGCCTGCTGTCGCGCGGAGCCACGGGCCCGGGTGCGAAGGCGTCCCGGGGCCGGGGTGCCGGGGCTGACATCAGCGGCCGGCCGGTGATGCTGGCCGCCCGCGGGCTGTCCGCGGGGTACGGGGCCGGGCCGGTCGTGCGGGACCTTGACCTGGAGGTCCGGGTGGGGGAGGTCGTCGCCCTGCTGGGCCCGAACGGGGCGGGCAAGACGACGACGCTGCTGGCCCTCGCCGGCGCCCTGGTCCCGATGGGCGGTGCCGTCCACATCGATGGGAAGCCGTCCCGGGCGCCCCTGCACGAACGGGCCAGGCAGGGGCTGAGCCTGGTGCCGGAGGAGCGTTCGGTCGTGATGAGCCTGACCGTGCGGGAGAACCTGCGGGTCGGGCGGTGCGACCCCGACCTGGCCCTGGGGATCTTCCCCGAACTGGGCGAACACCTCGACCGCCGGGCCGGTCTGCTCTCCGGCGGGCAGCAGCAGATGGTCGCCCTCGCCCGGGCCCTCGCGCGACGGCCCACGATCCTGCTCGCCGACGAACTGTCCCTCGGTCTCGCCCCCCAGATCGTCCAACGTCTGCTCGGGGCCGTGCGCGCCGCGGCTGACGCCGGGCTCGCCGTCGTCCTCGTCGAACAGCACGTGCGCAGCGCCCTGGCCATCGCCGATCGGGTCCACGTGCTGCGCCACGGCACGGTGGCCTGGTCCGGGACGGCTGCCGAGGCGAAGGCCGACCGCGACCGGCTGCTCGGCGCCTACCTGCCCCTCGACACACCCTGACCGTCACCTCACGTCACCGTCCACCCACCCATCCACCTGCGGGGCGGGATGCGAGGGATGCCGCCCGGTGCTCTCCGTGCGGGTGGAGGAGACGGTTCGAGGACGGCGGCGGGGCGGGAGCTAGCCGGCGGCGCGGCGCAGGATGTCGAGGCCGTTGTAGGTCTCGTTCCCCAGGGAGACGAAGGACTTCGAGGCACTGTCCCAGCGGGCGCCGCGCAGGGTCGAGTTGAAGATGCGCTCGGCTCCGGGGATCGGGGTGGGAGTCGTCAGGTCCAGCGGGGGGATGATGCCGCCGAGGTCGAGGTTCCTCGTCCTGTTCAGCTGGGCGAGCAGGCTCGCCGCGGTCAGGTCGCCGGAAACCTGGTTGCCGACCTTCTCGGCGATCTGCACGGACAGCCAGGCGCCCGTGGTGGACGTGCTCGAGCGCAGGGCCGGGGCCGCGTCGGCGTCACCGGTGGCCTGCTCGGCGTCGAGTTCGCGGACCATCCGGGCCACCTCGGGGTACTGGCTGGTCTGGCTGAGTTCGGGGAACGCGGTGGCGACGACGAGACGGTCGGCGGCCGAGCCGAGTGTGGCCAGGAAGGTCGGGGAGAGGGTGCCGGCGGCGTGGCAGGTGCGGACCTGCTGGCCGGACTTCGCGATGACGGCGTAGGCGGCCTGGTCGAACACGACGAGGACCGCACCGTCCGCGCCGGAGCGGGACAGCTGGGTGATCGTCGGTGCGAAGTCACTGGTGGTGATCGGAATACGGATCTTCGGGTCGATCGGGTGGCCCACCGCCTTGCCGCCACCGACGGCCATCGTGATCAGACGGTCGCTGGCGCTGAGGTCGTACCCGACCAGACCGATGTGCGTGGCGCCGGCCTTGGCGAGCAGGCTCGGGCAGACCGCCGGGTAGAAGGTCAGGGGGCTGATGACGAAGCTGATCGGCGAGCTGAGTTCGGAACCGTCCGCGGAGACACCGGCCGAGCCGATCGACGGGATGCCGGCCTTGGCCAGGATGGGCATGATCCCGCCGGACCCGCTGATCTCGCCGACCACGGCCAGCACGTGTTCGTCCACCGCCCGCTCGGCGCACTTCTTCGCGGTGGCGGCGTCGTTGCGCTCGTTGCAGTGCTCGAGGACGACCGGGTGCCCGCCGATGCCGCCGCGGGCGTTGACGCCACGCACGGCGGCCTTCGTCGCGGCGACCATGTCGGGATAGTTGGTGCCGGCGGTACCCGTCGGCGCGATGATCATCAGCTTGACCGGCGAGCCCTTGGCTCCGCCCGAACCGGACGTCGAGCCACTCGAGCCAGCCGAGCCGTCCGAGCCGGAACCGCCACCGCAGGCGGCCAGTGTGGCCGCGAGAACGGCGGCCACCGCCGTCACGGCCAGCCTGCCCAGCCCGGATCGTCCTCGCACCCTGCCGCCTCCTCGTTCGTGTCCTGGCCGCGCTGCCCGAGAGCAGCGACCGTGCGCCCGGGATGCCCCCTACGGGGACTACACATCTGACTACCTCGATAACCCGACAGGAGCGTCGAGCACCGGATGTCGCGTCGCGGGTAGCACCTCTGGGCTACGCACACGCCATGTGATGGCACGCCGAGGCCACGGTGCGAAGCCCCGGATGACGCAGCGGGTGATGCGCCACCGAGGTTCCGTCACGGTAGACCGGCGCGATCCCCGCGCGATCAGGGGGGTGAACTTCCGCGGTGCGACCGGCGCACCCGGCGCGGGCCCCGGCGCTGGCGCGTCAGGGCCCGCGGGCGGCGAGGACCGCGGCGGGTTCAGATGACCTGGGACCAGGCGTAGGTGAAGCCCATGATCTGGTCGACGAGGGTCTCCAGGGCGTTCGCGGTGGTCTGGTCGGTGAGGCGGCCGTCGGCGTCGGCGATGGTGGGGGAGGCCGAGGTGTCGAGGGTGATGCCCTGGGGCGTCGGCCAGCCGCGCAGGGAGTGGACGGTCGAGCGCAACGCGGTCATCGCCGTCCCCGCCGAATGGGCGTTCGGGGCGGTGACGATCAGCCCGACCGGCCGACCGTCGAGGTAGGGGCGGGGTGCGCCGTGCAGATCGTCGAGGTAGTCGAGGGCGTTGCTGACCAGACCGGAGACCCTGCCGTGATGCGCGGTCGTCGCGAGGACCAGCGCATCGCACTGCTCGACGGCGGCCAGCAGCCGCAGTGCCCCCGGCCCGCGCTCGGGTCGCTCGGGGGCGTACATCGGCAGATCGAGTTCACCGGACCCGAACAGCAGCGTCTCCGCCCCGGCCTGCGCCATCGTGCCCAGCGCGCCGGCGAGCAGCCACTGGGTGAGCGAGTTGGGCTGGGTCGTGCCACCAAGCCCGACGATCATCGGACGCCGTCGCCGGGTCCGCACCGTCCCCAGGCCCCCGGACGCCATCCCGTTCAGCCCACCACCAGGCATCCCGCCCAGGCCCGGCCCGGACGCCGAGATCGCCCCGAGATCGCTCGCGGTCAGTGTGCCCAGTGGGCTGGCCGCCCCGCCCCCTATCCCACTGTCGGACGGTCCAGCGCCGAGCCCGCCGCCTGGTCCGGTCGGGCCGGTGCGGCGGGACGTCCGCGTGGGCAGTGGGCGAGGCGCCTCGGACGCGGCCAGCGGACCTGTGTCGCCCGCGTGCTCGCCCGACTCGCCCGACCCGCCTCCCGACGACCACCCCGCGCCGTACGAATCCCCCACGACCCCTCCTAGGTCCCTGTGCCCGGCCGTTTCACGTGTGTCCGTCGGTTACCGGTCACCCTCGGACGACCGAACCCCCACCTTCGTTCCTATCGGACTCGTGGAGATCGTGCACCGACGGGGGGTACGGGTTACTATCCCGGCCGGAAGTTTCGAGACCTGGACAGTCCGGTGTCAAGGTCGCGGCGAATTCGCAATGTGATCTTCTTGTTGGCTTGTGCAGGTCCGCCGCCGGTCAACAAAAGGCGTTTCGCCGGCCCCGCGGATCCCGCCGGGTTCGCCTGTTTCAGTCACCTGAGCTGGTCCGTCAGGTATCGCGTCGGCCGTGGTGACTGTCGCGCCGGCCCGAACATCGCCCGCGGTCGCACAGTCCAACTCATCGCTCGGGTGGCAGGCCGGTTCGTCCACGACGCTGTCGGAGCACCCGCCGGTCGGCTCGCCCGCCGGCTCGACGCCCAGCAATGGTGACGGACGGTGGCCGCCGTGGTGGCCGTGGCCCGCGCGGCGCAACGCCGGGGGGAAGACGCGGGCGCCGGAGCCGTAGGCGCCGACCCAGTCGTTCGGATTGGAGATCCGGCAGCGGCGCAGCGACAGACAGCCGCAGCCGATGCAGGCGTCCAGGCCGTCCCGCAGCGCGGTGAGCGCCTCGATCTCCTCGTCCAGCCGGGATCGCCAGCGGCGCGAGATCACCGTCCAGTCCGCCTTGGTGGGGGTGCGGGAGTCGGGGAGGGCGGCCAGCGCCGCGGCGACCTCGTCCAGGCTCAGGCCGACCGCGGTCGCCGCCCGGATGAACGCGAGTCGGCGCAGCACGTGTCGCTCGTAACGCCGCTGTCCGCCGCTGGTGCGGGTGGCGGTCAGCAGGCCCTGTCGCTCGTAGTAACGCAGCGCGGACGGCGCGAAGCCGCTTCGTGCGGACAGGTCGCCGACGGTCATCAGGTCGGTGGGAAGCATGGCCCCAGTGTAAGGAGGTGAAGTTGAGTTCAGGTTTATGTTTTTGCCGAACCTGTGCCGCCGCCGGCCGGTTCCTCCGGCGCACCCGCGGCTGGGGGTGTGCCACCCGGCTGGGGGTGCGGTCGGCCGGCGGGCGGCGATCCGGGTGCACTGTGATCCGTGTTGCAGGGCCCACGCCGGACCGGCCCGGCGGCGCTGCGTGGTGTGTCACACCGGGGTCGTGGCCTCGGCGCGCGGTTGCGGTACGGCTGCCCATCCGGTCAGCTGGTGAGCACATCGTGGTCGAGGGAACTCCCGGGGTAGTCGTTCGAGGGTCGTACGGGCGGGCCGGTGCGCCTGGACCGTCCGCGCCGACCCGCCGGGGTGGTCCACACAGGCCCGCGTGCCCGCGCCCGCCATGGCAGGCTGTCCAAGCGATGGACGACACCACGCATCGGCGGTTCAACCCGCTCACCGGTCGCTGGGTCCTGGTCTCCCCGGGCCGTGTGCGCCGCCCGTGGCACGGCGGCCAGGATGCCCCCGTCCTACCGTCGCCAGCCGCCCACGACCCGCACTGCGACCTGTGCCCCGGCAACCGACGCGCCGGTGGCGCCCGTAACCCCGACTACCGCGGCACGTACGTCTTCACCAACGACTTCCCGGCGCTTCAGCCCGCACCGAACCCCACGCCTCCCCCCGGCCCCGACCCCGGTCCCGGCCACATCGTCGAGGATCTCCCGCTCCCGTCCCAGCCTCCGGCGTCGACCTCGCCATCGGCCGCGCCGACCAGCTCCGCCACCGGGTCCGTCCCGGCACCCGGCGTCGTCGCGCGGGAAGCCCTCCTCGCCGCCTCCGACAGCCCCGCCGCCTCCGACAGCCCCGGCACGTCCGGCAGCCCCGGCACGTCCGACGGCGCCGCCGGGCGGGAAGGTGTCGCTGGCGTCGACCGTGTCGCGCGGGCGAGCGACGTTCCCGCGGTCGATCCCACCGGGTCCGGGCTGCTGCGTAGCGCGCCCGCGCACGGGACCTGCCGGGTCATCTGCTTCGGCCCCGATCACGGCCGGGGACTCGTCGACATGTCCCACGCCGAGGTGCGCGCCGTCGTCGAGACCTGGGCGGCGCAGGACGCCGAGCTCTCCCGCCGGTGGCGTTGGGTGCAGATCTTCGAGAACCGCGGGACGGCGATGGGCGCGTCGAACCCGCATCCGCACGGCCAGGTCTGGGCCTGTGACGCGCTGCCCGACGAAGCCGCCGCCGAGGACACCCACCAGCGCGAGCACTACGCCCGGTCAGGTCGGTCGCTGCTGCTGGACTACATCCGCGCCGAAACGGCCGCCGCCGAACGGATCGTCCTGGACGAGGAGGACTGGCTGGTCGTGGTCCCCTACTGGGCGATGTGGCCGTTCGAGACCCTGCTGCTGCCGCGCCGTCCCGTCACCCGCCTCGCCGAACTGGACGACACCCAGCGCAGCGGCCTCGCCCATGTCCTCGGCCGCCTGCTCACCGGCTACGACGCCCTGTTCGACTACCCGTTCCCGTTCTCCATGGGATGGCACGGCGCCCCCGGCCCGCATCCCACCGTGACCAGGGTCGGCGCGGCGGAGCGCCCCGAGACCGTCTGGCAGCTGCACGCCCATGTCTACCCGCCGCTGCTACGGTCACCGACGATCCGCAAACACGTCGTCGGCTACGAGATGTTCGCCGAGCCCGCACGCGACATGACCCCCGAGGACGCCGCCGGCCGCCTGCGCACGGTGATGTCGGCCTCCTGGGACAGCGCGGTGACCCTGCCACCGTCCGGCCTGACCATGGCCCAGGTCGCCGCCCTGTCCAACGCCTCGCCCGGCCCCGTCCGCCTCCCGTGACCCCCCACCCTCCGCACGGGCCAGCGGATGGGCCCGGTACGTGGAAGGCATGGTCGTCCAGCTCGCCGCCGCGGGCGTTGACCTGACTGCCTGGCACGGTGCGTTGACCAGCGACATACCTGTGGGAGCCGGGCTGTCGTCGTCCGCCGCACTCGAACTGGCGGTGGCGGTGGCGGGTCTCTCCCTGGCCCGGACGGGCCAACAGGGCACGACCTCTCCCGACGCGCCGTCACGCATGCCGCCGACGGTGCCGCCGATGGACGGGTCAGGACTGGCCCGCGTGGTGGATGTGGTGGAACTGGCCCGATGGGGCCAGCGGGCGGAGAACGAGTGGGTCGGCGCGGCCACGGGGCTACCAAGTTGCGGGCGAGTGCTTCGGTCTTCAGGCCGGGGGTGAAGGCCCGCTCGGGAAGGCCGCTTCGCGGTCTGAGCGTGTTCTAGGCCGG
>NZ_JALKFT010000090.1:0-1553 GCF_023242945.1 Frankia umida
CCCTGTCTGTCAGAGTCCCATGAGACAGATGGATCTTTGAGACCTGTGTAGCGGTAGGGCGAGACGGGATCTTCAGACCAGTGACGTTGACCATGGCAGACATGGCCTCCTCGAAGCAGGAGGATGGCGGGGTGAGCTCCTCGCGAGGCGGACCTCGGTCGGACCGGCCGAAGCGCCGGACCTTCACCGCGGCCTACAAGAAGAGAATCCTGAACGAGTACGACGGCCTGACCGGTGCGGGCGAACGAGGCGCCCTGCTGCGCCGGGAAGGTCTGTACCACTCCCACATCCAGAAATGGCGCGAGGCACAGGAGCAGGGGGCTCGCGAAGCCCTCGAGGGCAGGCCCGCCGGCCGGCCCGCGGCGGCCGAGACAGACGCCGACAACGAGCGGCTACGGCGGGAGAACGAACGGCTCACCGCCGAGCTGGCACGAACGAAAGCGGCGCTGGAAGTCGTGGGAAAAGCGCACGCGCTCTTGGCACTGATCTCCGAGAGCGCGGATTCCGGCAGGAAACCCGGCAGATAGTCGACGAGGCGTTCACCTCGCTGGTGCCCTTGACCTCGGTCAAAGTCGCCTGCGACCTGCTCGGACTGTCCCGGGCGACAATGTACCGTCGGCGCCACCCCACACCCTCCACGGACATCCCGTCACGGACCCCGGCCGTCCACCCGGCAGCGCTTGACGACACCGAACGTGAACGGCTCCTGGAACTCCTCAACAGCGACCGGTTCGTCGACAAGTCCGCCGCCCAGGTCTGGGCGACCCTGCTCGACGAGGGGGTCTACCTGGCCAGCGTGTCCACCATGTACCGGCTGCTGCGGGCCCGAGCCCAGACCGTCGAGCGGCGGGCCCAGGCCACCCACCCCGCCCGGAAGAAACCGGAACTCCTCGCGACCAGACCCAACGAAATCTGGAGCTGGGATATCACGAAACTCACCGGACCCGCCCGCGGCGTCTACTTCGACCTGTACGTCATCCTCGACATATTCTCCCGTAAAGCCATCCACTTCGAGGTCCATCCCACCGAGAACGGGGAACTCGCGAAGGCCTTCATCGAACACGCCGTCGCCGCGAACGGCAGGGTCAGGCCGATCGCTGTCCACGCCGACCGTGGGACCTCGATGACGTCCCAGCCGGTCGCCGCCCTCCTGGCCTACCTGAACATCGACCAGAGCCATTCCCGTCCGCACGTCTCGAACGACAACCCCTACAGCGAAGCACAGTTTAAAACACTCAAGTACTGTCCCGCTTTCCCGGGGCGTTTCGGTTCGCTCCAGGACGCCCGCGTTTTCTGCGACGTCTTCTTCGCCTACTACAACAACGAACACAGGCATTCGGGTATCGCTCTGCACACCCCGGCCAGCGTTCATGACGGCACCGCCCACGAGATCCAGGCCCGTCGCGCCCAGGTCCTCGACGCCGCCTACGCCGCCCACCCCGAGCGGTTCCACCGCCGACCGACCCCGCCCGCCCTGCCGACCAGGGCGTGGATCAACCAGCCCCCAGCGATCATCGAGACCGAGGAGGCGCTACCCACGAACCAAGCAGCCT
>NZ_JALKFT010000091.1:0-1480 GCF_023242945.1 Frankia umida
CCTGGCGGGCACCGGGTTGACCTTGACACCATCCCATGATCAACCAGTCGACCTCGCGCATTAAAGGTCAGTAGTTGTCTGCTGTCTTGCGGCCGACTGCTGATCGACCCATCTGGCGGCTACGGGATCCAGATCGACTGGCACGAGTGATATCGCCGCGTCATATTGAACGAACGATGGTATCGGGCTCGGATGAACCCGAATTTTTCTTGGTGGACATCAGTCACCGGATACCGGGCGCGGCGTCCTTGGTACCAGATTCCAACCGCTGCACCCACGTTGGCGCGGCGGGTATTATCGGGAACTCCCATCTGTCCAAACCAGGCTGAAGCGACCTGACGAACGTGATATGGGAATCCTCGATACATTCGCGCGTGTCGATACATACTCGGTCGTCGACCAGGTCGGCGGTCCGGCTGTGACCGGCGCTGCCGACATTCCCCTCAAAAAATCTCCCATCGGTCACAGCATCGGGTTGGAGTTGCTGGGTGGCCGGTGTTTTGCCCGGGATTTGGCATTGCGCCGAGACCGAATTCGGACAACGACGAAGCCGGCGACGGCAGCGATCACGCCGAGAACGACGATTTTCTGCAGGGTGCCGGCATACTGGTCGACCAGATGCCAGTCCTCGCCGAGGCGGTAACCCAGGCCAACGAAGATCGAGTTCCAGATCAGGCTACCCGCTGCGGTAAGGGCGAGGAAGGTGGCGAGGCTCATCCGCTCAATGCCAGCTGGCAGCGAGATGAAGCTACGGAACAGCGGGACCATCCGTCCGAAGAACACGGCCTTGGTGCCGTACCGGTCGAACCAGCGTTCGGTCCGGTCAAAATCGGATACGTCGACCAGGGGGATCTTGCTGACCAGTCGCCTGGTCCGTTCCCGGCCGAGCAGCGCGCCGACGTAGTAGACGACGACCGCGCCGAGGACGGAGCCCAGTGTGGTCCAGAACAGTGCCTCGGGGAGGGTGAACACACCCCGGCCTGCCGAGTAGCCCGCCAAGGGAAGCACAAGCTCGCTCGGGACCGGCGGGAAGACGTTATCCAGGCCCACCACGATCGCCGCCCCGACGCCGCCGAGACTGTCCATCAGGTCGACCGCCCACCCGGCGATCCCGCCCAGCGGTTCGTCGATGGCAGGCGGTGCGGAGCTGAATGCCATTCGCTCTCCAGGTGCTTTCCGAAGACAGGTCGCCGGGCAGTTCCCAAACTACTGACCGAGGAGCTGGCCGCACTCTGCGGAATACCATCAGGTTCCGGTCCTAAACCCGCAGTGCCGTACTGCGGAAAACCGCACCGCTAGCAGGTCTCTGACCTGGGAATCTGCGGCTTTCGGACCTGCGGCGGCCAGTCGTGACTGCCGGGCGTCGAGGTTGACGGCGCGCTGGTGGCCAGCAAGCAGTGCGCCCAGGGCTGCGGCAAGTTTGCTGGGTAGCGACTTGTGGGTCGTGTCGAGGGTCTGCGGTGGATGTGGGATGTGAGGA
>NZ_JALKFT010000092.1:0-1471 GCF_023242945.1 Frankia umida
AAGTGCCCCTATGTCCTTCGTCAAGCCGGTGAGGGGGTCGGGGCCTGGTAGAAGGTCCCATCGCGAAGCATCGCGTAGAGCACGTCGATCCGGCGCCGGGCGAGGCAGGTGAGGGCAGCGACGTGATGTTTGCCTTCCGCGCGTTTCCTGTCGTAGTAGGCCCGGGACGCGGGTTCGCGTAGCGAGGCGAACGCGGCCAGGTAGAAGGCGCGTTTGAGTTGTTTGTTGCCGCGTCGGGAGGGGTGTTCCCCGCGGATGGAAGAGCCCGATGCCCGGGTGGCCGGGGCGAGACCGGCATAGGCGGCCAGGTGCCCGGCGGTGGGGAAGCTGCTGGCGTCCCCGACGTCGATGAGGATGCGGGCGGCGGTCCTGACCCCGATACCGGGCATGGAGGTCAGGACCTTGGAAAGAGGGTGGGCCTCCAGGAGCTCCGCGATCCGTTCCGCGAGGAGTTTCCGCTGGTCATAGACGGCGGTCAGGGAACGGGCCAGGCTGGGAATGATCAGCGTCGCCGCGTCAGTGCCGGGTACTGTCACGGTCTGCTCGTCCAGGGCGGCGAAGATGTCTTCTACCAGGCGTTCGGCCATGCGCGGTGCCTGGGGCCGCAGCAGGGTCACCAGGCGGCGGCGTCCGGCCTTGCGGATCTGGGCTGGGGAACCGAAGCGTTCCAGCAGGGTGCGCACGGCCGGGTGGTCCAGGCGGGGTCCCAGCACGCGTTCCAGCGAGGGGTGGATCTGGGTGAGCAGGCCACGTAGCCGGTTGCTGGTGCGGGTTACCTCCTGGGCGAGGTCGTCATCGAAACCGACGAGCATCTCCAGCTTGGCCCGGGTGTCGTCGTCGGGAGCGAGGTCGCGCAGGGTGTGCGGCATGGAGCGGGCCGCGTCGGCGATGATGAACGCGTCGCGGGCGTCGGTCTTGGCTTCGCCGGGGTAGAGGTCGGCGATCCGCCGCATGGTCAGGCCCGGCAGGTAGGCGACACGGCAGCCGGTGTCGCGGGCGACGGCCAGCGGCAGGGCGCCGATGGAGGCAGGTTGATCGACGACGACCAGCACGGTGCCGTGCTTGGCTTGCAGCCGGGTGAATACCTCCCGCAGTTTCGGTTCGTTGTTGGGTAGCCGCTTGTCGAACGCCTTCTTCCCGGCTGGGGTGAGGGCGGTGGCATGGTGTTCGCCCTTGCCCACGTCCAGGCCCAGGTAGACGTCGATGCCACCGGTATCGATCACGTGCTGTCTCCCGCGAGCGCTGTCTACTTTCCCGGCCTCACCTGCGGCATCAGCGTGCCGGCATCCACGTTACGAAGAGCCTGTCTCGCTCACGATGAGTTCGACGGTCATGCCCCTGATCAGCGGTCTGCCGATGCCTCCGGAACCTGGTGACACCACTTTTTCGATCATGACCGACGAGGGGCTCAAGTCATGCCAGGTCCGGAGGCCGGGAGCCCCGTTGCGGGGCCACCAAGAAGGTAACGGGG
>NZ_JALKFT010000093.1:0-1365 GCF_023242945.1 Frankia umida
CCAGGGCTGCGGCAAGTTTGCTGGGTAGCGACTTGTGGGTCGTGTCGAGGGTCTGCGGTGGATGTGGGATGTGAGGACCGGCGGGTTCTGGCTCCGGAAACGGGGCGAGCATGACACCTGGGTGATCATGGAGGTTCCTAGGCCATCCTGATCACCCCGAGGTGCCATGCTCGCCGCACCATTATCTCCTTCTGTCCCTGTTCTGGATCAGCTGGCGTCGGCCATGGCCGGCGCAGCGACGCGGCCGGTGTCACCCGCGGGGTTGCTGGCGGTGTTCGCGCAGGTCGCCGACCCGAGGAAACGTCGTGGGACGCGGCACCGGCTGCCGGTCGTGCTCACGTTGGCGACGTGCGCGGTGCTGGCGGGGGCCCGGTCGTTCACCGCGATCGCCGAGTGGGCCGCGGACGCCGGCGAGACCGTCCGGGACATGCTGGGGATCGTGCGGGTCCCGGACGCCTCGACGTTCCGCCGGGTCCTCGCCCGTCTCGACGCCGACGCGCTGGACACAGCCCTCGGGGCCTGGGCCGCGGCGGCGACCACGCCGACCAAAGGACGACGGCGGCGGATCGCGGTCGACGGGAAGACCCTGCGCGGCTCACGCCACGGCGACAGACCCGGCCGGCACCTGCTCGCCGCGTTCGACCAGCAACACCACGTCGTCCTCGCCCAGCGTGGGGTCGACGCGAAGACGAACGAGATTCCCGAGCTCACAGCACTGCTCGGCGCCCTCGATCTGGCCGGCGCGGTGGTGACCGCGGACGCGTTGCACACCCAGCGCGACACCGCTACCTGGCTCGTGGAACGCGGCGCCCACTACGTCCTCGTCGCGAAAGCGAACCAGCCGGCACTGTATGCCCAGCTCACAGCCCTGCCCTGGAACCGTGTCGCCACCCGTGTCCGCACGCGCGACCGTGGCCACGGACGTGTCGAAACCCGGACCGTGAAAGCCACCGAACTGCGCGCCGGCATCAACTTCCCCCACGCCGTCCAAGCCATCCAGATCACCCGCCGCCGGTCGCTCAACAGCGGGCCCACCACCACCGAGACCATCCACGCGATCACCAGCCTGCCGACCCACCAGGCCAGCCCCGTCCTGCTCGCCGACCTCACCCGCGACCACTGGTCCGTCGAGAACCGGCTGCATTGGGTCCGCGATGTCACCTACGACGAGGACCACCACCGTGCCCGGACCGGCAACGCGCCCCAGGTCATGGCCAGCCTCCGCAACCTCGCGATCAGCATCCTGCGCCTGTCCGGCACCACCAACATCGCCCAGGCACTACGCCACCACGCCCGCCGACCCGAACGACCACTCACCACGATCATGAACCTAAATTGCTAACCAGCAACTTTGCCGCTGCCCTG
>NZ_JALKFT010000094.1:0-1311 GCF_023242945.1 Frankia umida
AAAACCGACAGCCCCTGGACCCCCCACGCCACCGCCACCCTCACCACCAGCGAGCCCAGCACCGGCGCATCCGGCGCCGACGCCGCCCAGCCCGACCTGCGCAGCTGGCCGCCGCCCGGATCGGTTCCCGCGCCCGTCGACGGGCTCTACCCGCGACTGGCCCAGCTCGGGCTGCACTACGGCCCGACCTTCCGTGGGCTGCGCCGCGCCTGGCTACGTGACGACGAGATCTTCGTCGAGGTCGAGCTGCCCGACGAGCTGGCGGACGACGCGAGCCGCTTCGCCGTTCACCCGGCGCTGCTGGACGCGGCACTGCACGGCCTGGCACTGCGTGGCTTCTTCGACGGCGAGGACGGCGGCCCGCGGCTGCCCTTCTCCTGGTCCGGGGTTCGTCTGCACACCACCGGGGCGCGGACACTGCGGGTGCGACTGGCCCCCGCCGGCGCGGACAGTGTGTCCATCCAGGCCGCGGACGAGAACGGGGATCCGGTCGCCGAGGTCGATGCCCTCGTGGTGCGCCCGGTCGCGTTGGATCAGCTCGCCGCCAGCACGTCCACCTCGCTGGACGACCTGCTGCTGCGGGTCGGTTGGCAGCCGCTGGCGCTGACCGTCCCGGCCAGTGACGTCCCGGATGGTGGCGTCCCGAATGGTGGCGTGCGGTGGGTTCTGCTGGGAGACGACGATCCGGGACTACGCGCGGCCTGGGAGAGCACCGGTCTGGCGGTCAGCGCCGTCCCGGACGTACCGGCGCTCGGCGACGCCATCGCCGCCGGCACCCTGGACGTCGAGGTGGTGGCGTTGTCGCTGCGGCCCACCGACGCGAGCCGCCCCCCGGTGGAGGCGGCGGCGGACCCACAGTTCGTGCCGACGCAGGCGGGCGCCACGACGCAGCGGGTGCTGGAGATCCTGCAGTCCTGGCTGGGCGACGAACGGCTCGCGCACATCCGGCTCGTCCTGGTCACCCAGAGCGCGGTGACCACGGGCACGCCGGACGAGACCGCCGACCTGATCACCGCTCCCGTGTGGGGTCTGGTCCGTTCGGCCCAGCGGGAGAGCCCGGGACGTTTCGTCCTGGTGGACGTGGATGACCGGCCGGACTCGCTCGGCCTGGTGCCCTCCGTCGTCGCCAGCGACGAGGAGCAGGCCGCCCTGCGCGCCGGCGCGGCCCTGGTGCCCCGCCTGGAGCGGGCGGCACCCATCATCCCGGCCCCGCGGGACGGCGCCGCGGTTCCTTCCGCGGACGGTCCGGCGTTCGACCCCGAAGGCACCGTCCTGATCACCGGCGGCACCGGCACCCTCGGCGCACTCCTC
>NZ_JALKFT010000095.1:0-1237 GCF_023242945.1 Frankia umida
GTCACCAACGAAAAACCCACATCCCCCAGACCCAGCTCAGGCCGCCCCGACACAAACGCCGACAACCGACCCGCCTGACCCGCCAGACCCGCCGCATCCCGCCCCGACACCACCCACGGAAACACCGCCGGCACGACAACCGGAGAAGCCGGCGAAGAACCAACCGAACCGGCCGGTGAGTCCGACCCGGTGCCCTCGCGCACCGGCCGCGACCGCTCCTGTTCGTGGGAGGCCGGGGCCGCGGGCGCCGCCTCCAGGATCACGTGGGCGTTGGTGCCGCTGATGCCGAACGAGGACACCCCGGACCGTCGTGGATCCTGCGTGCGCGGCCACGGCGTCGCCTCCGTCACCAGCCGGACCGCCCCCGACGACCAGTCGACCACCGGCGAGGGCTCGTCGGCATGCAGGGTCTTCGGCACCACCCCGTGCCGCATCGCCATCACCATCTTGATCACACCGCCGACACCCGCCGCCGCCTGCGTGTGCCCGATGTTCGACTTCAGCGATCCCACCCACAGCGGCCGATCCGCGTCCCGGTCACGTCCGTAGGTGGCCAACAGCGCCTGTGCCTCGATCGGATCGCCGAGCGCGGTGCCGGTGCCATGGCCGTCGACGGCGTCGATCTGTTCGGCGGCCAGGCCCGCGTCGCGCAGTGCCGCGTCGATCACCCGTTGCTGCGACGGGCCGTTCGGCGCGGTCAGCCCGTTGCTCGCCCCATCGGAGTTGACCGCCGACCCACGCACCACCGCCCACACCGGATGCCCGTGGCGGCGCGCGTCCGACATCCGCTCCACCAGCAGGACGCCGGCGCCCTCGGCCATGCCGAATCCGTCGGCGCCGGCGCCGAAGGCCTTGCACCGCCCGTCGGCGGCGAGCCCGCGCTGCCGGCTGAACTCGACGAAACCGCCAGGAGTCGACATCACCATGACGCCGCCGACCAGGGCCAGCGAGCACTCCCCTGACCGCAGCGACCGGACCGCCAGATGCAACGCCACCAACGACGACGAACACGCCGTGTCCACTGTCAGCGCCGGCCCCTCCAGACCGAAGGTGTAGGCGAGGCGACCGGAGACGACGCTGGCCGCGTTGCCGGTGGCCACATAGCCCTCGCCGGTCTTCGGGGCGGCGGCCAGCAGCGACACGTAGTCCTGGCTGTTGGTGCCGACGAACACCCCGGTCTGGCTGCCCCGCAACGTCCCCGGATCGATCCCGGCCCGCTCGAAGGCCTCCCACGACG
>NZ_JALKFT010000096.1:0-1233 GCF_023242945.1 Frankia umida
AATCCTCCCAGCTCAGGAGCACTTTCCTATTCCCGGCACCCCAACAGACGATCACCCCGGTGAAAGCCCGAGGCTAGGTAGGCGTTGATGCGTCGCAGGAGACCGAACATCTGGGACCTGTAAAAACGACCCCAGTAGTTCATCCAACCCCGCACCAGCGGGTTGATCCGCTCGGCGAGATCGGCCAGGGTGTGGTTGGTGCGTAGGTGAATCCGCCAGCGGCGGACCTGCCGGCCTTTCCCGGTCAGCCTGTCCTGGCTCATCGCCGGGGCGAACGAGGTGAACATCCTACCCGTCCGCTTGTTGACTGCCGCCCGAGGACGAAAAGTATAGCCGAGGAAATCGAACGCGACCGCCGAACAGCTCCCGCGCCGATTCGAATCCCGGCAGTACACAATCTTCGTCTTCGCCGGGTTGAGCCGAAGCCCCACCTGTTCCAAACGCCGCCCTATCGCGGCCTGCAAGATGACTGCCTGCCGCCGAGAGACGCAGTGCACCACCGCGTCATCCACATAGCGTTCGAACCGGACGTCCGGATAGTTCCGGGCCATCCACATGTCGAACGCATAGTGGAGGAAAAGGTTCGCCAGCACGGGTGAAACCGCAGACCCCTGTGGGGTTCCGCGACCTGGCGTGATCAGAGAGCCGTCCGGCTGGTGTGTAGGCGCTGCGAGCCAGCGCTTCACATACAACACGATCCACTTCTGATCGGTGTTCGCTTCCACCGTTTTGACGATCAGGTCGTGCGGGCAGCTGTCGAAGAACTTCTCGACGTCCAGGTCCAGAACCCAGTCGTCTCTCCAGCAGCGTTCCCGGCATTTCGCCACCGCGTCGATCGCCGACCGGCCGATCCGGTAACCGTCCGAGTCCACATGGAATATCTTTTCCGTGCGGACCTCCAGACGTCCCGCGACCACGGTCTGCGCGATCCTATCCACGATAGTGGGCACTCCCAGGATCCGAGTGCCCCGACCGCCGTCTTTCGGTATCGGCACCGCCCGCACCGGCCGCGGAAAGTACGATCCTGAACTCATCCTGTTCCAGATCCGGTACAGCTGGCCTTTCAGATCCTTCTCGAACTCGTCCAGAGTCACCCCGTCCACACCCGGCGCACCCTTGTTGGCTTTCACCTTCTGGTATGCCTCCCACACCTCCCACTAAGGAGAACGAAAGTAGCTGGACTCGCTACCAGTTGATGTAGGCGAGGTGGGGATCACCGAAGAATCCCATGAC
>NZ_JALKFT010000097.1:0-1127 GCF_023242945.1 Frankia umida
CCGTCGGACTGATCTGGCTCGTCGCCGCACGCACCAAGGACCGCTGGGCACCAGCCCTCGGACTCGCCGCCACCCTCGCCACCTACGTCCTGGTAGCCGCGCTCAGCCACACCTGGCACCGCAACCCCTACACCCCCACCCGGACGCCTGACGACGCCTACGCCGCTCTCGCGCTGGCCCGCGCCAGCACCTTCGGCCGTGGACCTGGGCAGGGCCTGGTCGAGTCCTACGCCCCGCACGGCACCGTCCCGAACCGCTACGCCCTCAACGTCATCGCCGAAGAACTCGGCCTCCTCGGCCTGCTCCTCGTCCTGACCACCACCATCCTCATCGGCGCCCTCCTCGTCCGACTCGCCACCCGCTGCGGCCACGGACTGCTCGGCGCCTGGGCCCGCGGACTCACCGCCGCCACCCTGATCACCCTCACCCTCCCCGTTCTCGCCCTGCTCTGCCCCACCCTCAACATCGACGCCTCCCCACCCGCCCTCGCCCCCGACAGCCTCGGCCTCATCGCCCTGCTCTGGACCATCGGCGCCCTGCTCGGCGCCGCCAGCCGCACCACCCACACCGCCACACCCGCGCAACGAACACCCCGGCCCGCCGCCACCTCCACCCTGGGCCGCCTACGCGCACGCACCACCAGCAGAACCTGGGAACCCGCCCTCGCAGGCCTGTGCGTGATCGCGACGCTCATCGCGGTACCCCTGACCGCCACCACCGCCGACCACCAGCGATCCACCACCGACCCGGGAAACACCTCCGCTGTCACCGCCGCCAACCAGATCCGCACCACCAAACTCTCAATGCTCTGGCCCCCGAACAAAGACCTCATCGACCACGCCACCCGGCAGGCAGTCGACAACGTCGTCACACCAACACCCCAGTGCCCGGCACAGGCCTCCGACCAGCCCGCCGGCGGCACCTTCACCCTCGGACCCCACTGCGCACCAGCACAGCTGGTCCCCACACTCGACCCCACCCTGCAGACCGAAGCGAACGAAGCCATCCAGGAGCTCCCCACCGGCGTACGCGGCGCCACCATCGCGATCGACACCAGCGACGGACGCCTCCTCGTCCTCACCGACGGCACCGGAACCACACCCCCGCCAGCCGTCCCAGGACCACCG
>NZ_JALKFT010000098.1:0-1107 GCF_023242945.1 Frankia umida
GGTGAGGGGGGTGTGGAGGGGTTCGACGTGGGGGGTGTGGCTGGCGTAGGTGACGGGGATGAGGCGGCTGAAGGTGGTGGGGTGTTGGTCTGCGTAGGTTTGGAGGTGGTGGGGGTTTCCGGCGAGGACGGTGCTGGTGGGGCTGTTGATGGCGGCGATGTGGATGTCGGTGTGGGGGGGGAGGTTGAGGTGGGTGTGGGGGAGGTTGATGGTGAGCATGGCGCCGGGGGTGTTGAGGGTGGTGATGAGGGTGGAGCGGGTGGTGATGAGGTGGGCGGCGTCGTGGAGGGTGAGGATGCCGGCGGTGGTGGCGGCGGCTATTTCGCCTTGGGAGTGGCCGATGACGGCGGCGGGGGTGATGCCGTGGGTTTTCCAGAGGTGGGCGAGGCTGGTTTGGATGGCCCAGAGGAGGGGTTGGACGATGTTGGGGTGGGTGAGGAGTTCGGGGTTGGTGAGGGCGTGGTGGGGGTTCCAGGTGATGTGGGGTGCGAGGGCTTGGGTGGCGGCGTTCCAGTGTTCGGTGAAGGCGGGGCTGGTGTGGAGGAGGTCGAGGGCCATGCCGGGCCATTGGGAGCCTTGGCCGGGGAAGATGAAGACGGGTTGGTCGCTGCCGGGGTGTTTCTGGCCGAGGGTGAGGGTGGCGTCGGGGAGTTCCACGATTTCCCGCGTCGTGCCCACCGGCAGATCGGTCAGGGCGCTGAGCGCGGCGAGCAGGGCACCACGGGAGTTCGTCAGAACCACCGCGCGGTGAGCGAAGTGGTGCCGGTCGGCGAGGGTGCGGCTGACGGTCGCCAGCGCGACCTCCGGATGGTCCACCAGGTGGGTGCGCAACCGGTGCGCGGCGGCGCGCAGATCCTCGGGGGTCCTGGCTGACAGCGCGAAGTTCAGCCGGTCGTCCGCCCCGTCCTCGAGCCGCGGCCTGGTGACAGCCCTGTCGTCGTGGCCTGTGACGGTGGCCGGGGTGGCTGCGGGTGGTTCTTCGATGATGATGTGGGCGTTCGTGCCGCTGATGCCGAACGAGGAGATTCCGGCTCGCCGTGGGGTGTCGCGGCGGGGCCAGGGGGTGGGTTCGTTCAGGAGGGCGAGGGGGGTGTTGTCCCAGTCGAT
>NZ_JALKFT010000099.1:0-1051 GCF_023242945.1 Frankia umida
GGGGTTCGGGTTCCACCCGTTGTGGGCATTCGCCGACCACGGCCCGGACGGGTCGGGTGAGCCGCTGGCGGTGCTGCTGCGGCCGGGGAACGCCGGGGCGAACACGGCCGCCGACCACGTCACCGTGGCCGCCGCCGCGCTCGCGCAGCTTCCTCGGCGGCTGCGCCGGGGCCGGTCGGTGCTGATCCGGACCGACAGCGGCGGCGGCACGCACGCGTTCGTGGGATGGCTCCACCAGCGGCGGCTGGGTTACTCGGTCGGGTTCACCCTGCCCGACACCGCGGCCGAGCTGATCGCGAAGGTTCCGGCTGGGGCGTGGACACCGGCCTACGACGCGGACGGTCAGCCCCGCGACGGCGCGTGGGTCGCCGAGCTGACCGGGTTGATGGACCTGTCCGGCTGGCCGGCGGGCATGCGGGTCATCGTGCGCAAAGAACGCCCACATCCGGGCGCCCAGCTGCGGATCGTCGACCCGGACGGCAACCGCTGCACCGCGTTCGCGACCAACACCCGCCGTGGACAGCTCGCGGACCTGGAACTGCGTCACCGCCGCCGGGCCCGCTGCGAGGACCGCATCCGCACCGCGAAGGACACCGGCCTGACCAACCTGCCCCTGCACGACTTCACCCAGAACCAGCTCTGGTGCGCCGTCGTCTCTCTCGCCCTGGACCTGCTCGCCTGGACCCAGATGCTCGCCCTGGCCAGCCACCCCGCCCGACGCTGGGAACCGAAACGCCTACGGCACAGACTGTTCACCATCGCCGGACGCGTCGCCCACCACGCCCGGAACATCGTGCTGCACCTGGCCGCCCACCATCCCTGGGCGGCGCTGGCCGTCCAGGCCATCACGACCCTGCGCGCGCTACCCGACCCCGGGTAAGGCCACAAGCCCTGACCGTCCCGACAACCTCGCACCACCCCGGCCGTGGACCGGCGCCCGAGCCCGCGCGACAGCGGGCCATCCCGTCACGACCCGACAGCAAAACTCAACATCGAAAACAGCGGGCGGTCCTCACGGGACCTCACACGCCCAGCAGGCGAAAGATCGAGG
>NZ_JALKFT010000009.1:0-114733 GCF_023242945.1 Frankia umida
AAGAGCCCGGTGACGCGAGAGTGTCACGCCGGGATCTGCGGGAGCCCGGGGGTGCGATTCCCCCGGGCCACCCGACCGAGCTTCTTCGCGAGCGAGCAGAGGTGAAGTTCGAGTTCATCTCGAACCATGCTCAGGAGAAGCCGGCTTCCGCCGACGGTGTGGGCACGTTCCCCGTCGATTACATGTGCCGGAAACTCGATGTCTCCCGGCAGGGCTACTACGCGTGGAAGAAACGCGGCCCGTCGCAGCGTGAGAAGGACGACGTCACCCTGTCCACCATGATCCGGGCGATCTTCGATCGGCACGAGGGACGGTACGGCGTGCGACGGATCTTCCACGAGCTCCACCGCCAGGGCGTCGCCGTCGCCTACAAGCGTGTCCAGCGGCTGATGGCGACGACGGGCCTGGTCAGCGTGCATCCGCGGCCACGGCGGCCGGTGACGACGACGCAGGCAGCCGAGCCCTCCTCGCTGCCTGATCTTGTCGGCCGGGACTTCACGGCGTCCGAGCCGAACCTCCTGTGGTTCGGCGACATCACCTACATCCGCACCTGGGACGGCTGGGTGTACATGGCGTCCGTCCTCGACGCGTTCTCCCGGAAAGTCGTCGGCTGGGCCGTCGCCGACCATATGCGCACCGACCTCGTTCTCGACGCGCTCCGGATGGCCGTCGCCCGCCGGCAACCACCAGACGGGGTGATATTCCACGCAGACCGGGGAAGCCAGTACACCAGCCACGAATTCGCTGCCTTCTGCCACAAAAACAAGATCCGAAACTCGGTTGGTCGCACCGGGATCTGCTTCGACAACGCCGCCGCGGAATCCTTCTGGGCAACCCTCAAGAAAGAGTTCATCCACCTTCACCCGTTCGACACCATCGACCGCGTCCGGGCGGGAGTCTTCCAATACGTCGAAGTCTACTACAACCGGCAGCGAATACATTCATCAATCGGCTACCTCACTCCAGTCGAGTTCGAGGAGAAATTTGACAGAGGAAGCCTTCTCGTGGCATAGTCCGTACTGTCCACAAAAGCGGGAACCCTCCATCTCGTACCGGCGGCCGACGACCTCGACGCTTGCTTCCAACTGCTCCAAGGAGGCGTTATCGACGTTGGAGGCGGCGAACAGCTGCATCCGCCGGGTGATCTCGTCCAGTTCCTCGTCGAGCGTTCCGGGCCTGTTCCCGGTGCGGGTGGCACTGCGGATGACCGAACCCGACCAAGTCGACCTTGCCCTTGGCTCCTACGCCCGTGACTGCGGCGCCCGTGCATACGAGATCACCCGCACTGCGCACACCTCCGCCGGTTCTGGATGCCGCTACGACAGGCGGCCGGACTCGACAGCATGGCCTTCCACGGGCTACGGCGCACCTGCGTCACCCTGCTTCTCGACCTCGGCGTTCCGCCGCACATCGTCCGCGACATCGCCGGACACTCGGGCGATCGAGGTCACGATGACGATCTACGTCCATGCGTCCATGGGGGAGAAGCGCCGCGCCCTCGGCAAACTCGACGGCCACCTGACCAACCCGCGGCCCTGAGCACGCCCGACCCGTCGCTACAAGCGTTGCTACACGTGAGGGGTTTCGGGGAGCTCGGCTCCCCGGCAGACATGACGGAGGGATCGAAAGGCGCAGCATGTGGGCATGATCCCTACGTGCGCCCGGCAGGGATCGAACCTGCGACCTGGTGCTTAGAAGGCACTCGCTCTATCCACTGAGCTACGGGCGCGCTGATGCGTGGGCCCACCGGGCGGGCCGAACTCAGGGTAGCAAGTTCAGGGCCTGTGCTGGACACGTGGTGGACACGCCTGCGTCCGGAGCGTCGAAGAGACGGCCTGTGGTCGCGGTTGTGGTGCTTCGTCGTGCCTGGCGGCGTTGGTGCCGAGCCCGGCGGCCGTCACCTGATCGGGTGACGGCCGCCGGGGCTACTCGGCGATCAGCCGGTGGTACCGCTGGTACCTAGGCGTTGCTTGGGTCAGGCGGCGAGGTGGGCCAGGTCGGTGAACTCCTGGTCGGTGAGGGTGATGCCGGCGGCGGCGATGTTCTCCTCCACGTGGGCCACCGACGAGGTGCCGGGAATGGGCAGGACCACCGGCGAGCGGCGCAGCAGCCAGGCGAGGGCCAGCTGGGCGGGGGAGGCGGTGTGCGTCCTGGCGGCGGTGTCGAGGACACCGCCGGGCTGGGCCAGCCGGCCGGTGGCCATCGGGTCCCAGGGGATGAAGGCGATGTTCTCCTTCTCGGCGTAGTCGAGCAGCTCCTCGGCGGTGCGGTAGGCCAGGTTGTAGCGGTTCTGCACGCTGACGATCGGCACGATGGAACGGGCGTGGGCCAGCTCGGTCACGTTGACCTCGGACAGGCCGATGTGGCGGATCTTGCCCTCGTCCTGGAGAGCTTTCAGTTCGCCGAGGGAGTCCTCGACGGGGGTGTCGGGGTCGATCCGGTGCAGCTGGTAGAGGTCGATGCGCTCGAGTCGCAGGCGGCGCAGCGACATCTCCACCTGCTGGCGCAGGTAGGCGGGGCGGCCGACGGGGGCCCACTGGTTCGGGCCGCCGCGGGTCAGCCCGCCCTTGGTGGCGATGATCAGGTCGGCCGGGTATGGGTACAGCGCCTCGGCGATCAGGTCCTCGCTGACCTCCGGACCGTACGAGTCGGCGGTGTCGATGAAGGTCACGCCAAGATCTACAGCTCGGCGCAGGACGGCCAGGGCCTGCGCCGGGTCGGCGGGTGGCCCCCAGATCCCAGCGCCGGTGATCCGCATCGCGCCGAACCCGAGCCGGTTGACCGGCAGGTCGTCGCCGAGTCGGAACGAGCCGCTCGCGGCGGCATCCGTGCTGGTGGGGGTCGTGGTCGTCGACATCAGTGTCCTCCGGTACGACGGTGTGGCGGCGTGGCGGTGTGGCGATGCGCGGGACGGCACGAGTGCTGCCGGGGCCCGCGGCGACGGTTCGCCCCACGGACGGCACCGCCTGCCGTGGACGGCGTGGCCCGGATCGCCCGGGTCTACGGCCAGTGGCGGGTGCGGCGTCCGTGAGGGCAACAGCCCCACAGCGACAACCGGGGTGTCCCGGACGGTGTTCCCGTCCGCGAACGGTGTTGCCCGCCCCGGGCCGCTCCTACCGGGCCCGATGTGGGGATGCGCCGGCTGTGGACGGCGTCGCGTCGTCCACAGCCACACCGGATGGGCTTTGCCGGGCCGCGGTGGTGTCGCAGGCTGGGACGCACCCCGAACACCGGTCGTGGGGCACCCTCCCTGAACCTGAGGAGCACCATGCTTGACACCACCATCACTGTCGTCGGCAACCTCGTCGACGCGCCGGAGCTGCGGGTGACGGCGGGCGGCGCGTCCGTCTGCAGCTTTCGGCTGGCGTCCACGCCGCGGCGGTTCGACCGGGCGGAGAACCGCTGGGTCGACGGCGCCACGTTGTTCGTGCGGGTCTCCTGCTGGCGCCAGCTCGCCGACAACGTCGCCTCCAGCCTGACCAAGGGGGACCGGGCCCTGGTCTTCGGGCATCTGCGCCAGCGGTCGTTCGAGACGAGCGAGGGCGAGCGGCGGGTCTCCTTCGAGATCGACGCCGAGGCTGTCGGGGCCGAGCTGACCTGGCATGGCGCCCGCTCGCAGCGACTGGCCCGGGGCAGCACGCCCGCGCCCGCGCCGGCACCCACCGCGCAGCCCGACGACCAGGCCGCCGGCCAGCCCGACGACCAGGCCGAGGAGTTCACCGATGATGCCGTGGCGGCGGGTGACGACGGGCTGGCGGAATTCGCCGACCTGCCGGAGCTGCCCCTGCCCGCCGAGATGTCGAGCCGCCACGACGGGCGCGACAGCGCGGATCGTCACGCGGATGCGCTGGTCGGCTAGCCCGCGCGGGTCCGGTCCGTGGCCAGTGCGGCGCGGGCCGGACCTGCCGCCCGGTGGGCCGCGACTGCTCGGTAGCGTGCCGGGGGTGACAACCGGGCACGATGACGACGCGTCCGTGCCCCGGCGCAGCGCGGTCGGCTGGTACGTGGTGGCGCTCGCCGTGTGCGCGGGCCTCGGCGCGGTCGTGCTGCGGCACACCGTGTTCCCGCTGCTGTCGGTGAACAACGACGAGGGCATCTACCTGTTGCACGCCCGCACCCTCGCCGCCGGGCGGCTGTTCCCCGCCGCGCCCGACCCGGCGCAGTCCTACCTGCCGTGGCTGGGCACGGTGGTCGACGGCCACTACGTCCTGAAGTACACGCCGTTCGTCCCGGCGATCTACGCGGTGGGTCTGCTGCTGACCGGCAGCATCGACCTGGCGCTGGCCGTCATCGCCGCGGCCGCGGTGGTCGTCACCTACCTGCTCGGCGTGGAGCTGGGCGGGAGCCGCCGCGTCGCGGCGTTGTCCGCGACCCTGCTCGCGTTCTCCCCGCTGACCGTGATCCAGAGCGCCATGGTGCTCAGCTATCTGCCGGCGCTCATCCTGACGCAGGCCGCGGTCCTCGGGGTGCTGCGCGGGCGGCGTCGCCTGCGGGCCTGGCCGGTCGCGCTGGGGGGCGCCGCCCTGGGAGTGGCCGCCGCGGTGCGGCCCTACGACGTGGTGCTGCTGCTGGGTCCGCTGGCGGTGTGGCTGGCGGTCACCAGCGTGGGCCGGCGCTGGTGGCTGCTGCGCTGGCTGCTGTGCGGGCTGGCCGTGCCCGCCGTGGTGGTGCTGGTGACGAACCTGGCGGCGACCGGCAACCCGCTGCGGTTGCCGTTCGCCCTGCTCGAACCGGACGACCGGCTCGGCTTCGGTGGGCGCCGGCTCTACCCCGCGGACGGGCTGCACCAGTTCGGGCTGCCCGACGGGCTGCGCTCGGTCGGGGACCATCTGTGGCTGATGGGCGGCTGGGCCTGCGGCGGGGTGGTGCTGGCCGCCGCGGCGATCGGCGCCGCCGTGCGGCGACGGCTGCCCGCCCCGGCGGCGATGCTCGGGGTCGGCGCCGTGGTGTTCCTGATCGGATATGTGGGGTTCTGGGGGGCGTGGAACGCGGCCGAGCTGTGGGGTGGGATTCGCTATGTCGGGCCGTTCTACCTGGTCCCGGTGCTCATCCCGCTGGTCCATCTGGGTGCGCGGGGCGCTGCCGCGGGGGCGGCGGCGTTGCTGGCCCGCGGGCGGCGAGTGGGCCTCGCGGTGCTCGTGCCGGTGGTGACCGCCGTGGCGGTACTGACCGGCTTCGTGTTCTCCGGGGCGGTGCGCGACAACCTCGTGCTCACCGACCACGACAAGGACCTGCGCGCCATGGTGGCCGGGCTGCCGGGGCGGCCGCTGGTGTTCGTCGCGGCCAGCCCCGCCTTCCTGGGGCATCCCTCGCCGGTGACCGCCAACGGGCCGGACCTCGACGGCCGGCAGCTGTACGCCATCGCCCGCGGTGTGGACGACCTGACCGTCGCGGCGGACCATCCCGACCGGCCGGCCTACCTGCTGCGGCTGGCCACCGCGTACAACCGGTCGCCGAGTTCGCCGTCGGCGGCCCGGCTCGAACGGCTGGCTGTCCGGGCCGGCGGGCAGGTCGAGGTGACGGTGGCCGTCGGCGCCCGGTCGGTGTCGGGACCGGTGCGATCGGCTCGGCTGGTGGTCACCGCCGGCAGCCATCGCCTGACGGTCCCGGTCGATCCGCGGGCGGCCAGCGCGTTCACCCTCACCGTCGACGCGGACGGCCTCGACCCGGCGGACCTCACCCCGTCCGGTGGCGGCGACACCGCAGAACCGGACTCACCCACCGTGACGGCCAGCGCCGTGCGCGGTGGCCGCGGCACGTCGATCACCGTCGCTCTGCTGGCCACGGACACCCACGGGCGGGACCGCACGGTGGACCGCCAGATCCTCCCCGTCCGGCTCGCCACCCCCGCCGCCCCCGGCACTCCCAGCGCCCCCGGTGCGGTGACCCGCGCGGGGTCGGCGGCGGTCACGGTGCTCGGGTCGCTTGGGCGCGTCGACGAGGTCGGGGCCGGTGCTCGTCCACCGCTGAGCCTCACCCTCGCCTCGGCGCCTGGCCAGGGACGGTCCGGCAGCCGGTGAGCCGCGCCCAGCAAGTGGCAGCCGGTGCGTGGCAGCCGGTGCGTGGCAACGGGTGCGCGGCAAACGGTGCGCGGCAACCGACGCCGGCGGTGATGGTGGTGCTGATGGTGCTGGTGGGTCGTCCGGGTCAGTCGATCCGCTGGATGGTGGGTGGGGCGTAGCTGTCGTCGAGTACCGCGGGGCCGGGGCCGTCGACGCGCAGGGTCGGCCGGAAGTCGCCGGGGGCGGTGGGCAGCCAGTTCGCCAGTTCGTCGTCGTCCGACGGTGGTTCGCACTGCAGGAACAGGCGGACCGAGCCGTCCGGTCGGGTGCGTAAGCCCTTGGTGCGGCTGCCCAGCCAGTAGCGGGACAGCGGATTGTCGACCAGGTAGTAGTCGGGATAGTCGTGCATGGTGAGCGACCAGCTCGCCCCGTCCGGCGGCGGCGCGAGGTCGAGGGTGTAGCGGTGCGCGCCGGTCAGACGTCGACCGTCCGCGTCGAACAGGCAGCTCGCGCGCAGACTGCGGTACCCGTGGGTCGGGCCGACCGGCTGGCGGGCGAGGATCGCCCGGGCCAGGCGTCCGTGCTGGCGGTCCGCGATCCGCCAGGCCGGGTCGTCGCGGGTACCGGGACCGAAGAAGTCGATGTTGAAGTCCAGCGCGTGTGGGGTGCTCGACCAGCCACCGCGCAGCGCCCGGCCGGCGTGCACCAGGCGTTCCAGGCCGTCGCGGCCCGCCCGCAGGCCGCCGCGCAGCGACCAGGCCAGCGACGGATCCGGGTCGACGTAGGGCGACGGATCGTCGAACAGGCCCAGCGGGGCGAACCGGCGGGCGTACTCGACCTCGGCCGACGCCGGCGGGAACGCCGCCAGCCACATCCGCAGCTCCTCCCAGAACCGCAGGTCTTCGCAGATCGTCGAGGTGAACGGGGGCGGGCCGGGGGCCGCCGGCCCGTGCGGGTTGAGCGGGAACAGCCGCAGCGCGTCCTGCCGATGGTGGACGAGGTCGGCGTCCTGCGGGCTGTCCAGGGCGATCCGCGCGGTCACGATGAGCAGCCGGGTGGGGGCCTCGATCGGGACGAAGCCGACGGGCAGCCGCCGGGTCCACCCGGGCGGCACCAGGATGTAGGACGAGGGCACCGGGGACTCGGCGCCGGTGATGCCGGCCGACCCCACGTAGGCGAACACGTTGCGCCACAGGTCGGTGAACACGACCAGCAGCGGCGGCTCCGGGTCGGTCGGCACCTTCAGGATCACCGGGCCGACCGCGAGGTCGACCAGGGCGATCGACGACAGCAGGTCCGCCTCCAGGCTGACGAACGACGAGCGCGGCCCGGGCAGCTCCCACTGGTGGTCGAAGTAGTTGAAGCCGGTGTTCCCGCGGCTCCCGAGCCCACCGCCGGCGTACCGCTCCAGCAGTCGCACGCTGCTCACCAGCGGGTAGCCGAAGACGTAGGCCTCGGCCGCCAGTCCGAAGCGGTGATCGTTCGCACGCATGCCGGGCATCGCAGGCCATCCGATTCCGTCGGGTGTTCGCCGTCATACGTTGCGTGCCCGCAACCGGGTGAGTGCTACCCACCCACGGCGGGCCGATCACCGGCGTCGGGCCCCGCATCGTCATGCCCTAGGGTTGGAGACATGGCGCAGTACGTCTTCCAGATGCGCAAAGCGCGCAAGGCCCACGGCGACAAGGTCATCCTCGACGATGTGACCCTGTCGTTCCTACCCGGAGCCAAGATCGGGGTGGTAGGTCCCAACGGGGCCGGGAAGTCGTCCCTGCTGAAGATCATGGCTGGGATCGACCAGCCCAGCAACGGCGACGCGACCCTCAGCCCGGGCTACACCGTCGGCATGCTCGCCCAGGAACCATCCCTGGACGAGACCAAGGATGTCCGCGGCAACGTCGAGGACGGCGTCCAGGAGATCCGTCGGGTGCTCGCCCGCTACGAGGAGATCAACGAGAAGATGTCCGCGCCCGACGCGGACTTCGACGCGTTGCTCGCCGAGCAGGCCGAGCTGATCGACAGGATCGAGGCGGCGAACGCCTGGGAGCTCGACAGTCAGCTCGACCAGGCGATGGACGCGCTGCGGCTGCCCCCGGGCGATGCCGACGTGTCGCTGCTGTCCGGTGGTGAGCGGCGCCGGGTGGCGCTGTGCAAGCTGCTGCTGGAGGCCCCCGACCTGCTGCTGCTCGACGAGCCCACCAACCATCTCGACGCCGAGAGCGTCGCCTGGCTCGAGCAGCACCTCGCCCGTTACGCCGGCGCCGTGCTCGCCGTCACCCACGACCGGTACTTCCTCGACAACGTCGCCGGGTGGATCCTCGAGCTCGACCGCGGTCGCGCCCTGCCCTACGAGGGCAACTACACGACCTACCTGGAGAACAAGGCCGGCCGGTTGAAGGTGGAGGGCCAGAAGGACGCCAAGCGGCGCCGGGTCCTCGCCCAGGAGCTGGAATGGGTCCGTTCCAACCCGAAGGCCCGCCAGACCAAGAGCAAGTCCCGCCTGGCCCGTTACGAGGAGCTCGCCGCCGAGGCCGACCGGGCCCGGCCGCGCGACTTCGACGACATCCAGATCCCACCCGGCCCCCGCCTGGGCAACCAGGTCATCGAGGCCCGCGGCCTCGCCAAGGGCTTCGACGACCGGCCGCTCATCGAAGGGCTGTCGTTCACGATGCCCCGCGGTGGCATCGTCGGCGTCATCGGCCCGAACGGGGTCGGCAAGACCACCCTGTTCACGATGCTGACCGGGCAGGCCACACCGGACGCGGGTGAGCTCGTCATCGGCGACACCGTCGACATCGCCTACGTCGACCAGTCCCGCTCGGGCCTGGACCCGAAGAAGAACGTCTGGCAGATCGTCTCCGACGGGCTGGATCACATCATCGTCGGCAAGACCGAACTGCCCAGCCGGGCGTGGGTGTCGTCGTTCGGTTTCAAGGGCCCCGACCAGCAGAAGCCCGTCGGGGTGCTCTCCGGCGGTGAGCGCAACCGGCTCAACCTCGCGCTCACCCTCAAGCGCGGCGGCAACGTCCTGCTGCTCGACGAACCCACCAACGACCTGGACGTCGAGACGCTGCGCTCCCTCGAGGACGCGCTGCTGGAGTTCGCCGGCTGCGCGGTGGTGATCTCCCACGATCGGTGGTTCCTGGACCGGGTCTCCACCCACATCCTGGCCTGGGAGGGCACGGACGAGGACCCGGGGCGCTGGTTCTGGTTCGAGGGCAACTTCGCCGACTACGAGGCCAACAAGATCGACCGCCTCGGCCAGGAGGCCGCCCGCCCGCACCGGGTGACCCACCGCAGGCTCACCCGCGACTGAGCCCACCCCGACTGGGCCCACACGGGACTGGGCCCACACGCGACTGGGTCCACACGCGACTGGGTCCACACGCGCCCATGGTGGCCGGCCAGGAACAGGCGGGCCACCATGGGCGCCACGGCGTTACGGGCGGGTCAGTCCGGTCGGTTCTGCAGGGACTTCGCGGCGGTGCGCAGGTACTCCCACAGGGTGGCGAACTGGTCGGGCGGCAGGTTCAGCGAATCGACCGCCCGGCGCATCACGACCAGCCACGCCTCACGTTCGGCGTGGCCGATGGCGTACGGGACGTGACGCAACCGCAGTCGCGGATGGCCGCGCAGCGCCTGGTAGTCGCTGGGACCGCCCCAGTACTGGATGAGGAACAGCCGTAGCCGTTCCTCGGCGCCCTCGAGATCGTCCTGCGGGTAGAGCGGGCGCAGCACCGGGTCACTGGCCACGCCCTCGTAGAACCGCGCGACCAGCGTGCGGAAGGTGGGCTCCCCGCCGACCGCGTCAAAGAAGGTCGTGGTGGGCTGGGCCGGGGTGGAAGGCTGGCTCACTGGTCCATTGTGCGCCAGCCATCGGCCGCCCCGGCCACGCGTGGGCCCTCAGGGGGCGGGCGGCGCCACCCAGACGGTCGTGTCCGCCGGCAGATCGAGGGTCGCACCGTCATAACCCACAGGTCCGCTCGCCAGCGCCAGCCGTCCGGAGATCGCCAGCCGCACCGGCCCGTCCGTGGCCATCACACACGTCATACCGGACGGCCCCACCGAGGTGGCCGTCCCGGCGGTGTGTCCGGACGCAGACGCGGAACCGGGTTCGGCGCCCGAAACCGGCGGGAGCCGGTCAAAGGCCAGGCAGCCGGCCGGAACATCGTCACGCCAGCGCAGCTCGTCGCCCCGCAGATGCGGCAGTGAGCGACGCAGCGTGAGCGCGCCGCGCACCAGCAGCCAGGTCGACATCGGATCGGCGGCCTGGGCCAGCACGGTGCGCGCCGCCCAGTCCGCCGGCTGCGGCAGCCACGGCCGGACGCCGTCCGCGCTGAAGCCGTACGGCGGCGCGTCCCCCGACCAGGGCATCGGTACCCGGGCGCCGTCCCGGCCCGCCGAGGTACCCCCGGAACGGGTCCACACCGGGTCGCGCCGGTCGGCCGGGGCCACCTCGACCTGCGGCAGGGCCAGCTCGTCACCCTGGTAGAGCACGGCGACCCCGGGCAGCGCCAGCATGGTCAGCAGGGCCGCCCGGGCCCGGCGCTCACCGACCGCCCCGCCGCCGTAGCGGCCCACCGGACGGACCACGTCATGGTTGGCCAGCACCCAGGTGGCCGCGGCCCCGACCGCGCCGAGGGCGTCCCGTTCGGCGTCGATCGCCGCCCGCCACGCCGACGACGTGAACGGCGCGCCCAGCAACGAGAACGAGAACGTCAGATGCAGCTCGTCGGGGCGGACATAGCGGGCCAGTCGGACCGGATCGCTCACCCAGGTCTCACCGATGAGGACCCGGGCCCGACCATCACGAGCGGTGTAACCCTCGGTGAGGGTCCGCCAGGACCGGTAGATCTCGTGGACGCCGTCCTGGTCCCACACGTGCGGCTCGGCCTCGTCCCGGAAACCGCTGTCCGGTTCGAGGTCCACGCCGGGCGGGTTGTCCCGCAGTTCGGCGTCCTTGACCAGGCCGTGGCTGACGTCGATGCGGAACCCGTCGACCCCCCGGTCGAGCCAGAACCGCAGGGTCGCCTCGTGGTCGGCGCGCACCGCCGGATGCGACCAGTTCCAGTCCGGCTGCGCGGCGTCGAACAGGTGCAGGTACCACTGGCCGTCGGGGACACGGGTCCAGGCTGGGCCGCCGAAGACCGACCGCCAGTTGTTCGGCGGGGCCGCCCCGTCCGGTCCGCGCCCGTCCCGGAAGACGTACAGCGCGCGCCGCGGGTCACCCGGCGGTGCGGCGAGCGCCTCGACGAACGCCGGATGCGCGGCGCTGGAATGGTTCGGGACGAGATCGACGAGTACCCGCAGCCCCGCCGCCGCGGCCTCGGCCAGCAGCGCGTCCAGGTCGGCGAGCCGCCCGAACAGCGGGTCGACGTCGCGATGGTCGGCCACGTCGTAGCCGTGGTCGGCCATCGGGGACCGGTAGAACGGGGTGATCCACAGCGCGTCCACGCCGAGTTCGACCAGCACCGGCAGGTGGCGGCGCAGACCCGGCAGGTCACCGACCCCGTCGCCGTCGGAGTCGGCGAAGCTGCGCACGTACACCTGGTAGAGCACGGCCCGGCGCCACCAGTCGGCGCCCCCCGGAGCCGGAGAACCGGGGCGATCGGCATCGTCTGGATCAATCATGGAATCATCTGTGCTGCCATGACGTGTACTCATCCGCTCCATCCTGGTAGCGAACGGGGCCCCGCTGTCGGGTCCGACCGACCTGCTCGCGCTGCGCGATGTCAGGGTACGGAACTACACTTCCGCAGGTGGACCAGGTGACTGGCCGTTACGGCTCAGTCCCGGGAGTCGGGAACCGTCAGAAGCGAGTGGATACGGCTTCGACGTCCGACCAGGCTCCCGGGCATCGGTCAGACGCGTCCGACTCCGCTGTACCAGGCGACGAGACGGGCGCGGTCGGCGCGAGTGGCGCGGCGGCTGACGCCGGTCCGGGGGCGGCAGCGGCCGCGTCCGGTCGGCGGGCGGTCGATCGGCTGGTCGGCGTGCTGCGCCGCACCGCCCGCGGCGTCCGCTCGGCGGGCGCGGCCCCTGCCCGTGGCCCGGCCGGGGGTGGGCCGGGCGGGAGTGGGCAGGCCGGGAGTGGGCCGGGCAGGCGTGGGCCAGTGGGCCACCTGCCGGGTCTGGGCCAGTCCGGGGGAGTTCCCGGCAGCTTCCTGGCCGACGCGGGTCTGCTGCTCGCCGAGTCGCTGGACCCGGACCGGGTCGCCCGCCTGCTCGCCGACCTCGTCCTGCCCCACCTGGGTGCCGTCAGCCTGGTGTGGCTGCGCGAGGAGGACACCCCGCAGCTCGCGGCCTCGAGCTCGCTTGACCCGCGGGTCGACCAGCTGCTGCGCGCCATGATCTCCGCTCGCCCCCCGCTGCTCGCCGACGACTACCCGCCGGGGCTGGTGCTGCGCTCCGGGCAGACCTACAGCCTGCCGCGCCTGGCGGACATGCGCGCCCTGCGCACGGCCGCCACCGAATCGGGCTACCAGCGGTTCCGTCAGCTACGTGACGGGCCGACGGCGCATGTCCCGCTGTCCGCCGGCGGGGAGATCTTCGGTGTGCTCTCGGTCGGGCGGCCCACGGGCGACTACCGCAACAACGAGATCCTGCTGTTGGAGGGACTGGCCCGGCGCGGCTCGATCGCACTGCACAACGCGATGCGGTTCCGGGAGGCCCAGGAGTCGGCGCTGACCCTGCAGCGTTCGCTGCTGCCGGCGAACCCCCCGGCGCTCGACGGCGTCGAGATCGCCATGGAGTACCGCCCCGGAACGGCCGGCACCGAGGTCGGTGGCGACTTCTATGACATCATCCCGCTCTCCGGCGGCCGGTTCGGCGTCGCGATCGGCGACGTCATGGGCCGCGGGTTGCAGGCGGCGGCGGTGATGGGTCAGCTGCGGGCGGCGCTGCGCGCCTACGCGCTCGAGGAGTGGCCGCCGGCGGACGTGCTCTACCGCCTCGACCGGGTGGTCGGGATGCTGCCCGGCCTGCAGATGGCGACCTGCATGTACGCCGTCTACGACCGGCACACCGGACGGGCCGTCATCGCCAACGCCGGCCACCTGGCACCCCTGGTCGTGCTGCCCGACGAGGACCCCGACTATCTGGTGCTCGAACCGGGCCTGCCGCTCGGGGTCGGTGAGGGCGAGGCCGCCGGCTTCAGCGAGACCAGGGTGACCCTGCCGCCCGGATCCGCATTGGTGATGTTCACCGACGGTCTGGTCGAGTCGCGTCGCCGCCCGCTCTCCGACGGGCTGCAGAACCTGCGTCGCGGGCTGATCGAACAGCGCGCCAAGGCCGCCGCGGCCCGGGAGGCCCAGGCCGAACTCGACGCCGCGGCCGCGATCGCGGCTGGTTTCAGTGAGATGGCCGACGCGGCCCCCGGCGTCTGGACGGACCGTCGGGCCCCCGGCCCGTCCCAGGGCCCCCCGCCCGGTGTGGCAGACCGGCGCAGCGGCCAGGACCGGCGCGGAACGCTGCCGCTGCCCGCCCGCGGCGTCGAACGGCGCCGGCGTCGACCCCGCGGCGGTTCGTTCGCCGCGCGCAGCTGGTTCGGCCCGGACGTCATCGCCGGCACCGGTGAGGGCCCCGCCCAGGAGACCGCCCGTTCGCTGCTGGAACGCTGCCTGCTCGCCGCCGACCTGCCCAGCCGTACCGATGACGACACGGCGCTGATCGTGCTGACCACGCTCACGGTGAACCCGCCGCTGCTGGAGCTTTCCCTGCCCGCGGTGGCCGCTTCCTCCGGGCAGGCCCGCACGGCGATCCGCGCCGTCCTGCTCGACTACGGCATCGCCGCGGTCGAGGATGTGACGTTGCTGGTCAGCGAGGTGGTGACGAACGCGGTCCTGCACGCGCGCAGCGACCTGGTGCTGCGGGCGTTCCTGGAGCCCGGTCGGCTGCGGGTCAGCGTCGAGGACCGCGAGGGCGCCCATCTGCCACGGCCGGGGGCGGCGGCGGCCAACCGGCCCGACCCCGAGTCCGGCTGGGGGCTGCTGCTCGTCGAGGCCCTGTCGATGGCCTGGGGTGTGGAGACCACGGTCAACGGCAAGCGGGTCTGGTTCGACACCGAACTTCCCGAGGCCGACCCCGCGGCCCCGCCGAGACCGGTCTTCGGCGAACTGTCCCCCGGCGGCACCTCAGACGGTGGACCCCCGGTGCAGGGCCAGGGCCGCTCCTGAGTGTTCGTCGTCCGCGGCGGCCAGGTGCTCGGCCGCGCGGACGATGTTGCGTGCCATGCCACCGAACACGATGGCGTGGAAGGGGCTGACCGCCCACCAGTAGAGCTGCCCGTTGAGCCCGTGCGGACGGAACACCGCCCGCTGGCGGTACAGCGCGGTGCCGGGGGTGTCGCCGGGCAGGGCCCGCAGTTCCAGCCAGGCCTCACCGGGCAGCTTCATCTCGGCGCGCAGGCGCAGCAGCCGTCCGGGTTCGATCTCCTCGACCCGCCAGAAGTCCAGGGCCTCGCCGACGTGGACCGACGCCGGATCACGTCGGCCACGCCGCGGGCCGACCCCACCGACCAGGGTGTCCAGCCAGCCGCGGGCCGACCAGGCCAGCGGCCACGAGTACCAGCCGTTCTCCCCGCCGATGCCCTCGATGACCGCCCACAGCCGGGCCGGGTCGGCCGCGACGTCACTGTCGCGTTCGTCGACGAACAGCGCCCCGCCGCTCCACTGCGGATCGGTGGGCGCGGGTTCGCCGGGGGGCGAGGTGGCGCTGTGGCCGCCGGACCTCGCCGGCCAGACCGCGGTCGACCAGCGGGTCTCCACACCGCGCTCGCGGACCCGGCTCAGGGCGTGGGCGGCGGCGGCGTCGAAGCCCATCAGACCGTCCGGCGGGTCGGGGATGATCGTGCGCACCGCCCCGCCGTCGCGCACCACCACCTCGGTGCGCAGCGAGCGCACCAGCGGCCGGGCGATGGCCTTGGGCACCGGGGTGATCACCCCGACCCACAGCGAGGACAGGCCGGGGGACAGCATCGGCACGCCGAGGATGATCCGCCGGCGCAGCCCCTCGACCGCGGCGAAGCGCTGCATCATCTCGGCGTAGGTCAACACGTCCGGTCCGCCGATGTCGAACGAGCCGTGGGCGTCGGCGGGCGCCTCGAGCGCGCCGATCAGATAGTGCAGGACATCCCGGACGGCGATGGGCTGGATGCGTGTGCGCACCCAGCGCGGGGTGAGCATGATCGGCAGACGCTCGGTGAGGTGACGCAGCATCTCGAACGAGGCGCTGCCACTACCGATGATCACCGCTGCCCGCAGGACGAGGGTGGGCACACCCGAGTCGAGCAGAATGCGGGCCACCTCGTGCCGCGAACTCAGATGCGCGGACAGGGCCTGCCCGCCCCCACCGGCGTCCTGGGCCGGCCCGAGGCCGCCGAGGTAGATGATGCGCCGCACACCGGCGTCGCGGCAGGCGGTGGCGAAGGCGGTCGCGGCCTGCCGGTCGACGGTGGAGAAGTCGCCGCCGCCGTCGATCGAGTGGATCAGGTAGTAGGCGACGTCCACCCCGCGCAGGGCCGCACCCAACGTGTCGGGTTCGCGGGCGTCGGCCCGGACGATCTCGGCCTGGCCGGCCCAGGCGATATCCCGCAACCGGGCCGGGTCGCGGGTCATGGCCCGCACGGTGTGGCCGCGCTCAAGCAGACGGGGGGCCAGCCGGCCGCCAATGTACCCGGTAGCACCGGTCACCAGAATGAGCACTCCGGCTACCTGCCCCGCCCCGGCAGTGGGAATCCCGGGGCGGCGCGGCCGGTGGCCTCACGCGGAGGCGGCCTCGGTCACATCCGCGCTCAGATAGGCCGACCAGCGCGGATCCATCCGACGGGAGCCCAGAATGCGCCAAGCGGCTCCGCTCGGCGCTCGAGGTGCCGTGCGAAGCCGCCAGCCCAGATCGGCGACAGCCCGGTCGGCTTTGACATGGTTGCAGCGACCGCAGGCCGCCACGACGTTCTCCCATACGTGCTGACCCCCGCGGGAACGGGGAATCACATGATCCAAGGAGGTGGCCGGCGCGTTGCAGTAAACGCACCGGTGGTGGTCACGGGCCAGCACGCCCTTGCGGGTGAGTGGAACCTGGGAACGGTAGGGCACCCGCACGAACCGGGCCAACCGCACCACGATGGGAACGTCGATCGACGTCGCCGCGGACCGAAGTACCTGGCCGGCGGACTCGACCATGACCGCCTTGTCCGTCAGGACCAGAACGAGCGCGCGCCGTTGCGACACCACGCACAGAGGCTCATACGTGGCGTTGAGAACCAGCGCCTCTGCCACGCGCCGAACCTCCTGCCCACCGAGGGCCCTTTACGGGCCGATCTGCACAGCGTCTCCGGTGACAATGGACAGTCAACCGCCTTCGGCGGCAGAACGCGAGCCTGTTTGCATGGTCATCGCAATTCACACCGTGTCGCTGCACATATCTGGTGGCGTTTGTCACTCTCCGCCGATCATTGTGCGGCCTGTTGGTTACGCAGCGTCGACTGTTTGCCGGGCGTGGTCCCGATAGTGGACGGATCGGTGCCACGCCGTTGACGTGGGGGGTGGGGCGCCGGGAGGTGGTGGGCATCGGCGAGACTGATCGCTGATCGTCGTCTCCCGGGGGGGAACCGGCCCGGCATCCATCAGATCAGCATCGGAAGGTCGACCTACGTCGTGACGCCCGCCTCGTCCCTGCTGGCCGCCCCGCTCATCCCCATCCCCGGACTGGGCATGTTGCTGTCGAGCCCGCCAAGCCCCACCGCCACGGCCGCCTCCGCCGCCGCGACGATCACCCCGATGCCCACCCCCAGCCCGACGACCAGCACGGATCCGCTGGTCTCCCTGGCCGGCGTCGCCAACGCCGTGCGGGACGCCTGCGGTACCGATCCCGGCCTGCTGTGTCGCACCGTCTACAACGCCACGCACAGCAACTACCTCGCCTCGGGTGCGGAGGTCTTCCTCGGCACCCCGATCCGCATCGCCCTGATCCTGGTCATCGCCTTCCTGGTCCGCGCGTTGCTGCACCGGTTCATTCGCCGAACGACCGAACGGGCCGGGTCCGGCAACGCCGCCGGGCCGTTTCGCGGGACGCGGGCCGGAACACTGCTCGGCGCGTTCGGTGATCCGTCCGTCCTGATGGAAAGGCGCCGTCAGCGGGCCGCGACCGCCGGCTCACTCCTGCGCAGCGTGACCTCTGTCTTCGTGTTCGGATTGGCCTTTCTGAGCACCCTTGGCGAGCTGGGCATCAATCTCGCCCCGATCGTCGCCAGTGCCGGTGTACTGGGAATCGCCGTCGGATTCGGCGCCCAGAACCTGGTGCGCGACTTCCTGTCGGGGATGTTCATGTTGCTCGAGGACCAGTACGGCGTCGGGGACGTCATCGACGTCGGCGCGGTGTCGGGCACCGTCGAGGCGGTCAGCCTGCGGATGACCCGGCTGCGGGACGTGGAGGGCACGGTCTGGTACGTCCGCAACGGTGAGATCACCCGGATCGGGAACAAGAGCCAGCAGTGGGCCCGCACCGTCCTGGACGTCCCGCTCGACTACGACACCGAGGTCGAGGCCGCCAAGCGGGTGCTCACCCGCACCGCCGACAGCCTCTGGTCGGACGCCGAGTGGAGCGCGGTGATCCTCGAGGCGCCCGAGGTGTGGGGCATGGAGTCGATGACCGCGGACGGCTACACCCTGCGGGTGGCGATCAAGACCCAGCCGCTCAAACAGTGGGATGTCGCCCGCGAACTGCGCGAGCGGGTCCGTAACGCGCTGAGCCTCGAGGGCATCGCGTTGGGGTCCGTCCAGCGCAGCGAGGTCACCGTCGTCGACGACGACGACGACGAGCCGGCGGCGCAGGACGACGACACCGCGCAGCCCGGCGGTTCCGGCATCTCCGGCAACGCGGGTAGTTCCGGCGCGACGGACATCACCGAGGACGTACCCCGGCCGCGGATCGACCCGCCGAGCACCTCTCCCATATCTGAGCAGGGCCGGCCGCGGGGCTGAAGCCTGGCTGAAGACCGCGAAAGGTGTTGCTGAGACGAGTCGGCGGACCGCCGCGGGTCGGCGCCGCCGGGGCAGACTGGGAACCGTGCGAGTACTGGTGGTCGACGATGACACGGCCGTGCGGGAGTCCCTGGAACGTTCGCTCCGGTTCGAGGGCTATGAGGTGGCGACGGCCGGTGACGGTATCGACGCGCTCGCGGCCGTTCAGCGCGACCAACCCGACATCCTCATCCTCGATGTCATGATGCCCCGGATGGACGGGCTGGAGACCTGCCGCCAACTGCGGGCACGCGGCGACGACGTGCCGGTGCTCATGCTCACCGCCCGGGACGGCCTCGCTGACCGGGTCAGCGGGCTGGACGTCGGCGCGGACGACTACCTGGTCAAACCGTTCGCCCTCGAGGAGCTGTTCGCCCGGCTCCGGGCGCTGATCCGTCGGGCGGCACTGGCGGCCCGGGCGGCCAGCGTCGCCGGTGGTGCCGGGTCGGGCAGTGGCATGCCCGGCGCCGTGCTGTCCTACGCCGGGGTCGCGCTCGACCAGGTCAGCCGGCAGGTGCACCGTGGCCAGCGGGAACTGACGCTGACCAAGACCGAGTTCGAGCTGCTCGAACTCTTCCTCGGACATCCGCGCCAGGTCCTGTCCCGATCGACGATCATGGAGCGGGTGTGGGGGTACGACTTCGGTCCCACGTCCAACTCGCTTGAGGTCTTCGTGAGCTACCTGCGCCGCAAGCTGGAGGCCGCCGGCGAACCCCGGCTGCTGCACACCGTGCGCGGCGTGGGATACGTGCTGCGTGAGCCCTCGGGGGACCGTACGTGAGCGCTGCGCCCTCCCCGGGCGCCGTTTCCGCTCCGGCCTGGGGACACCCGATCCCTCCCGGCCAACCCGTCCCCGGGCGTTCGGGTGAGCGCCGGGCCACCCGCCGCTTCGGCGCCGGTCAGCCCTCGACGCTGCGCCCGTCCTCGCCGCTGGGACGCCTCACGCTGCGGGCCCGCCTCGCCCTGCTGGTCGGCATGGCGGTGGCCGCCGCCGTCGCCGTGGTCGCCGGGGTGTCGCTCGGCGCGACCAGCATCGTGCTGAACAACGCCATCGACGATCAGCTGGTCGAACAGGCGCAGGCATCTGCGGACACGATCCAGACCAACGCGCTGGGCAGCGGCGTGCAGGCCTTCAGCTTCGGGCTGGAGGGCCAGTTCCTCGACGCCGCCGGCAACCCGCTGGAGAACGCGGTCTCACCGTGGAACAAGGTGCCGATCCCGGTGAACGCCGCCGATGCCGAGGTGGCCCGCCGCGAACGCACCCAGAACCTGCGCACCATCACCGTGGACGGGCAGTCCTACCGGCTGGTCACCGTCCCGCTGCAACGGCCGGCGGTGGCCGCCGCGCTGCAGCTCGCCCGACCCACCACCGACGTCGACCGCACGCTGCGTGAACTCGGCCTGGTGCTGCTCGTCGTCGGCGTCATCGGGGTGGTGGGTTCGGCGCTGGCCGGTCGGATCGTCGCGCGCGCCGCGCTCAAACCCGTCGACGCCGCGGCGGCCGCCGCCGAGGAGGTCGCCCGCACCCAGAACCTCTCCGCCCTGATCCCGGTCATCGGCACCGACGAGATCGCCCGGCTGGCGGAGAGCCTCAACAGCATGCTGCGGGCGCTGGAGGCCTCCCGGGCCCGCCAGCGCCAGCTCGTCGACGATGCCAGCCATGAGCTGCGCACCCCCCTGACCAGCCTGCGCACCAACATCGAGCTGCTGCTGCGCGCCGAGGCCAACCCGCACCGGGCCCTGCCCGTGGCCGACCGCCAGGCCCTGCTGCGCGACGTCGACGCCCAGATGCGTGAGCTGTCCGGCCTGGTCAGTGAGCTCGTCGAACTCGCCCGGGACGAGGTGCCCGCCGATGAGGTCGAACGACTCGACCTGGCCGACATCGTCCGCGCCGCCGCCGAACGCGCCCGCCGGCGCGCCAACGGCAAGGGCATCCTGATCGACGTGGAGATCGGCGACGACGCCACCAGCAGCATCGACGCCACCGACACCATCGACGCCACCAGCAGCATCGACGCCACCGACACCATCGACGCCACCGACACCTCGGCCGCGGCGACTCCCGCCGTCATCGGCGGCGGCGCGGCGGGTGCCGGCCCCATGGTCGGCCTCACCGGTGGGCATGTCGTCAACGGCCGGGCGAACCTGCTGGAACGTGCCGTGACGAACCTGCTGGACAACGCCGTGAAGTTCTCACCCCCGGTGTCGGTGGTACGGATCAGCTGCCACGGCACCGAGGTCACCGTCACCGACGAGGGCCCCGGGATCACCCCGGAGGACCGTGTCCAGGTCTTCGACCGCTTCTACCGGGCCACCTCCGCCCGCGGACTGCCCGGTTCGGGCCTGGGCCTGGCCATCGTCGCCGACGCGGTGGCCACCCACGGTGGCTGGGTGCGGGCCGAGGCCGCACCCAGCGGCGGCGGCGCCCTGCTGCGGATGTGGCTGCCTCCCGCCGAGCCGGCCAGCGCCTTCGACCTCCCGGACGTCTACACCCCGCCCCCGTCCCCGCCGCAGGGCCTGCCTCCGGTCTCCCCGCCGCAGGGCCTGCCTCCGGTCTCCCCGCCGCAGGGCCAGCCTCCGGTCTCCCCGCGCGGCCTGCCCCCCGTCTCCCCGTGGAGCCGACCGGCACTCGAACCACCCCACCCGGGGCGGGGTGAGGACGCGCCCCCGGGACCCGGTCAGAATCCTGCGGTGTGAGCCAAGACGACCGTGTGAGCCCAGCCGACCCCACTCCCCGCCCTGCGCCCGCCGCCCCGCCCATCCCCGCCGCTGCGCCCGCGCCCGCCGATCCGGCCGCGCTCGCCGATCCGGTGCCCGCGGATCTGGCCGCGTTGGCCGACGCCTGCGGTGTCGCGGTGGGGTACACCGACGCGCTGGACCAGCCGGTACCCATCGCCGCCGACACGGTGCGCGCCGTGCTGGGGCTGCTCGGCATCGACCCGAGCGATCCGGTGGCCGCCCTCGACCGGTTGCACGAGGCCCGGTGGCGCCGCCAGCTGCCGCCCTGCGCCGTGGTGTCCGCGGCGACGCCGGAGTCGGTCACGGTGTACCTGCCGGTCGGTGTCGACGTCCACGCCGAGGTGGAGCTGGAGACCGGCGCGCGGCTGGCGCTGGCCGCCCCCGGTGGCCCGCGGGATCGGCGGGAGCTTGACGGCCAGCCGTGGGTGGCCCGCCCGATCGCCCTGCCCGCCGGACTGCCGCTGGGCGATCACGTCCTGCACGTCACCATCGCCGGCCAGCCGTCGCGCTGCCCGGTCATCGCCGTGCCGGACGTGCTGCCGGGACCCGCGGCGCTGCGGGCGCGGGGACCGCGCTGGCGGGCCTGGGGCTGGATGATCCAGCTGTACGCGCTGCGTTCGGAGCACGGCTGGGGGATGGGCGACTACGGCGACCTCGGTGAGCTCGCGGCCTGGTCCGGGGCGGCCGGAGCCGACGTGCTGCTGGTCAACCCGCTGCACGCGGCCGCGCCGACCCTCCCGGTCGCCGACTCGCCGTACTCCCCGGTGAGCCGGCGTTTCGCCGCGCCGCTGTACCTGCGTCCCGAGGCCACCCGCGAGTACGCTCAGGCCGACGCCGCCACCCGGGCCGCCGTGGACGACCTGGCCGCCCGGGCCCGCCGCGACGGCCGACCCGACGGCCTGCTCGATCGCGACGTCGTCTGGACGGCCAAGCTCGCAGCCCTCGAGCTGCTGTTCGCCACCACCCGTCCCGCCGGCTCCGCGAACGCCACCACGGCGGAGGCGGCGGACGCCGCGGAGCCGGGGGACGCGGACCTCGCGGACTTCGCCACCTGGTGCGCGTTGGCCGAACGACACGGGCCGGACTGGCGCGGCTGGCCCGCGGGACTCACCCGCCCGGACACCGACGCCGTCGCCGCCGCCCGGGTCGAACTCGCCGACCGGATCGCCTTCCACAGCTGGCTGCAACACCGCTGCGACGAGCAGCTCGCCACCGCGCAGGCCACCGCCCGGGCCGCCGGGATGGCCGCCGGGATCGTGCATGACCTGGCCGTCGGCGTCGACGCGGGGGGCGCCGACGCCTGGGCACTGCAGGACGTGCTCGCGGTCGCGGCCAGTGTCGGCGCGCCGCCGGACTCGTTCAACCAGCAGGGCCAGGACTGGGGGCTGCCACCCTGGCGACCGCAGGCCCTGGCCGAGACCGGGTACGCCCCGCTGCGCGAGATGGTCGCCGCGGTGCTGCGCCGCGGCGGCGGGCTGCGGGTCGACCACATCCTCGGTCTGTTCCGGCTGTGGTGGATTCCGCGGGGTGCCGGTGCGGCCCGCGGCACCTACGTCCGGTATGACGCGAAGGCGATGCTCGGACTCCTCGCGCTCGAGGCCACCCGGGCCGACGCCCTCGTCGTCGGCGAGGACCTCGGCACCGTCGAACCCTCGATGGCGACGGCGCTGGACGCGGCCGGCGTGCTCGGCTCCTCGGTGCTGTGGTTCGAGCAGGACGAGGACGGCAACCCGTTGCCCCCCGCCCGGTACCGGGCGGCCACCATGGCCAGCGTCACCACCCACGACCTGCCGACCGCCGCCGGCTACCTCGAAGGCGAACATGTGCGCCTGCGTGCCGGTCTGGGTCTGCTCGGCCGCTCCGAACAGGCCGAGGCCGACGCCTGGCGGCGTGACCGCGACGCCCTGCTCGCCCTGCTGCGCACCGAGGGCCTGCTGGACACCGAGGGCCCGCTGGACACCGAGGGCCTGCTGGACACCGCGGGTGCGGCGACGCCCGCGTCACCCGGGGTCGGGCAGGCGTTCCCACCTGGCGACCTGGACGCCTACGTGCGGGGAATGCACCGGCTGCTCGTCCGTTCACCCTGCCAGGTCGTGCTCGCCGCGCCCGGCGACGCGCTCGGCGATCGGCACCAGCCGAACCTGCCCGGCACCACCGACGCCTACCCGAACTGGCGGCTGCCGGTGCGTGACGGCGACGGCGCGGAGGTCACCCTCGAACGGCTGCTGGCCGAACCGGCCGTGGCCCGGCTGGGGGCGCTGCTGGGCGAGGTTCGGGCGGACGCGGGTACGGAGAGTCCGAACTCACCCTCCGGTGGGGGCCGGGTGGTACCCCTGTCGGAGGACCCGGGCACCACTTCCCGGTAACCTTCGCTGCGTGACTCCACGTCCAGCGCGGCCCAGGGGCGCCGCCTACCGCCGGGTGCTCACGGTCGCCGGCCTCGCGATGTTCACCGTTCCGGTGTTCGCCGCGACGGCATCAGCCGCGGAGATCGGGACGAAGTACAACCCCGACCCGTTGACCGTTCTGCAGACCTGGGGTATCTACGGCGGCGCCATCGCCGGCGGGTTCCTCATCGCGATCCTGCTGGCCGCCTGGTCAGGCCGGCGCAGCGGCCCGACCCGGTACCGTCCGGGCCAGGCCTGGGAGCACGACGACGTCTGGGTCGGCAAGCGTCCCGAGGAGCTCGAGGGCGCCCGCGAGGAGAAGGCCGTTCCGGGAGCAGGTGGAGCCAGTGGCAACTGGTGAGGCCTTCAGCCCCGAGCAGCTCGAGCGGCTGGATCGGGCGCTCGAGCAGGCCGAGAAGCACAGTGGCATCCCGTTCACGCTGCGGGTCGGCGCCGTGCGTGGTGACATCCGCCTGGCCGCGGAGCGGACCCTGTCCACCCTCGTCGGCGACCCCGCGCGGGACCCGGCCGTCCTGATCGTGGTCTCCCCGGGGCAGCGCGTCGTGCGGATCTCGACCACGCCCGCCGCCCGCAAGCGGATCAGCAACACCGCGTCGAGCCTCGCCTCGCTCGCGATGACGTCCAGTTTCTCCCTCGGCGACCTGGTCGGCGGCCTGACCTCGGGCATCCGCCAGCTCGCCGAGGCCGCCGGCCCCGCCGCCACCACCCCGGCGGCCCTGCGCCCGTCGGCTCCGACCGCCGCCCCGGCTGGCAGCCCCGCCCCGCACTGAACCACGGAGCGCACTGAACCGGGCCGCGCACTGAGCTGCGTCCCGCGCTGAGCCACGCCGTGCGCTGAGCCACGCCGTGCGCTGAGGGGCTCGCGGTGCCCGGCGGTGCCGCCGTCCTGGCCGACGAAGGGAAGCCAGGACGGCGGGCGCGGCCGCCGGCTAACCGGAGGCGATGTCCTTCTGCCGGGCGGCCAGGGCGCGGACCAGGCCGTCGCGGCCCTCGAGCAGGGCTCGGCGCAGCGGCGGGGTCGGGTCGCGTTCAGCCAGGTAGGCGTCGACCTTCGCCACCGTGTCGGGGGAGATGACCGAGGACGGGAACAGCATCTGGCTGATCGTCGCGGCCGTGTCGAAGCTGCGCGAGGACCAGATACCGCCGATCTCGGCGAAGAACCGGTCGACGTAGGGCAGGGTGATCTTCTGCTGGTCGGAGATCCAGAAGCCGCTCATCGTCGCCACCGCCAGGTGGTTCGACAGGTCCGCCGAGTCCATCACCGCGGACCAGGCCGCGGCCTTCGCCTCGGCGGTGGGGCGGGCGGCCCGGGCGGTCGCGGCGCGCTTCTCGCCGGTGGCGGTGCGGTCCCGGGCGAGCTCGGCGTCGATCTCGGCGTCGCCGTAGACGCCCCGGGCGACGAGCTGGATGAGCAGCGTCCAGCGCAGTTCGGTGTCCACGACCAGACCGTCGAGCACCTCGGTGCCCTCGAACAGGGCGCGGACCCGGGCGATCTGCTCGGGGTTCTCCGCCCTGGCGAACGTCGTGGTGAACACCAGCTGCAGGTCGCTGCCCGGTGCGGCGGCCCGGGCGAGCTCCTCGGAGCGTTCGGTGAGCGCGCGTAGCGCCGTGGCGCGGTTCGCCGGGTCACCGTAGGCGTCGATGGTGAGATCGGCCTTGGCGAGCAGCGACTGCACCACGCCGATGTCGTCCTCGGCGCTCACCCCGGACAGCACGAGGCGGACGTAGTCGCGGGCGGCGAGTTCCGCGTCGCGGGTCATGTCCCACGCCGCCGCCCAGCACAACGTCCGGGGCAGGCTCTCGGTGAACGACCCGATCGAGTCGATCAGGGTGGTCAGTGACCGCGGGTCGAGACGGACCTTGGCGAAGGTGAGGTCGTCGTCGTTGAGCAGGATCAGATCCGGCTGGCGGGCACCGACGATCTTCGGCACCTCGGTGAGCTCACCGGTGACGTCGAGCTCGATCCGTTCGCGGCGGACCAGCGCGCCGTCGGCGTCCCGATCGTAGAGTCCGACGGCCAGCCGGTGCGGACGCAGCGTGCGTGAGGCGGTCGGCGGGGCGCTCGCCGGCTCCTGCACGACGTCGAACGAGGTGAACAGGCCCGAGGAGTCGGTGGAGAACCGCGGGCGCAGCGTGTTGACGCCGGTCGTCTCCAACCAGGCGGCCGACCAGGCGGACAGGTCACGCCCGGAGGCGTTCTCCAGCTCGTCCAGCAGATCCCGCAGGGACGTGTTCGCGTACTCGTAGCGGCGGAAGTACGACCGCAGGCCGGCGAGGAACTCCTCCTGCCCGACCCAGGCGACGAGCTGCTTGAGCACGCTCGCGCCCTTGGCGTAGGTGATGCCGTCGAAGTTGGTGCGCACCGCGTCCATGTCGGGGGCGTCGGCGACGATCGGATGGGTCGAGGAGAGCTGGTCCTGGCGGTACGCCCAGCCCTTCTCGGCGTTGGCGAACGTCGTCCACCCGTTGGTGAACCGGGTGGAGGTGACCTGCGCCAGCACCGACATGTAGGTCGCGAACGACTCGTTCAGCCACAGGTCGTCCCACCAGCGCATGGTGACCAGGTCGCCGAACCACATGTGCGCCATCTCGTGCAGGATCGTCTCGGCGCGGCGCTCACGGCGGGCCTCGGTGACCTTCGCCCGGAAGACGTAGTCCTCCAGGAACGTCACGCAGCCGGCGTTCTCCATCGCGCCCGCGTTGAACTCGGGCACGAACAACTGGTCGTACTTGCCGAACGGGTACCGGTAGTCGAACACCCGGTGGTAGAAGTCGAAGCCGGCCCTGGTGATCTCGAACAGTTCGTCGGGGTCGAGATGTTCGGCCAGCGAACGGCGACAGAACAGCCCCAGGTCGATGCCGTCGTGCTCATCGCGGACCTCGTGGTACGGACCGGCGACCAGCGCGGTGATGTAGGTCGACATCACCGGGGTCTCGAGGAAGCGGATCGTGCGCACCCCGATGGCGGCCTCGGCCGTCGCGGCGACCGCCCCGCCCGAGATCGCCGACCAGTCGGCGGGCACTGTCACCGTGAGGGTGAACGTGGCCTTCAGGTCAGGCTGGTCGAAACAGGCGTACATCCGGTGCGCGTCGTACGTCTCGAACTGGGTGTAGAGGTAGACCGCGTCGTCCACGGGGTCGACGAAGCGGTGCAGCCCCTCACCGGTGCGGGAGTAGACCCCGGTGCCGATGACCCGCAGGTTGTTGGCCTCGGCGAGCCCGTCGAGGCGGATGCGCTCCCCGTCGAAGACGTCGGCCACCGCCAGCGCCCGGCCGTTGAGCACGACCTCGTCGACGCTGGCGGCCGCGAGCTCGATGAACGTCGACGCTCCCGGCTCGGTGCTGGTGAAGATGACCTGGGTCGACGTGCGGAAGTGCTCCGGGCCCGTCGTCAGGTCGAGTTCGACGTCGTAGGACGCCACGTTGAGCAGGCGGGCGCGCTCGCGCGCCTCGTCGCGGGTGAGATTGTTGGGCACCCGGTTCCTCTCAGCTTGCCGCTCGCGCGTCGGCTCGCAGCTAGTTCGGACGTCGACCGGCGCCTGCCGGGACGGCTCACACCGAGGTTCAGTCTCGCACGCCACCGGCGGGCCCGAACCCTGGTGGGAGACCCTCCGTGGCCGGTACACCGCCCGTGACCGTCGTGAATTGTCGGGTTTCGCGGCCCTGCCACTCCCACCGGCGCGGCCGGTACGGCACGATGGCGACATCTCCCGCGTGACGGGCGGGCGTCATCGTCCGCGCGGCGGGTTGGCGGACGTCGCACGGGCGGCGTCGGGAAGGAGCGCGGGTGAGACGGGTCGCTGGGCTGGGTCGAGTGCAGCCGCGGGCCCGCTCCGCCGCGCCAGCCCCCGGCCCGCCCGCAGGTTCGTCGCCGGCCGGTTCGCCCGCCGGTTCGTCACCGGCCGGTTCGCCCGCACCCTCGGCTGGTTCGTCCTCGGCTGGTTCGTCGTCGTCGGCTGGTTCGTCGTCGTCGGCCGGTTCGGCCTCGGCTGGTTCGTCATCGCGCAAGGGGTTCGTGCCGCGCCGGCTACGGGAGCTGCGGGCCGCGGCGCGCGCGGGGTATCCCGGCGGCGTCTCGCCGGTCCCCGCGCAGTCCGGTCGTTCGGAGGGGCCGGCGCGTGAGCTGTCGACCGCGCAGCGGGCCGAGGAGCACATCCCGGTGGCGCTGCGGGTCTCCGCCGGCTGGTCCTGGCGGCTGATCGTCACCGGGGCCGCGATCTGGATCCTGCTGATGGCGGTCGGCCGGGTCCGGCTCGTGGTCATCCCGATCATCGCCGGGCTGCTCATCGCCGCGCTGATCCATCCGCTGGCCCATCGTTTCCAGCGGATGGGCATGCCCCGGCTCGGGGCCGCGTTCGCGGCGCTGTTCGTGTTCGTCGTGGTGCTCGCCGGGGCGGCGGTGGCGGTCGGGTTCAACGCCGCCAACGAGATTCCGACCGTGTCCGACCAGGTCAGCCAGGGAGTCGAGCAGGTCCGGGGCTACCTGACCGACGGGCCGTTCCACCTGTCGCAGAGCCAGCTCGACGATCTGGTCGACGACATCCGGCGCAACCTCGCGAACAACCGTGGGCGGCTCGTCTCGGGCGTGATCTCGGGGGCGTCGGTCGCCGCGGAGGCACTCACCAGCCTGCTGGTCGCGTTGTTCTCCACGTTCTTCTTCCTCTACGACGGGGACCGGATCTGGGGCTGGATCGTCACCCGCTTCCCGGCCGGTGCCGAGCAGCGGGTGCGCGGCGCCGGCCGGGAGGCCTGGCTGACGATCACCGGCTACATCCGCGGGACGGTGTTCGTCGCGGCCGTCGACGCGTTCGGGATCGCGATGGGGCTGGTGGGCGTCGGTGTGCCGCTGGTCGCCCCGCTGGCGCTGCTGACGTTCTTCGGTGGCTTCATCCCGATCATCGGGGCCACCGTGGCCGGGGTCGCCGCGGTGCTGGTCACCCTCGTCTCGGGCGGCGTCACCGACGCTCTGATCATTCTCGCGGTGGTGTTGGCCGTGCAGCAGATCGAGGGCCATCTGTTGCAGCCGCTGGTGATGCGCCGCGCCGTGCGACTGCATCCACTGGCCATCGTGATCTCGCTGTCCGCCGGTGGTGTGCTCGCCGGTATTCCCGGCGCGATCGCCGCGGTACCGTTCGTGGCCGTCGTCAACCGGGTCGCCGGCTATCTGGCGGCCAGCGGCGAAACGACGCCACCAGCGGCGGACGGGAATCCGGTGCCATCCGGTCGGGTTGACTCCGACGATCACACTCCGTCAAACGAGGAGACTCGCCCGTGAGCACCGAGAACGTCGCCGGCGCCGACGCCGACATCGTGACCGCCGATCTGTGGTTCGACCCGAGCTGCCCGTGGGCGTGGATCACCTCGCGCTGGCTGCTGGAGGTCGAGCGGGTACGGCCCGTCCGCGCCCGCTGGCACGTGATGAGCCTGGCCGTGCTCAACTCCGGACAGGAGGTGCCCGAAGCGTACCGGGAGGCGATGGCGCAGGCCTGGGGCCCGGTGCGGATCTGCATCGCCGCGGCCGCCAAGCACGGCGAGGACGTCCTCGGTCCGCTGTACACCGCGCTGGGCCGGCGTCGGCACGTGGAGAAGGCCGAGTGGGACGCCGAGACGTTCGCCGCGGCGCTCACCGAGGCGGGCGCCGACCCGTCACTGGCCGACGCCGCGACCTCGACCGAGTGGGACGAGGCGCTGCGGGCCAGCCACCACGACGGCATCAGCCGGGTCGGTATGGACGTGGGCACCCCGGTGATCGCCGTCGGCGAGAACGCCTTCTTCGGGCCGGTGATCACGCCGGCACCCAAGGGCGAGTCGGCTGGCCGGCTGTGGGACGGCGTGCTGCTGGTGGCCGGCACTCCCGGCTTCTACGAACTCAAGCGCACCCGGGATGTCGGACCGATCTTCACGTGATCGGGCATGATGACGCATCATGCGCGTCCATCTAGGTTCTGATCATGCCGGCTTCCATCTGAAGGCGGCGCTCGCCGAACGCCTGGTGGAACTTGGCCACGCACCCGTTGACCATGGCCCGGTCGAGTACGACCCCGACGACGACTACCCGCCGTTCGTGCTCGCCGCCGCGCAGGCCACGGCGGCCGAACCGGACAGCCTCGGGATCGTCATCGGCGGCTCGGGTAACGGCGAGGCCATCGCGGCGAACAAGGTCGACGGGGTGCGCGCCGCGCTGGTCTGGAGCGAGCAGACCGCGACGCTTGGCCGTCAGCACAACGACGCCAACGTGCTGAGCATCGGCGCGCGGATGCACACCGTCCCCGAGGCCGTCGGCTTCGTCGAGGTCTTCCTTTCCACCCCGTTCAGCGGCGAGCAGCGTCACACCCGTCGGCTGCGGATGCTGTCGAACTACGAGCGCACCGGCGAGATCCCCGCCGTCCCCGACGCGGCGTCGCCCGCGTCCTGAACCCGCGGCTCCGGCCGGGCCTGTTCACCCGGCCGGAGCGCACGGTTCGCGACCCGGCCGGGTGGGCGTAGCACCAGGGTGCGTTCGGCTTCGGCGAGGTCCTCGTCGGTGGGCTGGGCCACGTCACGGGCCCGCATCGCGACCAGCGGCGGCAGGTGGGTGCGGCCCGAGCCGACCAGACCCCGCAACGGCGCGTCCGGATCGGCGGCCCCACCGCGGGAGCCGCCGGAGCCGCTGGTGCCACCGAAACCGCTGCCACCGCTGCTACCACTGGCGGAGCTGGCATCGTTGGTGGAGTCGTGGGGGCCGCTGGGACGGACGCTGCGGGCCATACCTCGAGCGTAGTGACCGGTCCCGGAATCCGCGGCGGAGCGGGTATTCGGACCGGCGCGGACCTTGCCCGACGGCGGCGGGGATCCGGCGTCGGGTAGATCGTTCTATTGTTGGTGGCCGTGGCGGGGGACTGTCGTCGCACACTCTCCCACGGTGGTCGGATGAGATTGACCGGGTGTTCGTAGTTCTTGCTGCTCTCCCGCTTGTGTTGCCGGAGATTTTCTGTTGCCCTTCGTCGCTGGATGGATGCCGTCCGCCATTGGACGGCGGAGTGTGTTCTCCTTCTGCTTCCCAGCGTCACTTCCCCGGGGCGCGATACCGGTCGACGTCGGCCGCGAAGGTCTCCGTATGCTTGTTACTGCCATGAGATCGTGAATGGCCACCCGCTTGTAGCACGTAGGTGGTGCTTCGCAAAGTTCATGGTGTGATCACTGCGTGGGAGGCTATGGATGAATACGTTGACTTCCATCGCGAACGAGTTGAAACTATGCGCTGATCTCGATCGGCCGCTCATAGTTGCGACGCCCCGGCCAGCGTCCGTGACCGGAACCGCCGTCGAAGCCTAGGAGCTGACTCGTGGACAGCGCGCCCGTGAGCGTCTTCGTGCCTGTGAGCGTCATCATTCCGGCCTACAACGAGGCGCTGCGGCTGCCCGGGGCACTGCCGGAGATCGTAGCCATGATGGGCCGGACGCCCGGTGCCGAAGTGATCGTGGTCGACGACGGCAGCACGGACGGCACCGCCGCGGTCGCGGAGAAACTGCTGGCCGGGCTGCCGGGTGGCCGGGTGCTGCGGTTGCCCTGGAACTCGGGTAAGGGGACCGCCGTGCGGGTCGGTGTGTCCGCCGCCCACGGCGAGTCCATCGTCTTCCTCGACGCCGACGGCGCCTCCGACATCGACGATCTGCCGCTGCTGCTCGCCGCGCTGGAACACGCCGAGGTCGCGCTCGGCTCGCGGCGCATCGGTGGGCGGGCGGTGCGCAGCAGCGGGCGTCGGGTCGGCAGTTGGGCGTTCAACCAGATCACCCGCTCGCTGGCCAGCCTGGATGTCGCCGACACCCAGTGTGGTTTCAAGGCCTTTCGGGGCCCGGAGGCCAAGCTGCTGTTCAGCCTCGCCCGGTCCTCGGGGTTCGGCTTCGACGTCGAGGTGCTCTCGATCGCCCGGTCCATGGGCTATCGCATCGCCGAGGTGCCGGTGACATGGGAGGAGATGCCCGGCGGCACGTTCCGGGTCGGTCGGCACACCCCCGCCATGCTCGTCGACGTCGTACGCGCCCGGCGTTACCTGGGTCGCTCCGCCCCCAGCGTGATCACGCCCGCGCACACCCCGATCGGCGCGGCACCCTCGAGCGTGTCGCCGTCGGTCGCCGCCGCGCCGGGCACCCCGCCGGTGTCGCCGGCTGTCGTGTCACCGTCCTCGCTGCCGGTGCAGGGGATCGTCACGCGAATGTCGGCTCGCCCGCCGCTGTCGCCGCCGCGCCGGCCCCTTCCGTCCTCGGTCACACCGTTTCCGCTGGCCGCGGCCGCGGAGCCGGAGGCCGCTGCCCGGTAGACACCGGCTTCGGGCACCGTGGGTAGGGTCGGCGTACCTCACATCCGGCCTTGGAGTCGAAGATCCGTTCCTCCGTCGTCAGTCCCCCCGCGCCAGTCACCGGACCACCCGCCCGCGTGTCCACCCCGCCGCGGGACGCACGCACATCCCGGTGGCCACTGCTCGGGATCGCCATCGGCTTCTCGGCGCTCTACCTTCTGCAGGCGCCCGGCACACTGACCGCGGACACCAAGCTCGACGTCCCGCTGGACCCGTGGGGCTTCATGGGTCGGGCGACCCACCTGTGGAACTCGCTGGCCGAGTTCGGCTACCTGCCGAACCAGTACGTCGGGTACCTGTTCCCGATGGGACCCTTCTTCGGGCTCGGCCACCTCCTCGGTGTGCCCCCGTGGATCTCCCAGCGGCTGTGGATGACCCTGCTGCTGACCGTCTCGACCTGGGGGGTCGTGCGGCTGGCGGACGCGCTGCGCCTCGGGATACCGGTGACCAGGATCATCGCCGGGCTCGCCTACACGCTGTCACCGATGTTCCTGGGCAAGATCGGGGCCACGTCGGTGGCGCTGGCCGGCGCGGCGATGCTGCCGTGGATCACGCTGCCACTGATCCTCGCCCTGCGCCCCGACGGCGCGCTCGGCGCCGACACCGGCACCGCCGCTGCCCGTCCCGCCGGTGCCGGCGACGGGGACGGGACGGCTGGGACCGACCGTCGGCTGACGCCGCGGCGGGCGGCCGCGGCGTCGGGACTGGCCGTGCTGTGTACCGGTGGCACCAACGCCACCGTCACGTTGTGTGTGCTGCTCTGCCCCGGGGTGGTGCTGCTGTTCGCCGGTGGTTCCCGGCGCGCCTGGGCGCTGCGGGCCTGGTGGGTCCTGTCGCTCGTGCTCGCCACCGCCTGGTGGGTGCTGGCGCTGGCGGTGCAGGGCCGCTACGGCCTGAACTTCCTGCCCTACACCGAGACGGCGGCGACGACGACCGCGACCACCTCGGTCGCCGAGGCGCTGCGTGGCGCCACCGACTGGCTGGCCTACCTGCAGCTGCCCCGGCCGTGGCTGCCCGCCGCGACCGAGTACATCTCCCGGCCGGTGCCGATCCTCGGGTCCGCCGCGGTCGCCGCGATCGGCCTGTGGGGCCTTGCCCGGCCGGACCTGCCCGCCCGCCGCCTCCTGCTGGTCACGCTCGCCGTGGGCACGGTGTCGGTGTCGGCCGCCTACCCCGGCGACCCGGGTGGGCCGCTGGCCGGACCGCTGCGCGACCTGCTCGGTGACCAGCTCGGCTTCCTGCGCAACGTCTACAAGTTCCAGCCGGTGGTGCGCCTGCCGATCGCCCTCGGCGTCGCCCACGCCCTGACCGTCCTGCCCCGTGGGTCGGCCCGGTACCGCCGGCTGTTCGCCGCGCGAGGATGGCCGCGGGCGGGGTACCACGGGGTGGCCAGCGTGACGGCGGTGCTCACGGCGGCCGCGCTGGTCTGTGGCATCACCCCGGCGCTGTCCGGACGGGCGCTGCAACCCCGCCCGTTCACCCAGGTGCCGGACTACTGGGTGCAGGCCGCGGACTGGCTCGCCGACAACCCGGACGGCGGACACACGCTCGTCCTGCCCGCCTCGCCGTTCGCGGAGTACTCGTGGGGACGGCCGCTGGACGAGCCGTTGCAGTGGCTCGCGAAGAGCCCCTGGGGGGTCCGCAGCCTCATCCCGCTCGGCGGGGTGGGCATCACCCGACTGATGGACGGCATCGAACAGGAACTCGCCACCGGCTCCGCCCCAGGCCTGAGCCGTGCGCTCGCCCGGGCGGGCATCGGCCAGATCCTGTTGCGCAACGACCTGGAGCAGAAGGACTGGGACGTGCCGCCGTCCACCGACGAGCTGCACCGGGCACTGGAGTCGTCCGGGCTGACCCGGTCGGCGTCGTTCGGGCCGCAGGTGCGCGCGCGAGCCTCGGCGAAGGAACGGCTCGTCCCGCAGCTGCGGGATCCGAGCACGACCGTGCCGGCGCTGGAGGTGTGGACGGTGCCGGGCGGAACGTCACTGGTGGGGTCCTACCCGGCCGACAGCGCCGTCGTCGTCTCCGGTGGCCCGGAGGCCACGGTGCAGCTCGCCGCCCAGGGCCTGCTCAGCCCGGACCGTGCCGCCGTGCTCGCCGGTGACCTCGCCGCCCCCGCCAACACCACCGCGCCGTCCACCAGCCCGGCGGCGATCAAGGTCGCGCCGGACGAGGTGATCGGCCCGCGAACGGCCTGGTTCGACACCGACACCCTGACCCGTCGGGACAGCATCTACGGCATCGTGCACGACGCGAGCTCCTACCTGCTCGGCCCGACGGGCAACGCCGTCGGCCGCTCCGGCCAGCCCAGCCAGTGGGCCGAGGACGACGTGGCCGGCCACCAGACCGTCGCCGGCTACGCCGACGGCAGATCGGTCACCGCCTCCTCCTACGGCTATGACCTGCTCGCCGCCCCGGACCTGGCGCCACCGGCCGCGGTCGACGGCTACCCCGCGACGGCCTGGACCGTGCTGCGCACCGACCGGTCCGGCACCCAGGGCCAGTGGATCCAGCTCGACGTCGGACGACGGATGTCGGTGCCCTACATCGACATCCAGCTGCAGTCGGAGGGTGCCTGGCGGCCGCGGGTGCGGGCGATGCGGGTGACCACCGAGACGGGTTCGGTTGTGACCGAGGTGTCCCCGGCGGAGGCCACGCAGCGTCTGGCCGTCCCCCCGGGGGAGAGCCGCTGGTACCGGCTGACCTTCGACCGGGTCGACCCCGAAGGCCCGGACACCCTCGGTGGCGGCCTGCGGGAGATCAGCATCCCCGGTGTCACCTTCACGCACTACGCGCAGCTGCCCGACGATGTCAGCGGCCTGTTCGGCGGTGCCGACCGCGGTCACATCGCCTATTCGATGGTCCGTGAGCGGGTGGACCCGGCGCAGCCGTTCGGCGGCTCCGAGGAACTGGTGCTCTCGCGCCGCTTCGAGGTCCCCACCCGGATGGACGTCGTCGTCGCCGGCAGCGCCAGCTTCCTGCCGCCACCGCGGGGCACCCCGGCGGGGGACGACAGCCCGCTGCTCATCGACTGCGGCAGCGGCCCGAGCCTGGTCGTCGACGGCCAGCGCTACCCGCTGCGGATCACCGGACGCAACAGTGACGTGACCGCCGTCCGACCCGTGCAGGTGTCGCTGTGCACCGACGGCAGCCGCCTGACCCTCACCCCCGGCTCCCACCTGGTGACCGTCGACCAGGGCGCCACCTCCATCCTGGTCGACTCGCTGAGCATCGTCGGGCCCGGCCGGGAACCCGCCCTCGCCGCCGCGCGGACCACCACCGTCGGCGCGTGGAACGCCGAACACCGCACCGTCACGATCGGCGCCGGCAGCCGGGCGTTCCTGTCCGTGCGGGAGAACGCGAACGCCTCCTGGACGGCGAAGCTCAACGGCGCCACCCTCGTCCCCCTGCGGTTGGACGGCTGGCAGCAGGGTTGGATCGTGCCGGCCGGCGCGGGCGGCACGATCGTCATCGAGAACGCCGCGGGCGAGGAGTACCGGCGCAATCTCCTCATCGGGCTGGTGGGCATCCTCGTCCTGGTGGTCCTCGCCGTGGTGCCGCGGTGGCCCGGCCGGCGCCGGGGTCGTCCCGACCGGCGCGACACCCCGCTGATGCCCTGGCTGGCCCGGATTCCCGGTGTGCCCCCGGGGTCGGATGCGGTGTCGGGCCCCACCCGGCCCCGGTTGCCGGCGCGGTTGGCCTGGGTCGGACTCGCGACGCTCGCGGTCGTGCTGGTGGCCGGTCCGGTCGCGCTGGCCGTGCCCGTGCTGGTGGTGATCGCACGGCGCTGGCCGACGGTGCCGGCCTGGATCGCCGGCGCCACGATGGCCGGTGCCGGGATCGCCGTCGCCGTCGCCCCGAACAGCACACCCGGCTCCGGCCAGGGTGCCTTCGGCGCCGCCACCCAGGTTCTCGGCGCGCTCGCGCTCGCCGCCGTCCTCGCCACACTGGCGTCCTGGTGCTGGAACCGTCCGCTCGCCGGTCCGGATGGACCTGGGCCGGATGGACCTGGATCGGATGGGCCCGGGCGAGAGGGACCCGGGCTGGATGAGCCTGGGGTGGATGTGCCCGGGGCGGCTCAGGTCGGGCCGTCGCCGTCTGTCGCGCCGTCCGTGTGATCGGTGCCGGCCCGCTCGGTGCTGGTCGAGTCGGTGCTGGTCGAGTCGGTGCCGGTCGGGTCGGTGTTCGGTGGCCGGACGTCCAGGCCGTTGCGGGGCGGGTGGCCAAGGCAGCGGGCGGCGCGTCCGGCGGCTCGGGCGTTGCGCCACCGGCGCGGCAGGTGGAGCTGGTCGAGCAGCGACGGACCCGTGAACTCACGGTCGAAGTCGGCGGCCAGCAGCGTCCAGTCCTCGGTGTAGCGCGGACCGTCCACGTCCGTCGACAGATGAAAGCCCATCATCCGCAGCTCACGCTGGCTGGCCGGGCGGGCAGACCACCCGGCCAGCAGGGGCGCCGCGGCGGGCACGGCCGAGGCGGTGGTGGCGAACTCGGCCGCCGGGTCGAGGCCCACCTGGCCGGCGGCGTGCCACAGCGGAGCGAAGGCCGCGGCGTCGTCGCGGCGGGCGGTACCGCGCAGGGCGGCCAGGGCCATGGCGCACACCCCGAGGCGCAGCAGCTCCGGATCGGTGCGCCGGAGCGCGCACGACGCCATCCGCACGGCGAACGTCCGCAGTGTCTCCGCCTCCACGTCCGGGCGGATCAGCTCGAGCAGTTGGCCGAGGCCGCCGGTGCGCCCAGCCTTGCGCAGCAGGGCGACGATGGCGATGTCACGCTCGTCCGGGATCGGGCGGGTCGCGTACCGCCGGGTTCGGCCGCCGGTCAGGCAGACCAGGTCCGCGAGTTCGAGGCGCTGCGATCCGGGCGTCCCGTTGTCGGACATACCGCTCCTTCGCCGCCGCACCAGCTCCGTCCGGACCCAGGCGCATCCGTCAACCCTGTGACCATCCTCTCATTTCTGCCGAATAATAACCAGGCTTGTACGCTGCGTGATCAGCGGGGGATGGCCAGGTGTGGGTGCGGGGTAGGCCGCGGGTGATGGTGGCCGCCGTCGCCGTCGCGGGGTCTGCCTGCGGCGACGTGACGGGGGCGGGTGGGGCCCGTGCGCTCCGATCAAGGCCGGCCACCGGCGATTGTGGGTCACCTCGGCGCAGGCGGCGGGCGCCGCCTCGTAGCCGGTGGTGGTGAACCGATGCGGGAATCGTGGCGGGGCGGCGACCCGATCGCCTGATCGGGCTTACCGGCGGTGCGGCCGGGACCTTCCCGCTGGTTAGGCTTGAAAGCTGCGACTGCATGGCGATCAGTGCGCCGTGCCGGGTGTGCGAGCTACGGGAGAGAGGCCGGCCGACAAGGATGGGATGGGCGCACGAGAGCGGAGCCGCCACTTCGCCGATTCCGGATCGAGTCCTGACTCCCGGCGAGCAGATTCTCGCCGCCTCCGATCGGGCGAGCGCACCCCTGACCTGTGGGCTGCTCGTCCAGACCGACGGCCAGCTTGATCCCCGCCGGTTGCGCGCCGCGGTCTGGACGGTCATGCGCCGCCATCCGATGACGCGCGCGGTGCTCTACGGTTCCCGCCAGCACGCCTGGCGCTTCGTCGCCGAGCCGACCAGCGACCCGTTCGGCTTCGTCGACGACGGCACCGAGGCCTGGCGGGTGCACGAGGTGCTCGCCTCGGCACCGTTCGACCTGCGCCGCTTCCCGCCGCTGCGGGTCGTCCTCGTCCGCCAGCCCGGTGGTGATCAGCTCAGCGTGGTCGCCCATCACCTGGCCCTCGACGGGCTGCGCCTGACCAGGCTCGCCACCGAGATCCTCGCCGTGTACCGCCAGTCACCGGGGGAGTGGGGGCTTCCGGGTGCCTTCGGCGCGGCCGATGGTGACGGCGAGCTACGGGGGATGCCGGCCGGCGTGGGGCCGGTGGTGCGGACCGCGCCGTCGCCGTGGGCCACGATGGCGCGGCGCTCGGGGCGCTACGTCGTTCCCCTGACCGCCGGGCGCGGTGAGGGCTACGGCTTTCACCCCATGGTGCTGGCGCTGCCCACCGGCGACCGCACCCTGGCCGACGGGCGCCGCATGACCATCAACGACCTTCTGCTCGCGGCGGCGCATCTGGCCATCGGCCGGTGGAACACCCGCCGCGGCGGGCAGACCGGCTGCCTGCGGATTCGGATGCCCATCGACCTGGCCCCCGCCCCCGCCCCGGCCACCACCGCGACCATGACCGCGGCCACCGAGATGCAGGGTAACCACACCGGTCAGGCGCTCATCATCAGCGAGGCGGCCGACCGGCGTGACCCGGCGCGGCTCGCCGCCCGGGTCGTCGACCAGACCGTCGAGGCCAAGGGCGCGATCCCGCCGCCGGTGCCGGGCGTGTCCGGGGCGCTCGGTGTCGCGATGGCCCGCTACGTTCCCGGCCCGTGGCGCAGCGGCCTGCTGCGCATCGGGGTCGCCGCCGCGCGGCCGCTGCTGGCACCTACCGCCGCCGTCAGCAACCTGGGTCGTCATGACGACGTGGCCGGTCCGGTCGGCGGCTCCGGCGAACGCGGTCGGTACCTCGTCGCCGTCGGCGACGCGGGGCGGGCGGCGCTGCCCGGTCCCGCGGTGACCGCCGCCTACTTCACCGGGACCGCGGGCATGCCCCAGGGGCTGTTCCTCGGCGTGATGAGCGTCGGGGGCGCCCTCAACGTCACGGTCTGCTATCACCGGCAGATGTTCGGACCGGAATCCGTACCGGCGTTCGCCGAACTGTTCCGGGCCGCCTACCTCGAGTTGGGCGACCCGACGGGGAGCGCGGCGGCGGCGCCCGCAGGGGTGTGCCCGCCCCCCCCGTCGCCGTCGAGGTCGGGCCGCTCCCGCGGCGGCGCGGCAAACGGCGCCTCCGTCCGCCGGTTGCCGCGAACAACACCGCGCGGCGCCGTTCCGACCCCCTGACACCGGCCGGCGCCCGACCGTCGAGACGGCTCGGCGGTCGGCCAGCACGGCCCAGGGGTCGGCCAGTGGTGCTCAGGGGTCGGCCAGTGGTGCTCAGTGGTCGGCGAGCAGAACGTCCAGGTCGACGCGCAGCAGCCACTGGTCCAGCTTGAACGGCGGGTAGGGCCAGGTCAGGCCGTCGAGAACCATCTGGTTCACCGGCAGCCACAGGATGCGCCGGGACGCGTCGACCGCGCCGCGGCGGACCCCGACATACCGGGTCGACGGTCCGCGTAGGCGGGACAGCCCCACGTCGATGGGACGGTCGGTCCGGAAGGTCATCTGGTTGCCCCGTCCGGAGGGGCGGATCACCTGCACCAGGCCGTCGAGGCCAGCCAGCAGGATCGCCCCGCTGGTCGGATCGAGGGTCACGCTGCGCACCAGGCCACCCTGATCGGTGCCGACCACCAGATAGTCGGGTGGGTTGGCGATGCCCCAGCTGTCCACCGGCCAGTTCCCGGTCGCCGGGCTGCGGGTCACCAGGCCCCGTTCGCGCCCGAGCTTCGGGTAGACAGCCAGGGTCTCGGCGGTCAGACCGTCGCGCCTGGTCCGGGCGATGTAGAGGGTGCCGTCGCCGTCGAAGACCGCCGACTCCATCCGCGAGCCGTCCTGTGCGGCCCGCACCGCGGTGCTACGCGGGGAGATCGTCCCCTGGGACTCGTTGTAGGAGAACTCCTGGATGGGGAACGGCTGCGTGCTGTAGTCAAGCCCGCGGGCGTCGCTGATCAGGACGAACCGCTCGTCGTCCGGTTCGCTGGTCGGGTCGACGCTGATCTCGCGCGGATTGACCACGACCTCGATGCCCAGCGGTCGCACCTGCGGGTACTGCCAGAAGGCGCGGACCCGACCGGTGGGGTCGATGACCAGCAGGGAGCCGTTGTCCGTGCCGCCGGCGCCGGTGCCCAGGTACTGGGCGATGACCAGATGGCCGCTGCGCGGCAGGCGGGCGATCGACGCCGGCCCACGCGGGGAGCGCGGCTCCAGCGCGGACAAGGTCGGGAAGGCCTTGGCGGCGATGTTGGGCTGGGCGGACGCTGCCAGCTCCGCCGCGGTGTGCGAGGCGGTCGGGTCGTAGACCCAGCGCCCGGAGTCGCGGTCCTTGCGTAGCGAGCCGATGCTCGGCAGTTCCCCGCCGGCGCGGACATCCCAGCCGTAGAACGGCATCAGCGAGGTGAACATGACCCGCTGCTCGTCGTCGTTTCCGGGCACGACGAGAACATCGGACGTGTCACCGCCGCCGACACCGCGATAGCCCGGATCGAAACGGGGCAGTGAGGTGCGGCCCCGACTGGAGGGAATGACCAGGCGGGTGAAACGCTGCGCCTCGGGCTCGAAGATCTCGAGTTCCATGTCGGTGCCGGTGAGCTTCGACTGGTCGTCGGTGAACGGTGTTGTGGAGATGAACACCGTGCCGTCCTCGGCGACGGCCGACATGAAAGCGGCCTGCCCGGGGCCGAAACCCCAACCGGGAATGTCGACGGTGCGCACCGCCGAGCCGGGTGAGCCGAGGTCGTTGAAGCTGTCCGGTGCGCCGTAGATGGTCAGCAGGTCCCGCGGCACCTCGCTCACCGCGCCGGCCGGTTCCGACGGCCCCGCCGTCACCCCGCCGACCGGTGCCGACGGCCGGGTGGCGGGCAGGCCGCCGCGCACCGCGCCGTCCGAGGACAGCAGCCGCCCGGCCAGCAGGCCACCCGCTGCCGCCGCGCCGAGCCCCAGACCGGTGCCCAGCAGCCGCCGGCGGGTCACCGGACCCTGGGTACGCCGACCCGACTGACCGGCGTACCCAGGACCACGACCGGTGTCGCTGTCGGCGGTGCCGCCGGCATCACTGCCGGGCTCGGAGCCGGATGACGACTCGTGCTCCTGGCGGCCGGGCTCACCGCTGTCGGTGCCCGAGCGAATCCTGACTGGCATGTGCGGCGGCCTCCGCCTCTCGACGCTGGTGGGGGCTTCCACACCGATGGAAAGGGAGCCCATCGAGTAGAACGACGGTACCGGACCGACCCATCCGGCATATCGGGCGTAGGGCAAAGGCCCACGCCCATTCGGGGCAGCCGAAACGGGTTGACCGGTGTCTTTTACCCTGGCCCGCAATCGGTCGGTCCTTCAGACCGCCGCCGGAAATCCGCCGTCCGTTGCCTGCCGGCGAACATCGGCGGCCTGCCGGGCTGCGGCCTCCTGGCGATCGGTGTGATGCAGCTGCACGACGAGCAGGCCGACGGCCACCGCGGTGACGAGTTCGGTGACCAGTGCCGCGACCGCCGTCGGCATCGCACCGCCGCCGGCGGAGACCAGCGCGCCGGCGGTGGCCACCGTGGCCACCGCGAGCACGGCCACCACCCGGCGCACGCCCGCCCCGAGCAGATAGGTGGTGAACATCAGGGTGACGGCCAGCAGTGTCATCGACAGCGCCAACACCCACAGCGCGCCGGACGCGTCGGTCAGATGGGCGCCGAACACCAGCCCGATCAGCCAGTGCGCGCCGACCAGACCGATGGCGGCCAGCAGCAGCCCGGGTGTGACCACGAAGACGAGCGCGATCGCGAGGGTCCCGCCGGCCGGACGACCTTCCTTGCGCCGCCGTGCCGCCTCGGGCAGCAGGAAGTTGGCCACCGCGAGCCCGATGAACACCGGAACCTTGCAGGCCGTCGAGATCGCCGCGTAGCCACCGACACCGGCCGACCCCAGCCAGCCGACGATCACCACGTCCATGTTCTGCAGCAGCGCCAGCGGGACGAGAGCGCCCAGCGCCACTGTCGTGTCCGCGATGACGCTCTGGCGGGCGCTGGGCCGCGGCGCCGGGATCGGCACCGGGATCGGTCCGGTGGCCGGCGGCAGCCCATCCTCGAGGAGCAGCGGCACCGCGACCTCGGCCGGCTGCCCCTGGCCCGCCGACGCCGACACCCGTCCTGACTCCTGCGCGACCGACAGCTCCCGCGCCACCGACAGCTCCCGCGCAGCTGTCAGCTCCCGTGCCGCGGCCAGGGACGCATCCGCCGGCGGGTCCTGGCCCGCGACGGTGGATGCGGAGAGCCGGGGCAGCCGGGGCGTGCGGTTGACCGCCCAGCGGCCATGCTCGGACCCGACCAGCACGCCGATGACGATGCCCAGGCCCGCGCCGTTGACGCCCATCCCGGCGACCACGAACAGGATCACCAGGCCGATCCGGACGAACCCCTCGACCACGAAGTTCACCGCGAGCCGCTGGTAGGCCCCGCGCGCCTGGATGAGGCCCCGCTCGACGCACAGCAGCGTCCACAGCGCCGCGCCGATCGTCGCCTCGGCGATCGCCACCGGATGGGGGTAGGACATCAGCGCCGCCACCGGCCGGGACAGCACGAGCGCCGCGAGCGTCGCGACGGCGATGCCAAGACCACACGCACCGCGCAGCCGACGGATCCAGTACCACTGCTCGCGCCGTGACTCACCGGTACCGGACGTCTCGTGGTGCACGACCCCGATGAGCAACGCGTTCCCGGCGACGGACAAGATCAGAAATATGCTGACCTGCACCGATACGGCGCCGTAGGCGTCCGAATCCAGGGAGCGCGCCACGATCAGGTTCATCAGCAGGTTGCAGCCGTTGACGAGCATTCCGGCCACCGCCAGCGACGCCGGACCAGCGAGCAGGCCGGTCACGGCCGCTCGCGAGGGCTTCGCCATCGGTCTCCCATCAGGCGCAGGACATGGATTTCTCCGGCATCGGTAGGTTGCAGGCGAACATGCTAAGCCCTGCCCCTTCGCCCGAGAGGAACGCCACTGGTGATGGGAAGCCCGCACGCGCCGCGTTCCGGCGCATCCGACCCGAGCCGGTACCTGCCCACTCTCGCTGGGCGGCACGTGGTGTTCCTCAACTGGCGCGACCGCGCGCACCCCCAGGCCGGCGGCGCCGAGCTGTTCTGCGAGTCCGTCGCCGAACGGTTCGCGGCCGCCGGCGTACGGGTGACCCTGCTGACCTCACGGGTGAGCCCGGACGGTGCACCCCCGGCGGCCGCGGCGCAGGTCGTGGCCGGCGTCGACGTACGTCGCGGTGGTGGCACCTTCGGGGTGTATCCGTCGGTGCTGGCCCGGTTGGCGAGTATCAGCCGCGCCGGGCACCGGGTCGACGCGGTGGTCGACTGCCAGAACGGAATCCCGTTCTTCAGTCCGCTGGTCCTCAGCGGGCAGACGCCGGTGGTGCAGGTACTGCACCACGTCCACCAGAAACAGTTCCCGTTGTACTTCCCGGGTCCGGTGGCCCGGATCGGGCAGTTGCTCGAGGCACCCGGGAGCCGGCTGGTCTACCGCCGTCGGCCGTCGGTCGTCGTCTCGCCGTCCACCCGGGAGGAGGCCCGTGCTGTCCTGGGACTGCCCGGCCCCCGCTACCTGGTCCCCAACGGGGTCACCGCGGCCACGGTGCCGAGCTCGCCGCAGGAGGTGGGCCCCGCGGTCACGCCGACGATCGTCTGCGTCGGGCGGCTGGTCCCACACAAGCGCCTGCATCTGCTGCTGGACGCGCTGCCGGCGCTGCTGGAGGCCCATCCCGGCCTGGTGGTGCACATCGTCGGTGACGGACCTGACCGTGAGCGCCTGACGGCACACGCGGTCAGCCTCGGCCTGAGCGCCCCTGCCGTGGCGGCGGGCGACCCGGGCGGCCCGTCCGGTCCGACCGCGGCGCAGGTGGTGCACTGGCATGGCCAGGTCGCGGCGCCGGTGCGGGATCGGCTGCTGGCCTCGGCCTGGCTGACGGTCAACCCCTCGCACGGGGAGGGCTGGGGTCTGTCGGTGCTGGAGGCCGCGGCGCTGGGGGTGCCCGCGGTGGCCTTCCGGGTGCCCGGGCTGCGCGATGCCGTCCGCGATGGCACGACCGGCTGGCTGGTGCGCGACGGCGAGCCGCTGGGCCCCGCGATCGACGCCGGCCTGCGGTTGCTCGCCGAGCCGGCCGCCGCGGCGGATCTGCGCGCCGCGGCGCGGGCCTGGGCCGCCGGTTTCACCTGGGACGCCAGCGCCGAGCTGCTCGCCCGGGTGGTCAGCGCCGAGATCGACCGGCTCACCGGCCCCGCCGTCGACGCCCGGTCGCGGGCCCGGGAACGACGCCGGATCGACGACGATCTCACCCGCGCCACGTTCACCCTGCCCGTGCACGCCGGCCTGCCGGCCCTGCGCCGTACGGACCTGGTCTACCGTCCGGATCCGGCCGGTGAGCAGGTCGTCGCCGTCCTCTACGGGGCCGACGCACGGCAGGCGCGGACCGCCCTCGAACGGGTGGGCGTCACCACGGCACCCGGCTCGGGTGGACTGCGCCTTCGTCCTGGCACCGGTACCGACCTGCTGCTCGCCGCGGGCCAGGCCACGGCGAACCCGGTCTCGCCAGCAAGCCCCGCCCCGCCAGCCACGGCGGCCACAGCAGCCGCGGCCACGGGCGGCGCGGAGGGCGTCTTCGCCCCGGGCGATCAGCCGGCGGCGGCTCGTAGTGCAAGGGCGTGAAGGTAGGGGTCGAAGCGGGTCGGACGGAAGCCGAGGTGCTGGTAGAACGCCGCCCCGGCGGCGTGCGGGGTGTGGGCCAGCAACACGGGCAGGCCGACCATCCGGTGCACGGTGAGGGAACGCATCACGGCGTCGCGCACGAGGCGGGCGCCGACACCGCGACCGGCGTACCGCAGGTCCACCGCGAGCCGGCCGACGAACATCGCCGGCACCGGCTCGGTCGGGCGCCGGGAGCGGCGGCGCGACCCGGGGACGCGTTCGACGGCGGCGGTCGCCAGGCAGTAGTAGCCGGCGATCCGCCCGCCCGCATCGCCCGACGCCTCGCCACCTGGCAGCGGATGGCCCGCTTCCTCGGTGCCCGCTTCCTCGGTGCCCGCGTCGTCGGCTCCGGGCCGCTGCGCCCGCGGTCCGTCGAGAACCGATCCCGCGCCGGTGAGGTCCGGGTCGCTCGGTCGCTCGCCACCGGGGGTGTCGGAGTCGCCTCGACCCGCCAGTGGACGATCGATGATCACGAAGGTGTTCGTGGTGCGGTCATGCTGATGATCGAGCGCGTGGTGGCGTAGCCAGACGTCCAGCGGATCATCCCCGCAGGTGAAGGTGTTGCGGTCCATGCCCTCGAGCAGGGCGGTCGGCTTGGCCAACGGCACGGAGACGGTCCTTCCGGGCGGGGTGGTTATTCGGCGCCCGGTTCGTCGTCGAGCAGGCGACGCAGCCGGGTGGCGTCGCTGGGCGGTGACTCCAGCAGGGCCTCGAACGCGCTCCAGTCCGTGTCGGGGACACGGAACAGGCGCCGGTCGGCGAGGACCTCACGGGCGTAGCGCTTCATCGCCTCGACGGCGAAGCTCTCCAGCGACAGACCTTCGCCCTCCGCGGCGTCGCGGATGGTGCGGGCCTCGTCCGTGGGTAGCACCACGGTCAGTCTGTCATCCCTGGTGGCACTCATCTTCGTAGTCTGCTCCCCGCGCGTACGTACCGGCCCGCCGGGTGTGGTGTGCCGCCCGGAGGTGCGCCGGTGCTTCGATGTACCCGGCGCCGGCCAGAACCCGAGGGCACCGAACCGGGTGTCCCGGGTGCCCCACGCCGTCACCATCGTCCATCCTGACAGAAGGGTCCGCCGACCGTGCCACCTTCGCCCGTGCCGACCGTCGCTCTTGCCCGCGGTGCCCGGATGCCCCGACTGGGCCTGGGAACCTGGCCGTTGGACGACCGTGCCGTGCAGGGTGTGGTCGAACAGGCGGTGGGGCTTGGCTACCGGCTGTTCGACACCGCGCACAACTACGGCAACGAGCGTGGGGTCGGTGCCGGGCTGCGCGCCGCCGGGGTGCCCCGCGAGGAGCTGTTCGTCACGACCAAGTTCAACAAGCGGTCGCACAGCGTACGCGGGGTGCGCCGGGCCGCGGCGGACAGCCTGCGTCGCCTCGACCTGGACTACCTCGACCTGCTGCTCGTCCACTGGCCGAACCCGTGGCGGGACCGGTACGTCGAGGCATGGCGGGGCCTGCTCGAGCTCCAGCGGTCGGGGCTGGTCCGGGCGATCGGTGTGTCGAACTTCAAACCGGCGCATCTGGACCGGCTGCTCGCCGAGACCGGCGTCGCCCCGGAGGTCAACCAGATCCAGCTCGACCCCCGGCTGGGACGGGCCGCCGCCCGGGAGTACCACGCCGCGCACGGCATCGTCACCGAGTCGTGGAGTCCGCTGGGTGCCGGCACCGGTCTGCTCGACGAACCGGTGATCGCCCGGATCGCCGCCGAACGCGGGCGGACCCCGGCCCAGGTCGTGCTGCGCTGGCATCTGGATTCCGGCTGTGTGGTCGTCCCGAAGTCGGCGAGCGAGCGTCGGCTGGCCGAGAACATCGCCGTGTTCGACTTCTCGTTGACGTCGGCCGAGATCGCCGCGATCTCGGCGCTCGATCGTGGCCCGGCCGGTGAGGCCGCCGCCCTCGACTCCGACACCTTCGGTCACTGATCAGGAGGTGATCAGGAAGTGATCAGGAGGTCACGTCACGGCGGCGAAAGTACACCAGGGCGATGACGATCATGGCGGCGGCGTAGAGGCAGCCGCGCAGCAGGGCGTCCGCGTACGGCGTGGCGAACGCGGCGCCGCCGGTGGCGATCTCCTGCATGAGCTGCATCGGCAGCCACGCACGGGCCGGATGGTAGATCCGCGACACCAGCATCTCCACCGGGAGCGCGTAGGCGATGCCCACCGCGATGGCACTGGCCGGGCCGCGCAGCACGATCGCGGCCAGGGCGCCGACGGCGGCGTAGCCAAGCGACCCGATGTACAGGTTCACGAACCCGGTGCCGAGGGCGGCCAGACCGGCCCAGCTGTGCCAGGCGGCGCTCGAGACCCCCTTGACCGGCGCCAGCGGAAAGGCCAGCGCCGCGGAGACCAGCGTCGCCACGGCCACCACCAGTCCGACGAACACGGCGAGCGCCAGCAGCTTGCCGGCGAGCAGCCGGGCCCGGTGCGGCTGCGCGACCAGCTGGTTGCGCAGCATCCCGTGACCGTGGTCGCCCGCGAGCGCCGCGGCGACCACCGACAGCGCGACCACACCGAGCAGGATGCTCACCGCCTGCGCGCCCTGGACCATGCCACCGGGCTCGGCCAGCCAGGCGGCGGTCACCGGGTCGCCGTCGAAGTCGGTGTGCCCGACGGAGAGAAAGGTCAGCACGGTGCCCAGCATCGCGCAGGCGAACACGGCTCCGAGCGTGCCCAGCAGGAAACGCCGGCGTAGCAGCGGCACCCATTCGGCCCGAAAGGCGTTGATCATGTGGCGCCCCCACGGCTGTGCGCCGGGTCGAGCCCGACGCCGGCCGACGGCACGCTGCCGTCCGGCAGGTGCCCGAGCGACCCGGTGCGGACCAGGTCGCCGTCGATCTCACCGGTGACGCGCAGGAACGTCTCCTCCAGGTTGGGGCGCTGGGTGCGCAGTGAGCGCAGCGCGATGCCCGCGCCCATCGCCATCCGGTTGAGGTCGGCGGCCAGGCCCTCCGGCCCGTGCACGGTGACGACCGGCTGGTGGGTGCTGGGGCCGGCCGCGTCCGGCATGTCCAGGCGCAGGTCGAGCTCGACCGGCAGGCCGACGTTGTTGATCATTCCGGCCAGTCGGCGGGCGTCGTCACCATGCTCGGGGACGAGGTGGATGCGCGGATCCTCGGCGGCCAGCAGGTCCGTGACATGCCCCTGGAAGAGCATCCGACCATTGTTGATCATGACAAGGTGGTCGCAGATCTGCTCGACCTCGGTGAGCAGATGGCTCGAGACGAACACGGTCATCCCGGTCGCGGCGAGCTGCCCGAGCAACGTGCGGATCTCCCGGATACCGGCCGGGTCCAGTCCGTTGGTCGGTTCGTCCAGGATGAGCAGGGACGGCCTGGGCAGGAGCGCGGCGGCGATCCCGAGGCGCTGCTTCATCCCGAGGGAGTAGGTGCTGAACCGGTCGTCCCCCCGCGCCGCCAGGCCGACCTGGTCGAGGACCTGGGTGACCCGGCGTCGACGCCCGGCGGAGCCGCCGCCACCGTGGGCGCCGAGGCCGCGCAGGGTGGCGAGCTGGTCGAGGTTGCGCCGGCCGGACAGGCCCGGGTGGAACGTCGGACCCTCGATCATCGCGCCGACGCGGTGCAGGTACCGGTCGGGCCGGCTGATCGGCTGGCCGAGCACGTACCCACGGCCCGCGGACGGACGGATGAGCCCCAGCAGCATCCGCAGCGTGGTGGACTTGCCGGCGCCGTTGGGCCCGACGAAGCCGGACAGCGCGCCGCGGGGGACCTGAAGGTCCAGCCGGTCGACCGCGCGGCGGGTGCCGTGGTCGCGGGTCAGGCCGCGCGTCCAGATCGCCGCCTCGGAGCGGGCGCTGGTGGCCGCCCGGCGCGAGCCGAGCGTGGGCCGGTGCCCGGCCGTGGGGCGGGTCGGCCCGGCCCGGGAATGCGTCGGGCCGACGGGTGAAGCGGACGTCATCGTTGCGTGCTCCCAGGCTCGAGTGTCGCCCCACCCGGATCGCCGCGGTGCGCGGTTCGACGGGCGGGACAGCCACGGTCTGGCCGCGAGACGGGCACGGCGGCGGCCGGGCCTGCGGTCGGCGATGACGACAGGGACGGCGACCGGCGCGGCAGCGCATGTCGCGGAGATTCGACGCCTACCTACCCGTGCCGGGTGGTGCGTCCAGCCAGGTCAACGAGCGGCCGGTAGTCCGGGTTCCGCGCGGTCCGAAGTTGTCGGGGTCGGATTACGCGGCGCCCATGCGAAACGCCTCATCCTCACGCCTTTGCCCCCCTTCGCGGTCCTTCTCCTTCGCGTCGCCTGTGACATGCGGGGCCGCCATGGGCGAAGGGAGCGCCGAAATGGATTTTTTCGGGCTTCTCGTTCTGTTTCCACTACATCTGGGTCGTCCATGGTGAAGGGCGCGCGAACCGCGGCTGACGTGGTGGCGCGTCGCCGTACCGGCCGGGGGTGGCGGCCGTCACCGGTGGGGGTCCCGGTGACCCCGGGGGAGGGCCCCCGTCCTGGTCGGATGGCCGTGCGTGGGAGGGTCGGTCGAGCCGTGGCCGGTGGGCGAAGTGTGCCTGATCGGTCGGATCGTGGCCCCGCCAGGCCGCGGCCACGGCGGGTGGACGACAATCCTGGCGTGAGCGAGACCGCTGGCCTGCGCCGTGGCCTCCGGGTGCTGACGTTGGTCGCCAGCGTCGCCATTGTGGTGATGCTTGTGCTTGCCGTGATCTCTGGGTGGGGGTCGAGGCAGGCCGCGACCGACCGCAGTCGCCATCTGGACCCGGCCGCCACCACCACCGCGCTGTTGCTCGCCGGCTACGTCGACCAGGAAAGCGCGTTGCGTGGCTATATCGTCACGCGCGACCGTGGCTTCCTGGCGCCGTTCACGACCTCCAACCGGTCCGTCCCCAGGCTCACCGCGACCCTGGAGGAGCTGCTCGTCGACTTCCCGGAGCTGCGCGCGCAGCTCGCCGAGGTCCGCACCGCCTACGACCTGTGGCGACGCGAGGTGGTGCGGCCCGAGCTCGCGGCGATGGCCCGTGGGGACGTCGCCGCCGCCACCGGCATCGTGCGCGAGAGCGCCCGGCGTGACTTCGACTCCCTGCGCACCGGCGTGGCCCGCCTGGGCGCCGGGATCGACCGCGAGCAGAACGAGGCGTCCGAGCAGCTGGAGACGGCCGCTGTCCTGCTGCTCAGCTCGCTGGCCAGCGCCGTGTTGATCATCCTGATCGTGTTGGCGACGGTGCTGACCGCGTCCCGGCGCTGGCTGCTGCGGCCGATCGGAGCCCTGCAACGAGCGGTGAACGCGGTGGCCGCCGGGCGCTACGACACCCGCATCCCGTCGGTGGGTCCCGCGGAGATCGTGGCGCTGGCCGCGGACGTCGAGACGATGCGCGCCCAGCTCGTCCGTCTGGTCCGCCAGAACCAGCGGTCCTTCGAGGCACTGGCACAGCAGGGACCCGCCGTCATCGCCCTGCGGGACGCGCTCACCCCCTCGCTGCTGCGGGCCCGTGACGTCATCCTGCACGGACGGGTGGAGCCGGCGCAGGGCGAGCTGGCCGGGGACTGGTACGACGCCCTCGACCTACCCGACGGCCGGGTCGCGGTGGTGGTCGGCGACGTCTCCGGGCACGGCGCCGCCGCCGGCGTCTTCGCCCTGCGGCTCAAACAGCTCCTGGACGCGGCGCTGACGAACGGGGGCTCACCCGCCGCCGTCCTCGAATGGGTGGTGGACAACCTCGGTGACACCGACGAGATGTTCGCTACCGCGATCATTCTCCTGATCGACCCGCGGACCGGTGAACTGCAGTACGTCAACGCCGGCCACCCCGACACCTTGTTGCTGCGCCGTCCCGTGACCCTGACCACGGCCCGCACCACCACCTCACCCTCGGCGGCCCTGGCCGCCACGGCGCCCCACGCGGCGCTGGCGGCCCTGGTGGCTCCGGTGGCTCCGGTGGCCCCGGACACCGCCGAGTCCTCGAGCGCTCCGGCGGTCGGCGCGACGGCGTCCAGCGGTGCGGTTGCGGACGCGGTGGCCTCGGACACGGTGGCTTCGGGCGCCGTGGCGGGAGGCGCCGCGAGCTCGGCTGTGGTGACGGCAGGCGCGCCGCGTCCGAAGGTTTCCCTCACCCGGGCCACCTCCGCCGGGGCGCCGAGGCGAGCCGCGCACCTGGCCCGATCCGCGGCGCCCAGGGACCGCGGACCAGCGCAGATCATCCGGCTGCCACCGACCGGGCCGCTGCTGTCGAGCCTGCTCGCCGCCCCCGACGCCTGGCAGAGCGGGACGCTCCAGCTGGAGCCCGGCGACGTACTGATCGCCTACACCGACGGCCTGGTCGAGGCCCGCGACGGCGCCGGCCGCCAGTTCGGGGTGCACCGACTGATCGCCGAGATCCTGCGCGATCCCACCCGTGACCCGGTGGGGCTGCTCGACGGCGCCTTCGACGCGGTCCGACGGCACGCCTCGGGGCAGCGCGACGACGACCGGACCGCCATCATCCTGGCCTGGTCCAACCAGCATGACCAGGAGGTCGACAGTGGGTCGTGATGATGACGACGAGCGTGGCCGGGGTGATTTCGGGGTACATCAACAACTATGAACGACGAGTCCGGTACGGACCGGCCCCAGACCGCCCCGCGGTCCGCTCGTATCCCTCGACTGCCCTTCAGTCCGCTGCGGCTGATCGCTGTCGCGCTGCTCGCCGTCCTCGTCGCTGGCCTCATCGCCGTGGTGGTCGGCTGGCGACCCAGCCTCAACCCGTTCAAGGAACGCACGATCGACCGCAGCTCCCCGGCGGTGCTGCGCTCCCTGGAGGATCTCAGCGAATACCACGCGGCCGGAGCCCACTTCGAGGTCGTCGTCGACCTCGAGGAGGACACCAGGTGGATCCCGTCGGCGCTCAAGGGTGAGCGCACCCTGTTCGTCGGGGTGGGCACGGTCGACTCGATGGTCGACTTCAGCCACCTCGGCAGCGGCGACGTGGTCGTCTCACCGGACCGGCGCTCGGTCACGATCAACCTGCCGAACCCGACGCTGTCGTCGGCGCAGCTCGATCTGAACCGCAGCTACGTCGTCGCCCGCCAGCGCGGCGTGCTGGACCGGGTGGGTGGCCTGGTCGGCGGGATCAGCAGTGACAAGGGGCTCTACCAGGAGGCATCCACGAAGATGACCGACGCGGCCAAGCAGGACGGTCAGGTCATCGAACTCGGCAAGAAGAACACGACCGCGATGCTGCGCGGTCTGCTCGGCGCGCTGGGCTTCACCGACGTCAAGGTGAACTACACCGCCGACAAGCGGTGACCCCGCGGCCCCTCGGGGCCAGTGGGTACCGCCCGCCGACGAGGGTGAGCAGGCGGGCGGTACCCGGGGGTCACCCCCGGGTGGCCTGTTCGGCGACGACCCGGTCGATCTCGGCCCGGAAATGCTCGGAAATCCTGATGACATGCGGTTCGCGCAGCAGGTAGAAATGCTCACACGGGACGTAGTAGGTCTCGTGGCTGCCGGTCAGGTAGGTTGACCAGGCATTTTCCGGGTCCGGGTTCTCGGCTGAGCGGTAGACGAGCGTGCGACCCGCCCAGGGGCCCGGGCGGTAGAAACGTTCCAGCAGCCGGCCGTGGTTGAAGAACACATCAAACTGTTCCGTTCCGCCGAACTGCACCACCCCGGTCAGCGGTATCTGCACCATCTTCTTCAACGTGGCCATGTTCGCGAGATTGGTCCGCTGCTCGGGCAGCAGTCGCTGGGTGAACCGGGCCAGCCGACGGCGGTAGGAGCTGGCATGGGCCTGTGCGTCCGCACTCGTCGGCCCGTCACTGATGGCGCTGGGAGTACCGGTGGCGCTGGGAGTACCGGTGGTGCTGCTGGCGGCGGCCAGGCGCAGCGGACCGTCGGGTGTGTCGCCCGGCTCGATGCGCAGCGAGGACGGGAGATAGGTGTCCATGATGGACAGGAATCCGACCTCCTCGCCGGCCGCGGTGAGCTGCTGGGCGATCTCCAGCGCGATCAGGCCGCCCAGCGAGTGCCCGGCAAGCAGATACGGGCCGCGTGGCGCCAGCAGCCGGATCACCTCAAGGTGGCGTCGCGCGGTCTTGGCGACGCTCCAGTCCGGGAGGCCGCGCCGTTCCAGCCCGTGCGCCTGGAAGGCGTAGACCGGCTGGTCGTCGCCGAGCCGGCGGGCCAGCGAGTGAAAGCCGAGCGCCAGGGCACCGGCGCCGGCGAAGCAGAACAGCGGGGGGCGTGAGCCGACGGTCCGCAGCGGCACGACGGTGGGATGACGCGGCCCGGACTGCTGGGCCAGCGACAGCGCGTGCGCGAAGGCACCGAGGGTTGGCGAGTCGACCAGGGTGGACGACGACATGGACACCCCGAGCCGCTCCTGCACGAGCGTGAGCAGCTCGTTGGCGGCAAGCGAGTCGCCGCCAAGCTCCATGAAGTCGTCGCCGATGCCGACCTCCTCGAGGTCGAGCACCCGCGTCCAGATGTCGGCGACGACGATCTCCCACTGCGTCCGGGGACGCTTGAACACCGCCGCCGGCTGGGGCGGTGGGGGCAGGGCGCCGCGGTCGACCTTGCCACGTTCGTTGCGGGGCAGCTCGGCGATCGGCACGATCGTCGCCGGCACCATCCAGACCGGCAGACGTTCGCGCAGCGCCCGGCGGACCCGGGCGGGGGAAAGCGTGTTGCCGTGCACCGCGGGCACGACATAGGCGACCAGGCGGTTCGGCCCGTCGGGGCTGCTCACCGCGGTGACGACGGCCTCGGCGATCTCGGGGGAGCGCAGCAGCGCGGCCTCCACCTCGCTCGGCTCGACCAGATAGCCGCGGATCTTCACGGCGGCGTCGCGTCGACCCAGCAGCACCAGCGTGCCGTCCGGCTCCCACCGCCCGAGGTCGCCGGTGCGACAGGTGGCGCGCCCATCGGGCAGCGGGGTGAACTTCTCGGCGGTCAACGCCGGGTTCTGCCAGTAGCCGGCGGACAGGTACGCCGAGGTCACCTCGACCTCGCCGACCTCGCCCAGCGGGGCGAGCGAGCCGTCCTCACGGCGCAGGACGACCTCCTTGCCGGGAGCGGGCCGCCCACCGGGGATCGTCCCGGTCGGCAGCACCGCCGTGGCCGGGATCTCGTGGAAGCCCAGCGAGGCGATCTCCGAGGCGCCCGTCCAGTTCACATAGGTGCAGGCCGCGGGCAGATGCGTGCGCAGCGCGGCGATGTCCCGCCCGTACGAGGCCTCCCCGCAGGTGATCACGATGCGCAGGTCGGGCAGCGGCTCGTCCACCTCGAGGGTGCCCAGCAACGCCCGCAACAGCGACGGGGTCGTCGCCAACGCGCTCAGCTGCTGGGTGACCAGCCAGTCGGCCAGACCGCGCACACCCGCCGACCGCGGATCGTAGGCGTACAGACCGCCCCCGTTGAGCAGCCCGAACACCACCACGGTGACGCCGGCCGCGAACGAGTACGGCAGCACCAGCGCCACCCGGTCGCCCGGGGCGAACCCCAGCCGCGTGGCGCCGGCGCAGGCCTCGCTCAGGAAGGTCCCATGTGTCCAGACGACGCCCTTGGGCGCCCCGGTGGAGCCGGAGGTGAACACGATGCAGGCCGGCTCGTCGAGGCGGGGTTCGGGCCACCAGACCGCGTCCGAACCGTTCGCGGTGATCCATTCCGAGCCGTCGCTGGCCGCGGCGGCCACGTCCAGGATCAGCTGGGGACCGGCCCCGCCGAGCAGGTCGAGCAGCGGTCCCGCGTTGACGCGGGTGGCCGCCGGCGCCTCGGACCAGCCGGTGTCGAGCGGGGGCAGGCCCACCGTCGAGCGTTCCACGGTGCTGTCGGCGAGGTCGGTGAGCAGGACGGCGCAGCCGGCCTGACGCACGATCTGGGCCATCCGCTCCGGCGGGACCATCGGGTCGAGCGGGACGACGGCCCGCCCGGTCTTCATCGCCGCGAGCAGGCCGAGCAGCCCGGTCACACCATGCGGGAGCAGGGTGGCGACCGGACCGACCTCGCTCGCGTCGAGTCGACCGAGGATGGCGACCGCGATGTCATCGGTGCGCCGGTCGACCTCGGCGAACGTCATCGACACACCCGGCGAGACCAGCGCGGGTGTGTCGGGTAGCCGAGCGGCGACCTCGCGGAACCGGCTGACCACCGAGTCGGGCAGCATGTCGAGGTCCAACCTCGGGAGGAAAGCGCTCCCGAGCTGGGCGACCGCCAGGGCCGCGCGCCGATCACCTTCGTTCACTGCCGCTCCCTCGTCCTGTGCCGCCCGCGACATCCGCGTCGCCAGCCTGCCGCGCACTGCCCGCCGGTTCCTGCCACCACCGGCGGCCCACCCACACCGACCCGGCGGATGCCCACCACCACGCCGCCCTCATCGACTGATCCACTTTCGCCGACTGATTCAACCTCGCCGGGTGAACCGGCTGCACCGAATGATTCAACCTCGCCGGCTGGACGATCTCATCAGCTGGTGCGTGTTTCGAGCGGTGCGGCCGGGCACTGTCGGCAGCCGCCGCTGATCCAGGCGGCACGGGGTCGTCCCGGCGGGTCGTCCCGGCGGCGTGCCCGGAGCGTCATTCGGGACGTCGCATCCGTCCGGCGGCTGTGTGCTGCCTGGGTGACGGCTGTGAGACGGCCAGGGGTGAGACGGTTTCGAAACCGTGCCGAGCGCGCCACGGAAACCTGTGCCGTACCCGGACGATCCGCTCCACGGGCCCGAACAGCCCACCTTGACGATCCCTCCTCCAGCTGGCGTCGATCGTTATATCACGGTCCTATGACATAGCTATCCAGGCCCTCCTTGTCCCTGACGGAAGGGTTGGTTTGTTGTCGCTTTAGCGACATGAATCTCGATCCGACGGCACGACATTGGTCAGCGCGTCGGTAATGCGGCCGGCGGACCCGCTGGTCGCTCGGCGCCGGGAGGAGATCCACCGGCGTCGCGGCGGGCGTCCCGGCGGATCCGCGTTGGCCGTCCCGAGGGTGTCGCGGCTCGCGATGACCGTGGAGTCGGCTGGTGCGCGGCGCGGCGCGGCGCGGCGGGGTGGGGCGGGGTCGGTGCGGCCGGTCGGTGGGCCCGGGTTGGAGGGCGTGGGTTGGAGGGAGTGGCCGGGTCGGGTCGGGGCGGCGCCTGCCGGCTTGGACGGTGCGGACTGGAGGCCCTCTTCCGGGTGTGCGCCGCGGTGCGGGCATGTCCGCGTCGGGATGGCCCGCAATCCCAGCGCAGCAGCGGTGGGAAGAGCTGTTCGCCCCCGGTCGGCCCCTCGTTCGGGGGCCCCGGTGCGGCGGCACTCACTCGCGTCCGAGAGCCGCGACGGCAAACGATGGCGCCCGGCGCGCTGATGCCGAGCGGCGACTGGTCGGCAGCGACTGGTCGGCGGCTGGTGGTCGGCGGGTTCGCGCGTGGGGGCGGCGAGGCGTGGGCCCGAGGGGAATCCGTGGCGACGGCACGATAGTTGTGATGGTTTTGGGGGGTATTGGACTGTTTCATGGCGAGTCATGGCCGGGTCGCGGCCTTGCGGGGCATCACGATCACGACGGATGAGTCCAGGACTTCTGAGCCCCCTTGTCGACGTAATGTTGAGTCATCTAGACTCATGAACTGTGAGGGAGGGATGAGCGCGGAGGTGTGGTCATGGTGAGGCGATCAGCGGAGAGCTGGCCGACGAAGAGCTGGTCAACGGCGAGTCGATCAACGAAGGGGAGTCCTGTGAGCACCTACCTGTGGGATCCGTTTGCCGCGCTCGGTCGGATGGACCGGGAGTTCGAGGAGATCGTCCGGCGGGCGTGGGGCACCCGGCGTCCGGTGCCTGCCGGCCGAGCGGTGCCTGCCGGCCGAGCGGTGCCCGCCGAGGTGGCGGTCCCGTCCGCCGATGTCGTCGCCGACGGCGACGATGTGCTGATCAACCTCGAGCTGCCGGGTATCGACGTGGAGCGCGACGTCGTCGTGGAGATCGACCGTGGCCGTCTGGTCGTGCGCGGTCAGCGGGAGGGGCACCAGGAGCAGGAGCAGGAGCAGGAGCGGGATGGTCGGGTGCACCGGGAGCGGTGGTCCGGCAGCTTCCGCCGTGAGTTCCGTCTGCCCGAGCGGGTGGACGCGTCCCGGATCTCGGCCGGATACGAGCGTGGCGTGCTGACCGTCCGGCTCGCGGGCGCGGCGGTCGCACCGAGGACCACGCGGATCGCCGTCGCCGCGGCGACGGCGGCGCAGCGGCCCGGTGAGCCGGCGTTGGCCGTGGGCAGCGCCATGACCGGGCCGGATGCCGCGTCGGACGCGCCCACGGACGCCGCGGGCGCATGAGAAGCCGGTCGGGGTGCGTTCCGCCCGCGCACCCCGACACCCCCGCGCGCGTCGGCGCGCCCGTGGTCAGAGATGGCGCGGTGCGCCCATGATCAGAGGTGGTGCGGTGTGCCCGTGGCTGAGGCGGACGATGCGCGGGAGGAGGCACGACCCGACGACGTGCGTGCGGACGGCGGCGGCACCATGGGGCCGACGTCCCCGTCCGGGGCGTGATCCAGGTCGACGACGACCGGCGCGTGGTCGCTGGTGCCGGTGCCCTTGCGGGCGGCCCGGTCCACCCAGACGGCGCGGACCCGCTCGGCCACGTCCGGGGTCGCGAGGGTGAGGTCGATGCGTATGCCGTTGTTCTTCGGGAAGGCCAGCTGGCGGTAGTCCCAGTAGGTGTAGACGATGTCCTCGGGCCAGCGGGCGCGCAGCACGTCCACCAGGGGAACGCCGAGGATCTCCGCGAGCGCGGCACGTTCCGCCGGGGTGACATGGGTGGAGCCCTCGAACTGGGCGAGGTCCCAGACGTCCACGTCGGTGGGGGCGATGTTGAAGTCGCCCAGTGCCAGCAGCGGGCCGTGCGCGGCCTCGGCCGCGACCACGTCGCGCAGCACGCCGAGCCAGCTCAGCTTGTAGGCGTAGTGCGGATCGTCGACGGCGCGTCCGTTCGGGATGTACAGCGACCACACCCGGACCCCGTCGCAGGTCGCGGCGATCGCGCGCGGCTCGGGATCCGGGAAGCCCGGTCCGCCCGGCAGGCCGCGCACCACGTCGTCGAGGGTGCCGCGGGACAGGATCGCGACCCCGTTCCAGCGGCCGTCCCCATGGTGGGCGGCGCGGTAGCCGCGGCGGAACAGATCCTCGTCGAACAGTTCGAGGAAGGCCTCGTCCGACAGTTTGGTCTCCTGGAGACACACCACGTCCGGTTCGGCGCGATCCAGCCACTCGATCAGCCGGGCCTGCCGGGCCTTCGCCGAGTTGATGTTCCATGTAGCGATCCGCACAGGTGATGACGGTAGTCCCGCCCCACATGCGATGCTGCGCCGCATGGACAACCGGTCCGCCGAACGGCCATATGTCATCTGCAGCTGTGCGATGTCCGTGGACGGCCGGATCGATGACTGTTCCGACCAGCGGCTGATGCTGTCCGGGCCCGCCGACCTGGACCGTGTCGACGAGGTGCGCGCCGGCTGTGACGCGATCCTGGTGGGCGCGGGTACGGTCCGGCGCGACGATCCGCGGCTCGCGGTGCGATCCGAGGTCCGGCGTGCGACGCGGGTCGCCGCGGGGCTGGAGCCCACGCCACGCAAGGTGGTGCTGTGCGGATCCGGCACGCTCGACCCCGCTGCCAGGCTGTTCGATACCGATCCGGTGGACGTCCTCGTGTACACCTGCGGCGACCGCTCTGCCAGCGACCGCTCTGCCAGCGACCGCTCTGCCGGCGACCGGCCGGGGCGGCGAGGCGGGTCGCGCACGGTGATGGTGGAACTGCCGGCCCTGGCGGGGCGCGCGGGGCTGATCGACGTCGCGACAGTGCTGGATGATCTTGCGCGGCGGGGGGTGCGGCGGCTGCTGGTCGAGGGGGGCACCTCGGTGCACACCGCGTTCCTCACCGCCGGGCTGGTCGACGAGCTCCACCTCGTGGTCGCCCCGTTGTTCGTCGGCGAGGCGGACGCCCCCGCCTTCGTGGGGCCAGGGCGGTTTCCGCGTGACGCCCGCGCCCGGATGCGGCTCGCCGAGGTGCGCCAACTCGACGACGTGGTGCTCGCCCGCTACCTGATCCATCCCGCGACGACCCGCTGATCCGTCCCGGTTTCACCAGCACGGGCGCGGGCATCGGTCCACCGGATCATCCGATCCAGTGGACCGCGAGGGAGTGATCACTGTGTCGGTGCAGGCGGCCGGGGTGTCCGGCGAGGTCAAGGGCAAGGCGAAGGACGCCCGACACTCACGGACGCTCGACCTCGCCGCGCGGGTCGGACTCGCCGGACGCGGGCTGGTCTACCTGCTCATCGGCGTGCTCGCCCTCCAGGTCGCCTTCGGGCTCAGCCGCGCCCGCGCCGACCGCTCCGGCGCGCTCGGCGAGATCCGCGACAAACCGTTCGGCTCGGTGGTGCTGGTCATCCTGGTCCTGGGCTTCCTCGGCTACGCGATCTGGCGGCTGCTGGACGGCGCCGTCGGTCAGCAGGGCGAACGCGACGCGAAGAAGCGGACCGCCAAACGGCTGGTCAGCGTGGCCCGCGGCGTCATCTACCTGGTCATCGCCGGCAGTACCGTCCACTTCCTGCTCTCCGGGGGCGGCGGGTCCGGCGACCCGGCGCCGTGGACGGCGCGGCTCATGCGCAACGACGCCGGACGGTTCCTGGTCGGCGCGGTCGGTGTCGTCGTCGTCATCGTCGGCATCGGCATGATCATCCGAGGTGTCGGGCGCACGTTCGAGGAGAAGCTCAGGACCGGCGAGATGGGTCGGATCGCGCACCGGATCGCCAAGCCCGCCGGCATGGTCGGCTACGTGGTGCGTGGCGTGGTCATCGGGCTGGCCGGAGTGTTCGTCACCCGGGCCGCGGTCGAGTTCGACCCGAAGGAGGCCAAGGGGCTCGACGGGACTCTCAGGACACTCGGTGACCAGGCCTACGGGCAGGTGCTGCTGACCCTGTGCGCACTGGGACTCGTCCTGTTCGGCATCTACTCTTTCTTCGAGGCTCGCTACCGCAGGCTCTGAGCGGACCGCGACTGTCCGGAGTCGGTCGACTTTCGGACATGTCCTGCAAGGGGCCGGGAACCGGGCCCTCGGCCAGGCACACTATGGTGCGTCTGGCGATCGAGGGAGACAAGTTCGTGGCTGGGACGACCCCGCTCAGAGTCAACACCCCGGCCGGGGAGGTGACTCTCGCCGGCGACGCTTCTGTCGTTGTCGGCCGGGCCCGCGCGGCCGACATCACGATCAATGATGGGCGAGTGTCACGCCGGCACTTCGTGCTCCATCCCTCGCCGGTCGGTTGGCGGGTCGAGGATGTGAGCGCCAACGGCCTGTGGCGCGACGGGCGCCGCGTCGGCGACGTGGAGATCCCGGGTGAGGTGCGGCTGCGCCTGGGCGCGGCCGACGGCCCCGAGGTCGTCCTGACACCGGTGCGTGCGAACGTCCCCCCGACGGCGCCGACTCGCGGGATGGGCGGCGCGGGCACACCGGGCGGCACGGGTGAGGCGGCCGTGGGGTCGCTGGCGACCCAGGTGCCGCCGACGCCGGCCACGGCGGTCGGTGCCCCGCCCGGTGCGGCGGGGGCGGGTGGGTCCGCGGGTGCTGGCGCCGGTTCGCCGTCCGGCGTGGGCCCGGGTGCGCAGCCGAGTCCGCCGTCGGGGAGCTGGCCGGTCGACCCTGCGACCACTCAGAGCGCGGTCGTGCATGCCCGTCGGCGGGTGCATCCCCTCAAGCCGGGCCGGATGCGGATGGGGCGCTCCCGCGACAACGAGATCATGGTCGCTGACCTGCTGTCGTCACGCCACCACGCCGAACTGCGGATCTCGCTCGGCGGTGTGGAGGTCGTCGACCTCGACTCGGCGAACGGGACGTTCGTCAACGGTCTGCGGGTCGGTCGCGCACCGGTGCTGCAACGCGACGTGCTCGCGGTCGGCCACCACCTGTTCCAGCTCGAGGGCGACACCCTCGTCGAGTACGTCGACTCCGGTGACGTCGCCTTCGAGGTGCAGGACCTGTCGGTGTTCGCCGGCGCCAAGCAGCTCATGCACGACCTGACCTTCCGGCTGCCCGGCCGTTCGCTGCTCGGGGTCGTCGGGCCGAGCGGGGCGGGCAAGTCGACCCTGCTCAACGCCCTCACCGGTTTCCGCCCCGCCGACCGCGGTGCCGTCCGCTACGCCGGACGTGACCTCTACGCCGAGTACGACGAGCTGCGCCGCCGCATCGGCTACGTCCCGCAGGCAGACCCCCTGCACGACCAGCTCACCGTGCGCGAGGCGCTGCTCTACGGCTCGGAGCTGCGCTTCCCCAAGGACACCACCGCGCAGGAACGGCGCGACCGGGTCGAGGAGGTGATCGGCCAGCTCGGCCTGACCGCCCACGCCGACACCCAGGTCAGCCGGCTCTCGGGCGGTCAGAAGAAGCGCACCAGCGTCGCGTTGGAGCTGCTCACCCGCCCGTCCCTGCTGTTCCTGGACGAGCCCACCTCCGGGCTCGACCCGGCCAACGACCAGTCGGTCATGGAGACCCTGCGGGGGCTGGCCAAGGGCGGCGGTGAGGGCTCGGCCGACGAGACCGGCCGCACCGTCATCGTCGTCACCCACAGCGTGCTTTTCCTGGACCTGTGTGACTTCATTCTGGTGCTGGCACCCGGCGGTCACGTCGCCTATTTCGGCCCGGCCGACGGGGCGCTGCGGTTCTTCGGCAAGAAGGACTTCCGTGAGTTCGCCGCGGTCTTCCGCGAGCTCGAGGCGACCCCCGGTGCCGAGATGGCCCGCCGGTTCCGCGACTCGGAGTTCTTCGTGCCCTCGGCAGTGGTGGCGCCCGCCGTGCGCCGGGCCCCACCGGAACTGCCGAGCATCCGCCAACAGCCGGTGTTCTCACAGCTGTACACCCTGACCCGGCGATACTGGCGGGTCGTGCTCGCCGACCGCTCCTATCTACGACTGATCATCGCTTATCCGTTCATCCTCGGCATCGTTCCACGGGTGCTCAAGGCACCGGACGGGCTGGGCCCGCTGCCCCAGGCACCCAACACCGACGCGACGAAGGTACTCGTCGTCCTGGTGCTGTGTGCCTGCTTCATGGGGATGGCGAACGCCGTCCGGGAAATCGTCAAGGAAAGACCGATCTACCGTCGGGAACGCACGATCGGTCTGTCCCGGACCGCCTACCTCGGCTCAAAGATCATTCTGTTGACGGCGATCACCACCGCGCAGTGTGTCGTGTTCACCCTGATCGCGGTCACCGGTCGAACCCCACCGGAGGCCGTCGCCCTCGGCTCGCCGCTGCTGGAATGCCTGGTCGCGGTCATCGTCGCGGCGCTGGCCTCGATGATGATCGGCCTGTTCGTGTCCAGTCTGATCGACAACGCCGACAAGGCGATGCCGATCCTGGTTCTGGTCACCATGGGTCAGCTGGTCTTCTCCGGTGGTCTGACGTCGATGAGCAACCGGCTCGTCTTCGAGCAGCTCAGCTTCCTCGCCCCCGCCCGCTGGGGTTTCGCGGCCCTGGCCAGCACCGACGACCTCAACGCCGTCGCCAAGCTGGGCAATCCCGCCCTGCGCAGCGACCCACCCGACGAGCTGTGGAAGCACACCACCGCGACCTGGGCCGCCGACGTCGTGCTCGGCATCATGATCGGCGTGGTGGCCCTCGCCCTGACCACCCTCATGCTGCGGCGTATCGAACCCAAGGTCACCCGGATCGCCCCCGCCCCGGTGCCCACCGGTGGCGCGGGTTCGGGTTCGGGTTCGGCGGGCAGCGGTGGCGCACACCAGCCTCAACCGCCCGCCGGACGCCTCACCCGCCGCTGACACCCGCGTCTGCCTCGGGCGAGGCGGCGCGGACGCCCGAGGTGCGGGCAGGCCCGGCGAGGAGATCGCCGATCTCCTCGCACCAGTGGGCGAGCCCACACAGCTGGTAGGTGATCGGGCCGCGGGTCAGGGCGGGGCGGTTGTGCTCGAAGAGCACATGGCCGGCGACCTGTAACGACCAGCCCGCGGCGAACAGGGGTATCCCGATCCGCGGCCGGGCCAGGACAAGGGGCAACGAGCACGCGACCGTCGGAATGCCGACCAGATGGGTCAGTCTGACGCCACGGCTGCGGTGTTCCGCGCGGTAGAACGCCAGCTTCGCCGCGAAAGGCGCGTCCTTCGTCGGCGCCGCGGCCGGATCATGCCTCTGGTCGGCAGCGTTCAGGTCAGGTACCCGCCGCGTGGGTTGCGTACCGCTCATGGAAGTGTCCTTTCCCGGTGCAGGTCAGTGTGATCCGCGCCGGCCGGCCGACAGCATGGGCCGCACCCGGAACATCCCGATTGCCAGGTATCTGTGGGCACGATAGGACCAGTGCGTGGACGGGGTGGGCACCACGGAACCGGATGAACACGGCGAATCGGGTGAACCGGTGCGGACGAGCGGGTCGGTGCGGCCGGGGGAGGGCGGCGGTGGCGCCTCGCGGCGACTGCTCGGGGTGCTGGCGGGATCGACCCTGTTGCAGTGGCTCGGCGGTTTCGCCATCGCTCCGATTCTGCCGTTGTATCTGGCCGATCACGATGTCTCCGTCGCCGGTGTCGGCGTCGTGATGTCGGCGTTCTTTCTGGGGGCGCTGCTGTCGCAGTATGTGGCTGGCTGGCTGGCCGGACTCCACGGCCACCGGCCGGTGCTGCTGGCGGGACTGGCCACCTACGCGGCCGGCTGCGCGGGGCTGTTCGTGACCGAGGGGGTGCTTGCGTCCTCGGCGCTGCGGGTGCTGCAGGGTGCCGGGGCCGGTGCGTTCGAGGTCGCCACGCTGACCGCGGTCGCGGTGACGGTCGCGCCGTCGGCCCGGGGGCGGGCGTTCAGCGCCGTGTACACCGGCCAGTTGCTGGGTGTGACCCTTGGTCCGGTCCTGGGGGGATTCGCCGGGGTCGAGCACATGCGGGAGCTGTTTCTCGCCGGGGGCGCGGCGGCGGTGCTGGCGTCGATACCGGTGCTGTGGATGCTGCCGTCCGCCGGCGGTTCGCGTGGAGTCGCGGGAACGGCGGCGTTGGCGAGCACGACAGGTGATCGAACCGGGCCGGTGCGGGCGTCGACCGAGGGTCTGGCCGCCGAGGGCCTGGCCGCCGAGGGCATGATCACGCCAGCGGCAGGGTCGGGACGCCCGGGACGTCCGGGACCTGGGCGGCCGGGGGTGACGTGGCTGCTGACGCCCGGGGTGGTCGGGCTGCTGCTGTGCGGGGCGAGCGGCGGGTTCGCGGCGGGGGTCTACGAGACCTGCTGGAGCCTGCTGATGCGGCGCGAGGGTGTGTCGGTGGAGCTCACGGGATTGACGTTCACCCTGTTCGGACTGCCGTACCTGCTGTTCGCCTGGCCGGCTGGGCAGCTGGCCGACCGGCTGGACCGGCGGGCGCTGATCGTGGTCGCGGCCCTGCTGCGCTCGGTCGCGCTGGTCAGTTACCCGATGCTGCACTCGCTGTCGATCATCATCGTCGTCGGCTGTCTGGAGGCCGTAGTCCTCGCCGTGATCAATCCGGCCGAGCAGTCGCTGCTGGCCCAGGAGGGGGCGGCCAGCGGAGCGACCGGTCGGGCCCAGGGCCTGTTCGCGACGGTGCGCACGGCGACGACCGTACTGGCGGCGCTGGTCTCGGGTGCGATCTTCGCCGTCGACCACCGGCTGCCGTTCGTGCTGGCGGGTCTGCTGGTCGTGGTCGTGTCGCTGTCGCTGCCGGTGCTGTGGCGTGATCTGGTCGGCTCGGCGCGGCCCGCGCAGGCCGCCGACTGCTCATGACCTGTCGTGCAGGGCACGGGCGAGCAGCGCCACGGCGGTCGGGATGTCCTGCGCCGGGATGCCGGCATAGGACAGCCGCAGGTGGGCGGTCTCCTGCTCGCCGATGGTGTAGTACCGGCCGGGGCCGACCACGACGCCGAGCCGGGCCGCCGCGGCCACGGTCGCGCCCTCGTCCACACCGCGGGGCAGGCCGACGAACATGCTGATGCCGCCGAGCGGTGGGGTGGCCGCGCAGTCGGGCAGTTCGTGGGCGACCGCCGCGACCAGGGCCGACGCCCGCTCACGCAGGGCGGTGCCCACGGCCCGCAGCTGCGCGGCCCAGCCGGGGCCGCTGACCAGTTCGATCACGGTGTGCTGGAGGGGACGGGAGACGAAGAAGTCGTCGACGATGCGCATCGCGCCGATCCGGTTCATCACCGGGCCGCGGGCGATCACAGCACTCACCCGCAGGCTCGGTGCGAGGATCTTGGTCAGGGAGACGATGGTGATGACCTGGCCGCGGTCGTCGTCGACGAACAGCGGCGGCGGCGTCTGCTCGCCGGCGAAGCCCAGCCAGCGGGCGTAGTCGTCCTCGATGACGAAGGCGCCGGCGACCCGGCAGATGTCGAGGATCTCGCCGCGCCGGTGCGCGGCCAGCACGCTGCCGCCCGGGTTCGCGTAGGTGGGTTGGATGACCAGCAGCCGGGCGGACGTGCGGGCGAAGGCGTCGCGCAACAGGTCCGGGCGGAGGCCGTCGTGGTCGCAGGGCACCGAGATCGGGGTGAGGCCGGCGCTGCGGGCCACCGCGAGCGCACCGGGATAGGTCGGCGTCGCGAACAGCACCGGGTGGCCGGCGGGCAGGATCGCCCGCATCGTCGCCGACAGCGCGCTCTGACTGCCCGAGGTGATCAGGACGTGCTCGGGGTCGGCGCCCAGCTGACGGCCGAACCAGCTGCGAAGTTCGGGGAGTCCGGCCGCGGGAGGGCTGGCCCAGGCGTCCGGGCGGCGGGCGGCGCGACCCAGGGCGGTGGCCAACCGGGCATCGGCGCGCAGGCCCGCGTCCAGATAGCCGGCGCCGAGCTGGAGACCGGGCGCGTTGGCGAGATGGACCACCTGGTCGAGGCCGGAGGGATGCACGGGGCTTGGTCCGAGCGCGACCTGCTGCCAGTCGGTGTCGCCAGTCCGGGTGGTACGCCGGGACGCGATGAACGTGCCGGAGCCCGGCCGGGTGACCAGGCGCCCCTCGGCGACCAGCCGGCCGAGCGCCCGTTGGACCGTCACCGGGCCGACCCCCAGCCTGGCCTGGAGCGCGCGCGTGCTGGGCAGCCGTTGTCCGACGGTGCCGGCATCGACGAGCCGATGAAGCTCTGTCACCACCCGGTCGATACTGCTATCGTTGGACATGAGATATAAGAATAGCGCTATCGCCAGGGGTGGCGCGCCGCTTCGCGGAGCCGCCGGTGTCGGCCGTCCCGGCTCGGTGCTCGTGTCACCGGGATCGACGGGCGGCGTGCGGGCGGCGGTGCGCCATGGCTGAGTGCGCGCTGCTGGTCGGATTCGCGCTGCTGGTCGGCGTCGCCGCGGTGTTCGGCCCGGACACCCGGGATACGCGCTACTACCTGGTCGCGTCGATGTGGCGCCGGGATAGCGCCCAAGCGGTACCACGGGAATGCGACACCGGGGGTAGTCCGGCGCGGACAGTGTCATCCGGATGTGCCCGGACAGGAGCCGACACCGGCGTCCCAACGGCTGCCGCCACGGCGGACACACCACTTTTCTGACAGTGAATTCACAGGTCAAGGCCCAATCCCCGGGTGGTAAGGGCATGCGGTGAAACCGGTGCTCGGGCGGGACGCGGTGCGGCAAACCCGGTGACAGCCGGCGACGGGCTGGCGCTAGGGTGAGCCGTCCGGAGTTCGCCGCCGTGGGGGATGGGTATGGAGATCGTCTTTTTGTGCGAGCAGTATCCCCCGATCATCTGGGACGGGGCGGGTGTCTACACCCACGACATCGCGCACGCCCTGGTCGCACTCGGTCATCGGGTGCACATCGTGGCCGCGCAGGGGCGCCGGCGCACGGACGAGGACCACGACGGGGTGCTCGTCCATCGGCGACCGCTTCTGCGTCTACCGGTCAGCCGCTATCTCGGCAAGGTCGGTCGTTCGATGCAGGGCGCGGACCATCCGCGGGACTCACTCGCCCTGCGGTTCATCCTCGCCGTGTCCTACGCGTTCTGGCTGCGCCGGCTGAACCTGCACCCGGACGTCATCGAGACCCAGGACGGCGAGACCCGTGGCCTGCGCACCGCGCTGCGCCGGGACGTCCCGCTGGTGATCCACCTGCACACCCCGACGATGATGGACGTCCGGCTGCGGCAGGGTAAGTTGCACGGCCGCGGTGCCCTGGCGGACCGGATCGACCGGTTCTCCGCCGTACGCGCCGACGTGCGGACCGCACCGTCCGAGCTGATCGTCACGACGTTGCGCGACTTCGGCTGGCTGAAGGAGAAGCAGGACGCCGACGTCATCCCCTACCCGTTCGATCGCACCCCGTACACCGGGGTGGTCCCGCCCGGGCAGACCGACCCGGTGCTGTTCGTCGTCGGCCGGCTGGAATGGCGCAAGGGTCTCGACGTGCTGCTGTCGGCGGCCGCGCTGCTCAAGGAGCGGGGGGTGGCGGCCACGGTGGTGCTCGCCGGCCAGTCCTCGGGCGTCATCGACGGTGTGCCGACGGGTGAGTGGCTCCAGCGGCGGGCCACCGAGCTGGGCGTGGCATGCAGGTTCGCGGGGCATCTGAGCCGACCCGAACTCGTCAAGGCGTACGAGGAGGCGCGGGTCGTGGTCGTCCCGAGCCGGTTCGAGAGCTTCTCCATCGCCGGCCTGGAGGGCATGGCCTCGGGACGTCCCGTCGTCGCGACCGCCACGACGGGTGTCGCGACCTGGGTGGCGAAGTGGAAGGGCGGCACGGTCGTGCCGCCGGAGGACCCGCGGGCACTCGCGGACGCGCTCGAGCCGTTCCTGCGCGACCCCGAACTCGCCGTCACCGTCGGCGCGCGGGGCCGGGCCGGCACCGCCGAACTGGAACCGCGGCGCATCGCGGCGGTGCGCCTGACGGCCTACCAGAAGGCGATCGACCGGCATGCGGCCCGACGCCGGCTGCGCCGTCCGCGTCCGGCACAGGCCTGAACCGGCGTGCGCATCCTCGAACCGCGGCCACGAAACTCCGATCGGCGGGGCCAGCGATGACCGGTCTGGCCGGGATCGAACTCGAACATCCGGTGCTGAACGCGGCGGGAACCTGCAAGTCGCCGCGGGACGTGGAAGTGTTCGCCCGCAGCGCGGTGGCGGCCATCGTGGTCGGATCGATCACGGTGGCACCGCGGGCCGGTAACACCGGCACCGTCTACTGGCCGGGCGGGACCTTCTCCGTCAACGCCCTCGGTCTGCCCAACCGCGGGCTCGACGAGTACGCCGAGCAGCTGCCGCGGATGGTCGAGATCGCCCACGAGGCCGGCAAGCCGCTGATCGTCAGCATCGCCGGCTTCGACGTCGCCGAGTACCGGCAGATGGCCGAGGTCGTCGGCGCGGCCGGAGTCGACCTGATCGAGGTGAACCTCGCCTGCCCCAACGTCTGGGACGGCGGGGCGCAGAAGCGCATCGCCTGCTTCGACCCACGCCAGACCGCGGCGGTCTGCGCCCAGGTCGGCGCCGCCCTGGACGCGCTGGCCGCCGCGGGTGGGGGCCGCAGGGTGCCGTACGGGGTGAAGATCTCGCCGTTCTCCGATCCCGCCGCCCTGGCCGAACTCGCCGATGTGCTCGGCCGGGCCGCCACGTCCGGGTCCGGGGCTGGGGCCGGTCCCGGCGGGCCCGCCTTCGTCACCGCGGTGAACACCTTCCCGAACGCGCTCGTGGTCGACGCGGCGGGACGTCCCGTCCTCGACGTCGAACTCGCCGGACTCAGCGGCCCGGCGCTCAAGCCCATCGGCCTGGGTCAGGTGCGTCAGCTGCGCCGGCTCCTGCCCGACACGGTGGCGCTCGTCGGCGCCGGCGGGATCACCAACGGGCACGACGTCGTCGACTACCAGCGGGCGGGCGCGGTCGTGGTGCAGGCGGCGACGGCGTTCTGGAACCGGGGCGAGGACCCCACGGTGTTCGGCGAGATCCTCTCCGGCTGGATCGACGAGGCGGACCCTGACCAGCTCGCCGCCGCGGACCCCGCCTAGCCCGCCTGGCCCGCCGCCGCGGACCCCGTCTGGCTCGCCGTCGGCGGCGGGAAGGTCAGCCGCAGGGTGAAGGCGGTCGGGGTCGGGCCGTGCGCGCGCAGATGGCGCACCCGGTCCTCGGCCTCCGCCGGGTCCGGCCGGTGCCCGGCGGGCACCCACCACAGGGCGTTGGTCGACCGGTGGGTCGGATGGAACCAGTCGCGGCGCCGCCGCAGAAAGGCGCCCTCGCCGTTGCGCAGGACGGCGGCGCACAGCGCGTCGACCGACTCCCACACCGCGAGGTTGACGATGGCCGCGAGCTGCTCCGCGGAACCCAGCCGAAACGTGTGCGGGGCGGCCTGCGCCGCTCCCGTTTCCGTCCCCGCTCCCAGCGACCAGAGGTAGCCGGGCTGACCGGTGACGGGCTCGGCCGGTGCCGACAGACCAGCCGCCAGCGCACCGGCGGACAGCGGCGCGAGCGGTTCGCGCACGCGGGCGATGTTCACCTGGGCGAGATGAAATCCCGTCATGACAAGAGCCTAGGGACGTCGCCCCGCGTGCGCCAGTAACGCCGCCCCGTCAACCACCGATCGCCGCCTCGCCGGCAGACGATCGCGCCGTCAGCCGTGAATGGAGATCGGCGTGCCGACCGGGATCAGGCGGGCGAGCGCCTCGATGTCGCTGTTGCGCAGTCGGATACATCCCATGCTCACATCGGTGCCGACCAGCTCGGGGTGGTTCGTGCCGTGCAGTCCGATGATGCCGCCGCCGCCGTTGAAGGTGGTGATCACGTCCGAGAAGCCGGAGAGCCCGAAGGCGTAGGGACCCCATGGCCCGTTCGGGTCCCCCGGTCGCAGCAGTTCGGTCAGGTAGAACGCGCCGGACGGGGTCGGCGTGCTCCCGGTGCCGATGCCGACCGGCAGCCGGACGACCACCTGGCCCTCGCGGGTGACGGTCAGCCGGTGCGCCGTGCGATCGACCACCAGCGCGTAGGGCGTCGTCGTCACCCGCACGTCACCGATCCGCACCCATCCCTGGGACCCGTTCGGCCGCACCGGCAGCATCACCCGCAGCCATCCGTCGTCGCGCCGCTGCCGGACGGCGAACACCAGCGGGGCACCCTCCTGGTTCGGATTCGTGAGCTGCCCGCCGACGGCATCCCGCTCGGGCGCCGTGTACCAGGTGATGCTCGGACCGGTGGCATGCGCGACCAGACGCGCCGCGGTGTCGCTGCCCGCCGCCGAGGCGCCGGGTCGGGCCGGCGGCTGGGACGTCCCGGCCTGTGGGCTCGGTGTCGTCGTCGACCGATGCTCGACGCTCGACCCCGAGCACGCCGTCACCACCCCCATCACCGCCACCACCAGAGCCCGCCCCGCCAGCCCTACTCGCCCCGTCCGCGTGTCCCGCGCTTCCACGCGGCCGGTCGCGACCGGTCTCCGAGCAGGCATTCCCATCCCACGAGCCCCCTGTCGTCACGCTGATATTACTCTGCGTAACTAGACGGCGTCCATGGCTGGCGCGGCCAGGGGTCGACGGGTGCTCTAGCGGCGGCGAGCCAGCACGCGGTAGGCGTTGGATCTGGACCCACCGGTCAGGTACGGACGGGTGACACCGTCGAGCACGAGACCCGCGGCGAAGGCGGGCGCGAGCGCCGTCGCGAGCGCCGCCCGACGCAGCCGCAGCGCGGTCGACGCCTCGGCGCTGCCCCACGGGTTCGACGGCGAGGGTGCCCGCGTCTGCAGGAATCCGAACGGCACCGACAGCGGATCACCCGGCTGGTGCACCTCGCCGAAGATAGGCCCCGAGGTCTCGAAGCCACGCTCCTCCAGCGCCGCGACGAGGTTCGCCGCGGGTATCAGGTGCTGGTGCTGGGGGATCAGCCAGCCGGGCCACATCGAGCCGTACCAGCGGGCCGCGGGGCTGTGCGGATTGGGCACCTCGATCAGCAGATGGGCGCCGGGTGACAGGACCCGCGCCGCCGCGTCCAGCTCGGCCTGCGGCTCACGGGTGTGCTCCAGGTAGTGGAACATGCTCAGGATGTCGTACTGACCCTTGAGTCCGTCGGCGAGCTCGGGGAACTGACCGCGGTAGACCTCGTCGGCCCAGCCCCGTCGCCGCGCCTGCTCGACGCCGCCGCCCATGTCGAGCAGGTCGAACCGGGTGGACGGCCAGATGGACCGGGCCGAGTTGCAGAAGTGCCCGTGGCCGCCGCCGACGTCCAACCAGCGTCGGGGCGTCGGGATGGCCTGGCGGGCCCGTTCCAGGTACACCCGGTCGTCGAACCCGAACAGCTCCTCCAGGGCCGACGCGCCGAGGCCGTCGTAGAAGTCGCGGTAGTAGAAGTCCAGCCCGTCCAGGGACAGCCGCGGATTCTGGAAGATGTGTCCGCACGCGGTGCACCGGTCGTAGCGAAACGTCCCCGGCTTGCCCTGGGTGACGTCGCGGCCCCGCAGGTGCGCGACGAGATCGCCGGCGCCGCACCAGGGGCAGTACGCCTGCGCGGGCTCGAGAAAACGATCGAGACCAGCGGCGAGATCCGCCTGGTAGGCGACCCGACTACGCGCGACCTGGGCGGGATCCGGTCGCACCGACACCTCGAGCAGTTCCCGCCGCAGCCCACGGCCCTGCTCGCCTGGCCCGGCCGGCCCTGCCTGCCCCGTCTGCCCGGCCCGCGCGGACGCGGGGGACGCGGGCGGCCGGGTGGGCGTCTCGCCGGCGTGTCCGGGCCAGACGCGGGTGGCAGCCGCCCGGAGCTGGCCCAAGCCGTCCCGGCGCCGCCGTAGGGGACTACGGGCGAGATCCGCCCCGGTGACCCGCACCCGCCGGCCGCCGACCAGGGCGGGTTGCAGCCAGGAGGCGGTGAGCGCGGCGAGCGCCGCCGGGGGACACCCGCCGGCCGTCAGCAGGATCGCCGCGTCCCGCAGCGCCGGCAGCACCAGCTGCGCGGGCTCCCAGGCGTAGGCGGTCCGCTGGACCGTCCACCGGTGCGCGCCGCGGTCGTCGGCGACGCTGAGTCCCGGCAGGACGGCGAGGTCGGTGGTGATCGGCGCATGCCGCTTGCCCAGCTGCAGCAACGCCACCAGTTCCGCCGCCGTCAGCCCACCGATGTCCGCGGTCCCGACGGCCTGGACGGTCCTGTCGGCCGGGGTCATCCCGGTGGCGTGGGCCGGGTCGCTGGTGTCGGTCGGATCGGTGGTGTGGGTCGGGTCAGCGGCGGCGAGAAGGCCGGAGCGGACCAGGACGTCCCGGCGGACCAGCACGGCGGCCCCGGCGCTGCGTCCCCGGGCGATGCGCCGGGACGGGAAGCTCGCCGGATCGACCATCCGCGCGAGGTCGAGCAGCTGGTGGGGCGACAGCGTGGCGGGCACGAGGTCGAGGACGTCCAGGCCGCGACGTGTGGCGTACGCCTGCGCGGCCAGGCGCTGCGCGTCGGTGAGTCGCACGTCGGCGCCGGTCAGCAGCAGGTAGGGCGACGGGTCCGCGTCGATCCCGTGGACGTGGTCGGACGCGGCGGTCTCGAGGGTCTCGATGGTGTCGAGCGCCTGGACCCGGGCATGGAGTCGGGCGGTGTTCACCCCGATCCCGATCCCGATGGCCACCGGGAGCCAGCCCCGACGTTGTGATGGCATGTGGACCCTTTCCTGGCGACGGTCGCCGGGATGTGGTGCGCGGCGACGCCGAAGCTATCGGGCTGATGTGAGGCAGGACACGGATGTTGAGGCCGCACAGTGCGGCGCAGCGTGGCCATGGCATCGCGGGATGCGACACGCGCGGGCGGCGGATATGCCGAACAGTCATCCCGGCGGCGGGGTCGGCCGGGCCACGCCACCGCCGTGCCCCGCCCTGGCCGGCCGGCGTCGTGGTCGTTCGCCGCCATCGCAGTCCTTCCCTGTCCGCGGGCCGCGCGTCCCGGTCCGGGGCTTGGCTGGATCGCCACGGCTCCGTCCAGGGGGCACCCTAAGCCACTGAATTGTTTCCGTCTGTAACGACGTGGCGTGCGGTGCGTCCGATGTGGAGCTCCCGCCGCGTGAGCGTGTCTCCGGTGGTCGCCGCACGGCGTCATGCCCCGGGCCTGCGATGTCCTTGTGTGGTCCGCGAAGTGCGAGGCTGCCGCGTCTCTCGCCCGCGACACGCCCGTCGGGCATCGGACGTCGGACAGCGCAGGCGGGGGAGGGACGGCCCGGCCGGACGAGACGGATCGAGGCGGACCAGGCCGCGCGATACGACAGGTGGTGACCGTGGGGTGGCGAAACGCCGAGGTGTGACAGCCGTGCCGCGACCGCGGCGGTGGAGCGGGTGACCGGGATCGAACCGGCATGGCCAGCTTGGAAGGCTGGGGCTCTGCCATTGAGCTACACCCGCGAGGTGATCGAGGTCAGCTTACCCCGTACTATGGGGAGGCGACGCCACGGGGCGTAGCGTAGTGGCTAGCGCGCCTGCTTTGGGTGCAGGAGATCGGGAGTTCGAGTCTCCCCGCCCCGACCGACAGCCCGATAGCCTCGGCGTGTCATCCCGTCCGACGTCGTACCAGGAGACAGCCGCGCCGTGAAGGCCACCAAGGAGACCCTCAGTCCGACCCGGGTCAAGCTCACCGTCGAGGTGCCCTTCGACGAGCTCAAGCCCTCGCTCGACGCCACCTACCGCAAACTCGCCCGCCAGGTGCGGGTCTCGGGCTTCCGGCCGGGCAAGGTGCCGCCGCGGATCCTCGACCAGCGGCTCGGCCGCGGCGTGATCCTCGACGAAGCCGTCCAGGAGGCACTGCCGCAGCTGTACTCCGAGGCCGTCCAGGCCGAGGAGGTCGACGTGCTGTCGCGGCCCGAGGTCGACATCACCGAGTTCGCCGACGGCGGCCAGCTGGTGTTCACCGCCGAGGTCGACGTGCGACCCGAACTGACGCTGCCGGAGTTCTCCGACCTGTCCATCACGGTGGACGCGGCCGAGGTCACCGACGAGCAGATCGAGGAGCAGCTCGTCGGCCTGCGAGACAGGTTCGCCCAGCTCACCCCGGTCGAGCGTCCGGTGCAGGACGGCGACTTCGTCTCCCTGGACCTGTCCGCCCAGGTGGACGGCGAGCCGGTCGAGGGTGCCGAGGCGACCGGCCTTTCCTACGAGGTCGGCAGCGGGAACCTGGTCGCCGGCATCGACGAGGCGATCATCGGTGCCGCCGACGGCGAGTCCCGTACCTTCACCACCGAACTGCTCGGCGGTGACCAGGTCGGCCAGTCGGCGGAGGTCACCGCGACGGTGCGCGGGGTCAAGGAGAAGGACCTGCCGGCGCTCGACGACGAGTTCGCCACCATCGCCAGCGAGTTCGACACGCTCGAGGAGCTGCGGGCGGACGTGGCCCGTCGCCTCGAGCAGACCCGCCGCGCCGAGCAGGTCGGGCAGGCCCGGGAGAAGCTGCTCGAGGCGCTGCTGGAGCGGGTCGACGTGCCTGTCCCCGACTCGCTGCTGGCCAGCGAGCTCGAGGCGCGTGAGCACCGGCTGACCCACGAGCTCGAGCACCTGGGCACCGACCGGGCCGGCTACCTGGCCACCCTGGAGAAGTCCGCCGAGGAGTTCGACGCCGAGGTGCGGGAGAACGCCGGCAAGGCGATCCGCTCGCAGTTCATCCTCGACGCCGTCATCGACGCCGAGTCGATCGGCATCGATCAGGGCGAGCTGATGGAGCAGGTCATCATGCGCGCCCAGCGTTCCGGGGTGCAGCCCGACGTGTTCGCCCAGCAGCTCGCCCAGGGCGAGGGTCTGCAGGCTCTGATGGCCGACGTGCTGCGGACCAAGGCCCTGTTCCTGCTGCTGGAGAGTGTCGCGGTGGTGGACGGCGAGGGCAGCCGGGTGGAGCTCGCGCTGCCCAGCCGCGCCTCGACCGAGGGCGACGAGGCCGAGAGCGACGAGGCCGAGGGTGACGAGGCCGAGGGTGACGCACCCGCGGCGGAGGCGGTCGAGGGCGACGAGAGCGCCCCGTCGGCCGAGGCGGCCACCCCCGCCGAGTCCACCTCCGCCGAACCGGCCGCGTCCAAGGGCAAGGTTCGCGACCGCGACATCTGAGTTCCGCCCCGCACGGCAGGGGCGCCCCGCGGGCGCCCGAACGGCCGCTGCGTCACCGATGGCCCCCGGGATAGATCCCGGGGGCCATCGTCGTTGAGCGGCCCGTACGGTCGGGCGTGGCCGGCACCGACGCGACCAAGGGTCACCGCGTCGCCGAACGTGGCCGGGTGCCGCCGGGTGCCGCCGGGTGCCGCGGGGTGTCGCGGGGTGTCGCCGGGGGGCGGTTGGACTGGCCGGTCCTCACGCCCAGCGCGAACATCGAGCCGGAAGGACCGGAACTCGCGCGTGTCACAGATAGTGTCGAGCCGGTCAATCAGCCGCCCCATGTGAGGAAGCCGAGGAGCTGACCGTGAGTAACCTCGCAGTTCCGCGCCTGCCCGTCTCGGGTTCGGAGCTCCGTTCGCCCGGCCAGGGCGGACCCGCGTTCGACGACCAGGTCTTCAACCGACTGCTGGCCAACCGGATCGTCTTCCTCGGCTCGGTTGTCGAGGACTCGATCGCCAACACGATCTGCGCGCAGCTGCTGCTGCTCAACGCGGAGGACCCGACCCGCGACATCTTCCTCTACATCAACTCGCCGGGCGGCTCGGTCAGCGCCGGGATGGCGATCTACGACACGATGCAGTTCGTCGAGAACGACGTCGCCACCGTGTCGCTGGGCCTCGCCGCGTCGATGGGCCAGTTCCTGCTGTGCGCGGGGGCCGCGGGCAAGCGCTACTCCCTGCCGCACGCGCGGATCATGATGCACCAGCCGTCCGGTGGGATCGGTGGTACCGCCTCCGACATCGCCATCCAGGCGGAGCAGATGCTCTACACCAAGCGGATGATGCAGGAGCGCATCGCGTTCCACACCGGCCAGCCGATCGAGCAGATCGAGCGCGACTCCGACCGTGACCGGTGGTTCACCGCCGGGGAGGCGAAGGACTACGGCTTCGTCGACCACGTCGTCCAGCAGGCCCGCCAGGTCCCCAGCGAGGGCCCGGTGAGCTGAGCGGCCCACCGGCCGCCGCTGGACACTGCCACCCCACTGGCCGCCCCTCACCCGGACCGCACGTCGTCATCCGCTTCCCGGAGGCACCCACCATGTACCACGAGACGCTCTACCAGCAGATGCGGTCCGATCAGGCCCGCCAGGCCGCCATGATGGCCCCGCAGGGCCGCTACGTCCTGCCGAACATCATCGAGAAGACGTCCCGCGGCGAGTACGGCATGGATCCGTACTCGAAGCTGCTCAAGGAACGGATCGTCTTCCTTGGCGTGCAGATCGACGACGTGTCGGCCAACGACGTGATGGCGCAGTTGCTGTTCCTGGAGTCCGAGGACCCGGACCGCGACATCTCGATCTACATCAACTCCCCGGGTGGGTCGTTCACGTCGCTGACCGCGATCTACGACACGATGCAGTTCGTCCGGCCCGACATCTCGACGATCTGCATGGGCCAGGCCGCCTCCGCGGCCGCGGTGCTGCTCGCCGCCGGTACGCCCGGCAAGCGGTTCGCGCTGGAGAACAGCCGGATCCTCATCCACCAGCCGTCCGCGCAGGGTGAGGGCCAGTCCAGCGACATCGAGATCCAGGCCCGCGAGATCCTGCGGATGCGGTCGCTGCTGGAGCGGATGCTCGCCGTGCACACCGGCCGCAAGGAAGAGGCGATCCGCAAGGACATCGAGCGGGACAAGATCTTCAGCGCCGAGGAGGCCAAGGCGTACGGCCTGATCGACGAGGTCATCAAGACCCGCAAGTCCTCCCGGCTCGCCACCACGAGCTGAGCGGTGCGCCTGTCGTGTCCCGGTGTGGCAGACCTGCGACACCGGGACACGGGTGGGTGCAAACGTGGTCAGCGGGTCCAGTCCGTGACGCCTTGGCCTAACGGGACGGTGTGGACGCGCGAGGTCGGCCCAGGTGACCGTAGGCTGACCGGTATGAGCCGAGCGATAGGGCACTCACCGGGTCGCTCGGCGGGGTACCGTCCCCACGGGGATGGTTGCAGGCAGACACGCGACGACCGGGCGGTGTCAACCGCCCCTGACACGCAGGCGACACCATCGTCTGGACGAAGGGACTGAGTCCTCGGTGGCACGCATCGGTGATGGCGGTGACCTGCTCAAGTGCTCGTTCTGTGGCAAATCGCAGAAGCAGGTGAAAAAGCTCATCGCCGGCCCTGGCGTCTATATCTGCGACGAGTGCATCGATCTGTGCAACGAGATCATCGAAGAGGAACTCTCGGAGTCCTCCGAGCTCAAGTGGGACGAACTCCCCAAGCCGCGTGAGATCTACGAGTTCCTCGACGGCTACGTCGTGGGCCAGGAGACGGCGAAGAAGACCCTGTCGGTCGCGGTCTACAACCACTACAAGCGGGTGCAGGCCAGCGGATCCGCGACCGGCGACGGCAGCAAGGGCGAGGTCGAGCTCGCCAAGAGCAACATCCTGCTGCTCGGTCCGACCGGCTGTGGCAAGACCCTGCTCGCGCAGACCCTCGCCCGGATGCTCAACGTCCCGTTCGCCATCGCCGACGCGACCGCGCTCACCGAGGCCGGTTATGTCGGTGAGGATGTCGAGAACATCCTTCTCAAGCTCATCCAGGCCGCTGACTATGACGTCAAGAAGGCTGAGACCGGCATCATCTATATCGATGAGGTCGACAAGATCGCGCGTAAGTCCGAAAATCCCAGCATCACCCGGGATGTCTCCGGGGAAGGCGTGCAGCAGGCGCTGCTGAAGATTCTCGAGGGCACCACCGCGAGCGTGCCGCCGCAGGGTGGCCGCAAGCATCCGCACCAGGAGTTCATTCAGATCGACACCACGAATGTCCTGTTCATTGTGGGTGGGGCGTTCGCCGGTCTGGACCGGATCATCGAATCCCGGATCGGCAAGAAGTCCCTCGGTTTCCGCGCCGTGCTGCACGGCAAGGACGACCCGGACGCCGCCGACGTCTTCGGCGACATCATGCCCGAGGACCTGCTCAAGTACGGCATGATCCCCGAGTTCATCGGCCGGCTGCCGGTGCTCACCAGCGTGTCGAACCTCGACCGCGAGGCGCTGATCCGCATCCTCACCGAGCCGAAGAACGCGCTGGTCCGCCAGTACAAGCGCCTGTTCGATCTGGACAACGTCGACCTCGACTTCACCTCCGACGCGCTGGAGTCCATCGCCGACCAGGCGATCCTGCGCGGCACCGGCGCCCGTGGCCTGCGGGCGATCATGGAGGAGGTGCTGTTGTCGGTCATGTACGACATCCCCAGCCGCAAGGATGTGGCCAGGGTCGTCGTCACCCGCGAGGTCGTCCTCGAGCACGTCAACCCGACGCTGGTGCCCCGGGACGTTGCCTCCAAGCGTGCCCCCCGCCAGGAGAAGTCCGCCTGACCGTACGAGCACCGCACGGCACGGCCCCGTACGGGGACGCGCGGCACCGTACGCAAGCGCGAGGCCGCGTCTGACCACGTGTCCGGTGGCGCGGCGCGTGCTGGTCAGCGCGTGCTGGTCAGCACGCGGCGGGCCTCGGTGAGGTGGTAGAAGGACCCGGTCACCAGGATCGCCGTGGCGGGCGCCGCCTGTTCCAGGGCGTGGCGCACGGCGGTGGTGACATCCGCCAGGGCCAGTGCCGGCCGAAGGCCGAGCCGTCCCGCCGCGGCGACCAGCTCCTGGGCGGGGATCGCCCGTGGGGACGCGGGCTCGCAGCACAGCACCGCCGCGATCCGGTCGGGGTCCAGTTCCGCGAGGGTGGCCTCGAAGTCGTGGCCGCGCAGCGCCCCGTAGACCACGTTCCACCGTTGGCCCGGGAACTCCTCGGCCAGCGACCGGGCGAGCGCCGCGGCGGCGGCCGGGTTGTGCGCGCCGTCGAGCACCCGCGGCGGATCGGTGCCGACGATCTCGAGGCGCCCCGGCGCCCGGACGGTGGCCAGGCCCGCCTCGACGACGTCGGCGGGCAGCCGGTGACCGACGAAGGCCTCGACGGCCGTGAGGGCGCAGGCGGCGTTGGTCTGCTGGTAGGTGCCGTGCAGCGCCAGCAGCACATCGTCGTAGTGGGCCAGGGGTGTGCGCGGATCGCCGCGGCGGCCGGCGCCGGCGGGGTCCGGGCGGCCGTTGTCGAAGGCGAACTGCGCACCGAGGCGCACCACGTCCGCGGCCGGGGTGCGGGCGAACACCTGGTCGAACCGGGCCGCGACGTCGCCGAGGACGAGCCGACTCCCGGGCTTGACGATGCCGGCCTTCTCCCGGGCCACCCCGTCCAGGCTGCCGGCGTAGTCCAGGTGGTCCGCGCCCACGCTGGTGACCACCGCGACCCGTCCGTCGGCGATGTTGGTCGCGTCCCACCGGCCGAGCAGGCCGACCTCGACCACCGCCACGTCCACGGCGCGCTCGGCGAACCAGCCGAAGGCGGCGGCGGTGAGCAGCTCGAAGAACGTCGGACGCTCGGCCATCGGCGTGGCCGCGTCCACCGCGGCGCCGACACAACGGGCGAACGCCTCGTCGTCGGCGGGCTGGCCGTCGAGCACGAGCCGCTCGTTGACCCGTTCCAGATGCGGGCTGGTGTACAGCCCGACGCGCAGCCCCGCCGCGCCGAGCAGCGACGCGGTGATCCGGGCGGTGGACGTCTTGCCGTTCGTGCCGGTCAGATGGATCACCGGGAACCGGCGTTGCGGATCGCCGAGGCGCCGGGCCAGTTCGCGCATACGGTCCAGGCTCGGCACCGGTGGCTGCGCGGTGATCGCCTGTTTCTCCAGGTCGACCGATTCGTTCAACGCCTGACACGCCGCCGCATATGTCCACGTCACCGGCTGACTTCGCCTCCCTGACCCCGCGGCGCCGAGCGCTGCCGCACTGGCGTCCGCCGCCCCGACCTCGGACGGACGGACCCCGACTGACCGGCCTCGACAGTAGCGACTTGGGCAACACGGACGAACAGTTCGGACCGTCCGGAGGGCGAACGTGCCGCAGCACACCCGGCCGGATCGGCCCCCGTAGGATCGGGGACGTGACAGGCGCCACGGTCAATGCCGGTACCACGCCCGACTCAGGTTCCCCCGCGTCCCCGGGTCAGGTGGCCTGGTCGGGTCCGTCCCGGTTCGCGGCCGCCTACGCGCGACGGGCCGGGGTCACGGCGCAGCCCGGGCTCGAGCGGCTACGCCGCCTGCTCGACCTGCTGGGCCAGCCGCAGCGGTCGTTCCCGAGCATCGTCGTCGCCGGTTCGGTGGGCAAGAGCTCGACCCTCGCCGTGATCACCGCCCTGCTCGAGGGGTTCGGTGTCCGCGCGGGCAGCCTGCGTGCGCCCGACTGGCTCGGCCCGGCCGAGCAGGTGGGGCTGGGCGGCGCTCGGATTCCGGCGGACGTGCTCGAACGCGCCTTCGACGACATCGAGCCCTACCTGCCGTTGGTGGAGGATGACGGCCACCTCGGCGCCCGCGAACTGCTGCTCGCGGTCGCGATCGCCGCCTTCGCCGACGCCCCGGTCGACCTCGCGGTCATCGAGTCCGGCGGGCCCGGTTCCGAGCTGCCCGGTGCGGGCGGTTTCGGTGACCTGGCCGACCTGCTCGACGTGCCGGTCGCCGCGGTGACGCCGGTGGCCCCCGCCTGGTCCGACGCCGGCTGGGCCGACAGCGGCGAGTCCGCCGGTGGCGAGTCCGGCGCCGGCTGGTCGGGTGATGACTGGTCCGAGGATGGCGGTTCGGACGGTGGCGGTTCCGCCGGTGGCTGGTCGGTCGACCTCGCCGGGGAGGCGGACGAGCCGCGGCTCGACCGGGTCGCCGCGCCGGTGGGAACCGTGATCCGTTCCGGCACGCTGGTCGTGCTCGCCCAGCAGGCGCTGCCGGCGGCCCGGGCGTTGCTGCGCCGAGCCGCGCTGGCCGGCAGCACCGTGGCGCGTGAGGGCATGGAGTTCGGGGTGCTGGGCCGCCGGGTCGCCGTCGGCGGCCAGATGATCACGTTGAAGGGGCTCGGCGGTACCTACGAGGAGCTCTTCCTGCCCTTGCACGGCGCGCACCAGGCCCACGACGCCGCGGTCGGGCTCGCCGCGGTCGAGGCGTTCCTCGGCGGTGGGCAGAACCAGCTTGACCTGGACATCGTGCGGGCCGCACTCGCCCAGGTGGACGGCCGAGGCCGGCTCGAGGTGGTCCGGCGCAGCCCCACCATCGTGCTGGACGTGGCCGACAGCCCGCCCGCCGTCACCGCCGTGGTCGAGGCCCTGCGCGAGGCGTTCGGCTTCGACTCCCTGGTCGCCGTCGTCGCCGTGGAGGGGGACGAGGCCACGGCGGCCCGGATGCTCGCCGTGCTGGAGCCGGTCCTGGCCGCGGTGGTGCTCACCGACGGCGCGACGGCGGGCGCCCTGCCCGTGGACGATCTGGCCGCCGTCGCCGGCGGGGTGTTCGGCGCCGACCGGATCGAGGTCACCCCCCGGCTCGAGGACGCCCTCGACGACGCGGTTCGCCTCGCCGAGGCCGAATCCGAGCTCGGCGGGGCCGGGGTGCTGGTCCTGGGTTCGGCGCCCGTTGTGGGACGGGCGAGGGCGTTGCTGCGCTTCTGAGGCGGCCCGGTTCGGGCATGGTGATGTCTGCGGCACCCTGTAAGTTGACGTGGGGCCCACGGGCTCCGCTGACGACGATGTCGATGATCGAGAAGGAGTACCGTGTCCGCCGAGCGCACCCTCATCCTGGTCAAGCCGGACGGCGTCAGCCGTGGTCTCGTCGGTGAGGTGGTCGGCCGGCTCGAACGCAAGGGGCTCAGCCTGGTGGCCCTCGAGCTGCGCACGCTCGAGCGTTCGGTCGCCGAGACGCACTACGGCGAGCACGCGAGCAAGCCGTTCTTCGGTGAGCTCGTCGACTTCATCACCTCCGGTCCGCTGGTGGCGCTCGTCGCCGAGGGCCCCCGTGCGGTCGAGGCCTCCCGCGGCCTGATCGGCGCGACCGACCCGGTGAAGGCCGTTCCCGGCTCGCTGCGTGGTGACTTCGCCACGGAGATCGGCCAGAACCTCGTGCACGGCTCCGACTCGCCGGAGTCCGCCAAGCGGGAGATCGACCTGTTCTTCCCCGGCCTGAGCTGACGTTGGTACCCGTTCGAGGTCAGCCTGTCCGGCCGGCCTCGAACGGCGGCCCGCCATGGTCGCTGGGCCCGGCATGCGGCACCTGTTCGGAAAACCGCGCTGTGTAGCTTCTTTCCGACGCCTGGGTATCCAGCGGGTCGATCCGGCGCAACCGTGACACGAGTGGTTTGACCGCCGTCCGGGACGGCGGGTGGCCGCACGGCGGTCTACCCTTGCGATACTCGCCCGGAGCGTGTTCGGTGGGTCGCGCGGGCCGGCTGTGCCGGTCGGTCGCACGCATCGCGGCAGGCTCGGCGGCCAGCCCTGCCCGAGCAACGAACCCTGTACGTGATTCACGCGGTTGTCCGGTTCCGGTGACCACCGGCGTCGCCGCGCCGAAGGCGGCCAGGACCGCATCCCCCCGGGAAGGTCGGTACCGACGATGTCCAGCTCACTGTCGTTTCTCGGTCGTGACATGGCCGTTGACCTCGGTACCGCCAACACCCTGGTGTATGTGCGGGGGCGCGGCATCGTCCTGAACGAGCCGAGTGTGGTCGCGATCAACACGACGACCTCGGGCATTCTCGCCGTCGGTACCGACGCCAAGCGCATGATCGGCCGCACCCCGGGCAACGTCGTCGCGGTCCGTCCGCTCAAGGACGGCGTCATCGCCGACTTCGAGACCACCGAGCGGATGCTGCGCTACTTCATCCAGAAGGTGCATCGTCGGCGTCACTTCGCCAAGCCGCGTCTGGTCGTCTGTGTGCCCTCGGGAATCACCGGTGTCGAGCAGCGGGCGGTCAAGGACGCCGGTTACGAGGCCGGTGCCCGCCGGGTGTTCATCATCGAGGAACCGATGGCCGCCGCGATCGGCGCGGGCCTGCCGGTGCACGAGCCGACCGGCAACATGGTGGTCGACATCGGCGGCGGCACCACCGAGGTCGCGGTGATCTCGCTGGGTGGCATCGTCACCAGCCAGTCGATCCGCACCGCCGGTGACGAACTCGACGTCGCGATCATCTCCTACGTGAAGAAGGAGTACTCGCTGATGCTCGGCGAGCGCACCGCGGAGGAGATCAAGATGGCGATCGGTTCGGCCTTCAAGGTGCCTGACGAGCCCAGTGCCGAGATCCGCGGGCGCGACCTGGTCACCGGCCTGCCCAAGACGATCGTGGTGTCCGCGGAGGAGATCCGCAAGGCGATCGAGGAACCGGTCAACGCGGTGATCGACGCGGTCAAGGTGACGTTGGACCGCTGCCCGCCGGAGCTCTCCGGCGACATCATGGACCGTGGCATCGTCCTGACCGGTGGTGGCGCGTTGCTACGCGGCCTGGACGAGCGGCTGCGGCACGAGACCGGTATGCCGATCCACATCGCCGAGAACCCGCTGCATTCGGTGGCGATGGGCTCGGGCAAGTGCGTCGAGGAGTTCGAGGCGCTGCAGCAGGTGCTGATCTCCGAGCCGCGGCGCTAGCGCCGGACCCGCGGCGCACCCGGCGTCCACCGCCCGGTCACCCCCTGGGGAGCACCTCCGGGTGGGGCCACGGGGAGAATCCGCCTCGCGGTCCCGCCCCGGCGGGCAACGACCGGTCCGATCCGGGAACATCGCGGCGAGGTCGGTCGTCCGATGAAAACGATGGGTGGTGTCCCCGCGCGCCCGGTCGCGGTGCGTACGCGATCGCGGTGCGGGACCTGAGAGCTCGTTCGGAGGCTGCTGTGGGGCGTGACACGAGGCGATCCCGCCTGGTGATCGCCGCTCTGCTCATCGCGGCGTTCACGCTGATCACCCTCGACTACAAGACGGGACGTTCGGCGACCGGCGCCCGAGGCGTCGTGCACAGCGCGCTCGGCGGCGTCGAGGACGGGGTGAGCGCCGTGTTCCGGCCGATCGGCCACACCGTCTCGTCGCTGGCCCACCCCAACCGCTATCACGACCGGGCCGACCGGCTCGCCCAGGAGAACGCCCGGCTGCGTCGTGACCTCGCCGACGACAAGATGATCACGCAGACCGGCAAGGAGCTCGCCGATCTGCGGTTGCTGGCGAACAAGGGTCAGTACACCATGGTCCCCGCCCGGGTGATCGCGATCGGCGACGTCACCGGCACCGACTGGACCGTGACCATCAACGCCGGCAAGGACGACGGCATCGCCACGGACAAGACCGTCCTGAACGCCGACGGCCTGGTCGGCACGGTCGCGTCGGTGACCGCCCACACCGCCGTCGTGCGGCTGGTCTGCGATCCGAACAGCCGGATCGGTGCCCGGCTCGAACGCACCCAGCTCCTCGGCGCGGTGGCCGGGGGGCAGGGCCCGTCCACCCTGGTCTTCACCGTGTACGACGCGTCGTTCCGGGTGCAGAAGGGTGACCGGCTCACGACCTTCGGCAGCCTGGACTACGTCGCCGGCGTGCCGATCGGTGAGGTCACCAAGGTCACCGACGTCGGCGGGCTGTCGCGCACGGCGGAGGTGCGACCGTACGTGTCCGTCGGCACGCTCGACCTCGTCGGTGTGGTCGTCGGGCGCCCGACGGTCGACCCCGGGGACCGCCTGCTGTCCCCCCAGCCCGCCCCCCCGGAGCCCACCGCCCCCGCCCCGGCACCGGAGGCCACCCTCGTTCCGGATGCCGCCGCCTCCCCAGGCGCCACGACGCAGGGCGCGACCGGCACCTCCGGCACCCCGGGCGCGACGGGCACCCAGGGCGGGGCTGGCTGAACCGGCATGTGGGAGATCCTCGACTCCGACGAGTCCGTGCGGGTGCGGTCGGTGGTGGCCGCGGTCCTGATGCTGCTGGTCGCGATCGTCGCGCAGGTGTCGGTGGTGGCGCGGTTCAACCTGCCCGGCGGGCGGCTCGACCTCGTCCTCGTCCTGCTGGCGTCGATCGCGCTGATCGAGGGGCCGCTGGTCGGGGCGATCAGCGGCTTTGTCGCGGGCCTGGCCGGCGATCTGGCGTCCACGCATGTTCTCGGACAGTCTGCTCTCGTTATGTGCCTGATCGGTTACGCTGTGGGTCTGGTGATGGATGCGGCGGAACGGTCGGTAGCGGTGCCTCTGGCGGTGATCGGCGGGGCCAGTGTGCTGGGCACCCTGGGCTATGCGGCCATGACGTCGCTGCTCGGTGAGGCGGCGATGACCGGCGGTGAGGCCATCCGACGGGCCGTCGTCGCGGGCCTCTACGCGGTGATCGCCACGCCCTTCGTGTTCCCGTTGCTGCTGCGGGGCGCGCGCCGGCTCGCCGGGGACCGCGGTCGGGGCGGCCGATGAACGACCGGATGCGGGTCCGCGTCCTGCTGCTGCGGGTCGCGGTGCTTTCGCTGCTGGTCACGCTCGGTGCCCGGCTGTGGGTGCTGCAGATCCTTGACGGTGACCACTACCGGCAGGTGGCCGAGACCAACCGGGTCCGCGAGGTGGTCACCCCGGCGACCCGCGGCATGATCCTCGATGACCATGGCCAGCCGCTCGTGCGCAACCGCACGTCCCTGGTGATCTCGGTGAACCGGTCGACCACCGATCGCCAGCCCGACCGCGGCAAGGCCGTGCTGACCCGGCTGGCCGGCGTGATCAACACCCCCGCCGACGACCTGGTCAAACGCATCCGCTTCTGCACCGCCCAGGTCAAGCCGCCCTGTTGGAACGGTTCGCCCTACCAGCCGGTTCCGGTGGCCAAGGACGTCTCACCGGCGCAGGCCCTCGCGGTGATCGAGCATCCCGACCGTTTCCCCGGTGTGTCCGCCGATCTCCAGGCCGTCCGGGAGTACCCGCAGGGGTCGCTGGCCGCGCACGAACTCGGCTACCTCGCCCCGGTCACCCAGGACCAGCTGGACAAACAGGGCGACGAGAAGGGCTACCACCTCAACAGCCTGATCGGCGTCGCCGGCCTGGAAAGCACCTACGACGACCAGCTGCGCGGCACGGACGGCGTCCAACGCCTGGAGGTCGACCGGTTCGGCCGGGTGGCGGGCACCGCGTCCACCACCGAGCCGGCCAGCGGCGACCATCTGGTGCTCAACCTCGACCTCGGTGTGCAGCAGGCCGCCGAACAGGCCCTGCAGGACACCATCAACTCCCTCGGCGGGGGCTCACGCACCGGATCCGCCGTCGTGCTGAACGCCCGGACCGGCGGCGTGGTCGCGATGGCGAGCCTGCCGTCCTACAACCCGTCGGTGTTCGTCGGCGGGGTGTCGGAGCAGGACTACCGGGCGCTGTCGGACCCGGCCAACGGCATTCCGCTGCTGTCCCGGGTCTACCAGGGTTCGGGTGCGGCGGGCTCGACGTTCAAGCCGGTCTCGACCGCCGTCGCGATGCAGAACCTCGGCGCCCGTGGCGACCAGCGGTTCCTCTGCTCGCAGACGCTGCAGATCGGCGACCAGATCTTCCACAACTTCGACGGTGAGTCCGCCGGGCCGATCACCCTGCACCAGGCCCTGGTGATCTCCTGCGACGTCATCTTCGACCAGTTCGCCTACGACTCCTGGCTCGGCGACGGTGGCCTGCGCAACGGACGCGGACCCTACGCGCCGCCCAAGGAGTACTTCGCCCGGATGGCCGAGGCCATGGGCTTCGGCCGCGGCACCGGGATCGACCTGCCGGGGGAGACGAAGGGGTCGGTCGTCGACCGGGCCGACGCCAAGGCCATCTGGGAGGAGTTGAAGGACTCCTACTGCCGGCGGGCGAAGAACGGCTACCCCGAGGAGACCGACCCGGCGAAGGCGGAACGTTTTCGCAAGTACGCCGCCGAGGCCTGCGTCGACGGCTACCTCTACAACGCCGGTGCCGCCACCCAGTTCGCCATCGGGCAGGGCCAGTACCTGTCGGTGAGTCCGCTGCAGCTCGCCAACGCCTACGTGGCGATCGCCAACGGCGGCACCCTGTACAGGCCGACCCTGGCCAAGGCCGCGATCTCGCCGGAGGGCAAGGTCGTGCAGACCTTCCAGCCGCACAGGATCGGCACCCTGCCGGTCAGCCCGGAGATCCTCGGCTACATCCGGGACAGCCTGCGGGGCGTGACCACCGAGCCCGGCGGCACCGGGACGGGCGTGTTCGCCGACTGGCCGAGCGCCACCATCCCGATCGCGGGCAAGACCGGTACCGCCGAGGTCGAGGGCCGGGGCGACACCTCGTGGTTCGCCTCCTTCGCCCCGGCGAACGACCCCCAGTACGTCGTCGTGGTGTCGATCCCCGACTCGGGCACCGGCGCCGAGTACGCCGCGCCGGTCGCCAAGCGCATCTACCAGGCGATCTACGGCGTCGGCCAGCCGGCCGCCCAGCCCGGTGGGCGACCCCCCGGGGCCCTGCCCAGGATCAACCGGGACGGCACGATCGCCGCCGCCACCGCCAGCGACCCGCTGCGCCCTCTGGGTCCCGGCGGGACGTCCAGCGCCGTCACGTCGATCCCAGCGGCCTCGGCCACCCCCCCGAACTCCGCCGGTGCGCTCCTGCCGGCGCTGGTCACGACGCCGACGAAGGCCCCGGTGACCACGCCGGTGGTCACCGGGGCCCCGACGTCCCCGCCGAGCCGTGCCCCGCCGTAGGAACAGCCGCGCGGGCCGCGGCGGGCGCGCAGATACCGCAGGAGGCGACGGGAGGTGGCGGGGATGAACCAGGACGTGGGGCCGACGGCGCTGCGGTCGTCGCCGGTGCCGGTGCGCGGGCGGATCGGGCAGCTACGGGACCGGGCGTCCGGGCGGCACTCGCCGTTGCGCCGGCTGGACTGGACGCTGCAGCTGTGCGTGGTCGCGCTGTCGGGTGTCGGCGCCCTGCTGGTCTGGTCGGCCACCCGCCAGCGCCTCGGCGAGGCCGGGGCCGACCCGCAGACCTTCCTCAAACGCCACCTGTTGAACCTGGTCATCGGCCTGCTGCTCGGCGCGGTCGCCACGGTCGTCGACTACCGGGTGATCCGGGCCTACGCGCCGTTCGTCTACCTGGGATCGCTGGTCGGCCTGGTGGCCGTGCTGGTGCTCGGGTCGACCATCAACGGCGCCCACTCGTGGATCGTGCTGCCGGCGGGCTTCCAGTTGCAGCCGTCGGAGTTCGCCAAGGTCGCCCTGGTGGTCGGCGCGGCGATGATCCTCGGCGAGAAACACGAGGACCGGCACACGGGCATCCAGCACAGCGCGCCCGGGCACGCCGACGTGCTGCTCGTGCTCGGGCTCACCATCGTGCCGATCGGGCTGATCATGCTGCAGCCGGACTTCGGCACCGTCATGGTGCTGGTGTTCACCGTGCTGGGGATGCTGGCGGTCAGCGGGGCGCCGCGGCGCTGGGTGCTCGGGCTCGTCCTGTGCGGGGTGCTCTTCGGCACCGCCATCCTGCAGTTCCATCTGCTGGCGCCCTACCAGGAGGCCCGGCTGACCTCCTTCGTCTCGGAGAACAAGGCGGCCAGCGGCACCGGGTACAACGTCAACCAGGCCATGATCGCCATCGCCAACGGTGGGATCTTCGGCCGGGGGCTGCTGCACGGCCAGCAGACCCAGGGGCAGTTCGTCCCCGAACAGCAGACCGACTTCGTGTTCAGCGTCGCGGGGGAGGAGCTCGGCTATCTGGGCGCCGCCGGGATCGTCGTGCTGCTCGGCGTGGTGCTGTGGCGGGCGCTGTCGATCGGTTTCGGCTCGCAGGACTCCTTCGGCGCGCTGATCGCCACCGGGGTGGTCTGCTGGTTCACGTTCCAGTCGTTCGTGAACATCGGGATGTGCCTGGGCATCATGCCCGTCACCGGACTGCCGTTACCGTTCCTGTCCTACGGCGGTTCGTCCATGTTCGCGAACATGATCGCCGTGGGTCTGCTCCAGAACGTCCGGCTGCGTTCACGCTCGGACCCGTACGCCATGTAGGGGTGGCGGCGGTGACCGTACGGCGCCGGTCGCGGCGTGCCGTAGGCTCGCGTGCATGTCCGGACAGTCGCTGTTCGCTCGCCTGGAGCCGCTGCTCCCGCGGGTGCGTCGACCCGTGCAGTATGTCGGTGGCGAAGGGAACTCCATCGTCAAACCGTGGGAGACCGCCGCCGTCCGCTGGTGCCTGATGTATCCGGACGCCTACGAGGTCGGCCTGCCCAACCAGGGCCTGCAGATCCTCTACGAGATTCTCAACGAGCAGCCCGACGTGCTGGCCGAACGCACCTACTCGGTCTGGCCCGACCTCGAGGCGCTGCTGCGCGAGCACGACCTTCCCCAGTTCACCGTGGACGCCCACCGTGCCGTCGGCGACTTCGACCTGCTCGGCGTCAGCTTCTCCACCGAACTCGGCTACACCAACCTGCTGACCGCGCTCGACCTCGCCGGCATCCCGCTGCACACGGCCGAGCGCCGCGAGCACGACCCGGTGGTCGTCGCGGGCGGGCATGCCGCGTTCAACCCGGAGCCGATCGCCAGGTTCGTCGACGCCGTCGTCCTCGGCGACGGCGAGCAGGCGGTGCTCGGGATCACCGACGTCGTGCGGGTCTGGAAGGCGGCCGGCAGCCCCGGTGGGCGCACCGAGCTGCTGGCCCGCCTCTCCCGGCGGCGCCTGGTGTACGTGCCGGCGTTCTTCGACGTCACCTACCGGCCGGACGGGCGGATCGAGGCGGTCCGGCCCAACCGGGACGACATCCCCGCCCGGCCGAGCAAGCACACCCTGTCCGACCTGGACTCCTGGCCCTACCCGAAGGCGCCGCTGGTGCCGCTCGCGGAGACCGTGCACGAGCGGATGAGCGTGGAGATCTTCCGCGGCTGCACCCGTGGCTGCCGGTTCTGCCAGGCCGGGATGATCACCCGCCCGGTGCGCGAGCGCAACATCGAGACCGTGGGCGCCATGGTGGACGCGGGGTTGCGCGCGACCGGCTTCAACGAGGTCGGGCTGCTGTCGCTGTCGAGCGCCGACCACAGCGAGATCGGTCGGATCGCGACCGGCCTCGCCGACCGGTACGCCGAGAGCAAGGTGTCGCTCAGCCTGCCCTCGACCCGGGTGGACGCCTTCAACGTCACCCTCGCCAACGAGTTCTCCCGCAACGGCCGCCGCAGCGGGCTCACGTTCGCCCCCGAAGGCGGCTCCGAACGGCTGCGCAAGGTCATCAACAAGATGGTCAGCGCCGAGGACCTGGTCCGCACGGTCAGCACCGCCTACGAGCACGGCTGGCGGCAGGTCAAGCTCTACTTCATGTGCGGCCTGCCCACCGAGACCGACGAGGACGTCCTCGAGATCGCCGACCTGGTCCGTGCGGTCATCCGCGCCGGACGGGCCGCCAGCGGTCATCGGGACATCCGCGCGACCGTGTCGATCGGTGGCTTCGTGCCCAAGGCGCACACCCCGTTCCAGTGGGTCGGGCAGGCCTCACACGAGGTCACCGACGCCCGCCTGAAACTGCTGCGCGACCGGGTACGGGCCGACCGGGAGATCGCCAAGGCAGTCGGATTCCGCTACCACGACGGACGTCCGGGCATCATCGAGGGCCTGCTGGCCCGCGGGGACCGTCGCGTCGGCGCGGTGATCGAGCGGGTCTGGCGTGAGGGCGGCCGCTTCGACGGCTGGAACGAGCACTTCTCCTTCGACCGCTGGGCCAGCGCCGGAGCCGCGGAACTCGAACCGCTGGGCGTGTCGGTGGACTGGTACACCACCCGGGAGCGCGAGGAACGCGAGATCCTGCCCTGGGACCACCTCGACGCCGGCCTCGACCGGGACTGGCTGTGGGCCGACTGGCAGGAGGCCCTGCGCGGGACCGAGCTGGACGACTGCCGCTGGACGCCCTGCTACGACTGCGGGGTCTGCCCGACCATGGGCACCGACACCCAGATCGGCCCGACGGGCCGCACGCTGCTGCCGATCGCGGGTGTCTCCGCCGGTGGCATGGCCGGCGACCCCGACACCTCGGCAGCGGACGCACCACCGGCGGACGCACCACCGGCGGAGGCGGTCAGTCCGGCCATGGCGGCCACCGGGGATGAGGCGGTGGTGCGCAGTGGCGCGTCGGCCTGAGGGCCCGCCACCGCCGCCCGTGGTCGCCCGGGTCCGGCTGCGCTTCGCCAAGCGGGGAAGGCTGAGATTTCTGTCACATCGGGACGTCGCTCGCACGTTTGAGCGCGGCCTGCGACGGGCCGAGGTGCCGATGGCCTACTCGGCGGGGTTCAGTCCGCATCCGCGGATCTCCTGGGTGGGCGCGGCGCCGACCGGGGCCGCCAGCGAGGCCGAGTACGTCGAACTCGCGCTCGCCGTCGTCGTCGAGCCCGACCGGGTGCGGGCGGCGCTGGACGCCGCGCTTCCACCCGGCCTGGACGTGCTCGACGCCGTCCAGGCTGCCAGTGGTGCCAGTGGTGCCGGTGGTGCCGCTGGTTCTGGGGCCGCCGGTTCGGGTGCCGGTGGTTCGGGGAGCCTGGCCGATCGGATCGACGCCTCCCGTTGGCGCATCCGGCTGCCGACGCTCGGCGAGCCGGCCCTGTCCGCCGCGGTCGCGGAGCTTCTGCGGCGGGACGAGGTGCAGGTGGAACGGGCGACCAAGGACGGTCGTCGGCGTTTCGACGCTCGCGGGGCTGTGGTCTTGGCCGTTTGTCGTGCGGAGAACGACACATGTGCGATACTGGAGTTGGTCGCACGGCACACGACGCCCGCTGTGCGGCCAGATGACGTGCTGACCGCCCTGTACGTGGTAGCTGGTCTGCGCCCGTCGGCTCCTCCCGAGCCCACCCGGCTTGAGCAGGGCCGGCTGCTCGATGATGGAACGCTGGCGGATCCGCTGGCGCCGGACCGCAACGACGCTGGCCGGCTGGTGGGTCGCTCCTCAGTGTGATGCAGGGCGTCGCAGGATTTCCCGGCGCTGTTCGCGTCGGACCGAGACAGTGGCTTCTGCGCGGTCGCGACTGCACATGCAGCGCGCCCGGGAGCCCGAGAGGCTTCTTAACCCGTGCCCGACGATGACCTGACTACCCAGACCCAGACTGATCTGGAATCCGCCCGCCCCGCGCCACGTCGGCGCCGGGCAGCCGGACGAGCCGCCGGTGCGCCCAGCGAGCCACCCGCCGCCCCAGAGCCAGCCACGCCCTCGGCCGGGGCGACCTCCGGCCCAACCGGGCCCGAGCCCTCCGAGAGGGCGGCGTCCGGCGCCGTGCCCATCGGCACCGGCGGGCCCACCGACCCGCCGCCCAGCGCGGCCGCCGCCGGCGTCCCCGCCGAATCGGCCGACGCGAGCGAGGCCGTCGCGGCGCCCACCAAGCGACGCACCCGTAGCGCTGGCACGACCACGACACGTACCCGATCCACCCGTGCCTCCCGGGCGAAGGCCGCCAGCGAAGCGGCCGAGGCCACCGAAACGGCCACCGTCGAGGTAGCCACCGCCCCGGCGGCGATCACCGAGGCCCCGGGGTCAGCCGCCCCGCCGGCCGAGGCCCGCGACGCCGAGCCGGCAGGTTCGACCGCGCAGGCTCCGGCTGTCGCTCAGGCGGCGTCCGAGCCTTCGGCAACCGAGGCTTCCGCGGCGCAGGCTCCGGCGCCCGTGCGGCGGACCCGGAGCCGGCGTGCGGTCCGTGAGTCGGCGCCGGCGTCCGACACGCCGGCGTCCGACACGCCGGCCACCGAAGCCGCGCCCAGCACCGATGCGGTCGCTTCGTCGGCGACGCCGGAGCCGGTCGCGGCCGCACCGGCCGAGTCGACCGCGACGGACACACCTTCGACACCGGCCGCCGAGGCCCCGAAGACAACCCGTCGAACCCGGGCCCGCAGGGCCACCTCGGCTCCCGTGAGCCCGCCGGGGGTGGCCGAAACGACGCCTCCCGCGTCCGGCGACGCCGCTGCCGGGTCCGTCGCCGCGGCGAGCACCGCGGACGCCGCCGCCAGCCCTGAGCCCGTGGCGGCCGACGGTGCGACCACGGAACCCGCGGCCGCGCCGCGGACCCGTACCCGGGCGCGTGGCACCCGGCGTCGCGCCACCAGCGAGAGCACCGACCCCACCGAAAGCGCCACCGCGGGCACGGCTCCCGCCGCCGCGGTCGCCGAGCCTGTTGTCGCCGAGGCCGTCCCGTCGGCGGTCGAGAGCGTGGTGGTGACCGGCTCCGCCGGCGCGCCCGAGGGGGACGCGATCCCAGCGTCGGCCGCAGCGGTCGACGTGGCCGAACTGGCTGACGACGCCGACGTGGCCGAGCTGGCCGACGGGGCTGTCGTGACCGGTGCGGAAAGCGCGACAACCGGCGCGACCGCTGTCGAGACCGACCCGGATGAGGCGCCGGACCCGGCCGCCACAGTGCCGGCGCAGGACGACTCGTCCGCCCCCTCGGCCAAGGCCGCCGGGACGCGCGGTCGCTCGAGGTCTCGGCGGGTCGCCGCTCCTACCTGGACCGATGCCGAGGCGGAGCGGACGCCCGCGGCCCGACCCGCGGCTCGCCGTCCGGTCGCGATGGTGACCTTCCAGGCGCCGGAGCTCGCCGTCGAGCCCCGCTGGCGCCGCGACGTTCCGCCAGTGGTGCCGCCGGTGGTCCCGGTCGCGCCGCTTCCCGTCGATGAGGTCGTGGCAACCGCCGCCGCGCCCGAGGCGGAGAACACCGCCAGGACCAAGGTGGACGCGCGCGACCCCGTCCTTGACGAGGACGACGAGGAGACCACGCTCGGTGACGTCGCTACGGGCGAGTTCGCCGAGTCCGACGTCGACGACGGCGATTTCGACGACGATGACGAGCAGGGCACGGGCTCCGGCTCGACGCGTCGCCGTCGCCGCGGCCGTCGAGGCCGTGGCCGTGCCCGCGGTGACGAGGACGGCCCCGACGAGTTCGGCGGCACCGGTTCGGCCGGCGACGCACCGGCGGTGACGGACGCGGGCCCGGACGGGCACACCTCCGTGGAAGCCGACTGGGACGGCGAGACCGCCGAGACCACGGAGGACACCGAGGACACCGAGGACACCGCGGATCATGACGGTGACGATGCCGACAGTGACGACGAGCGGGCCACCGGCTCGCGGCGTCGGCGTCGGCGTCGGCGCCGCTCCGGCGGCGACGAGGCGACCACCCCCGACGACCCGCCGAACACGGTCGTCCACGTACGCGAGATCCGCCGGGACGACGACCAGGTCCGTGGCCTCAGCGGCTCCACCCGGCTCGAGGCCAAGCGTCAGCGCCGTCGCGAGGGCCGAGACAACGGTCGGCGTCGGCCGCCGATCGTCACCGAGGCCGAGTTCCTCGCCCGCCGTGAGGCCGTCGAACGGCGGATGATCGTCCGCCATGCCGGTGACCGCACGCAGATCGCGGTGCTGGAGGACGGTGTGCTCGTCGAGCACTTCGTCACCCGCGCCAGTTCCGCCTCGTACGCCGGCAACGTCTACCTGGGCCGGGTGCAGAACGTGCTGGCCAGCATGGAGGCGGCGTTCGTCGACATCGGCAAGGGCCGCAACGCCGTGCTCTACGCCGGTGAGGTCAACTACGACGCGTCCGGGCTGGACGGCCGTCCCCGCAAGATCGAGCAGGTGCTCAAGTCGGGGCAGTCGGTCCTCGTCCAGGTGTCCAAGGACCCCCTCGGTCACAAGGGTGCCCGGCTCACCAGCCAGATCAGCCTGCCCGGCCGGTACCTCGTGTACGTGCCGGACGGCCAGAACGCCGGTATCAGCCGCAAGCTGCCCGACACCGAACGGTCCCGGCTCAAGAGCATCCTCAAGAAGATCACACCCGAGGACGGTGGTGTGATCGTCCGCACCGCGGCCGAGGGTGCGAGCGAGGCCGAGCTCGCCCGGGACGTGGAACGGCTGGCCGCCCAGTGGGAGGACATCCAGCGCCGCTCGAAGAAGGCGTCCGCGCCCTCGCTGCTCTACGGCGAGCCGGACCTGGTCGTGCGGGTCATCCGCGACATCTTCAACGAGGACTTCACCGAACTCGTCGTGCAGGGCTCCGGGGAGGCCCGCATCATCGAGGAGTACATCGACACCGTCGCGCCCGACCTGCGTCCGCGCATCCGGCGCTACACCGGCACGGGTGACGTCTTCGCCGACTACCGCGTCGACGAGCAGCTCGCGAAGGCGCTCGACCGCAAGGTCTGGCTGCCCTCCGGTGGCTCGCTCGTCATCGACCGGACCGAGGCGATGACGGTGGTCGACGTCAACACCGGGAAGTTCACCGGCAAGGGTGGCAACCTCGAGGAGACGGTCACCAAGAACAACCTCGAGGCCGCGGAGGAGATCGTCCGCCAGCTCCGGCTGCGCGACATCGGTGGCATCATCGTCATCGACTTCATCGACATGGTCCTGGAAAGCAACCGGGAGCTGGTCCTGCGCCGGCTCACCGAATGCCTCGGTCGCGACCGCACCCGCCACCAGGTCGCCGAGGTCACCAGCCTCGGCCTGGTCCAGATGACCCGTAAGCGGGTCGGCCAGGGCCTGCTCGAGGCCTACAGCGAGCAGTGCGTGCACTGCAACGGCCGCGGGGTGACCATCCACCTCAACGGTGGTGGCGGCGGCGACCAGTCCATCCAGAGCTACAACGGCCACGGCCATGCCCCCAACGGCCACACCCCCAACGGTCATGGCTCGAGCGGTGCGGGCCACAACGGCCAGCCCCGCAACGACCAGGTTCGTGGCGACCAGACCCGCGACGAGCAGGCCCCCGGCGATCAGGAGCAGCCGTCCGCGGGTGTGTCGACGGCGTCGGGCGGGCAGCCTGAGGCGGCGACGGCCAGCGCGGCCTCCGGCGGCGGTCGTCGTTCGCGCGGGGCGGCGACGCGGGCCGCGGGCGGTCCGGCGCTGGCCGCGGCGATCAGCGAGGCCGTGGCGTCCACCGTCGTCGTGGCCGGGGACGACGCCGCGCAGGCGGAGCCGGTCCACCCGGTCGCATCGGATGTCGGGCCCACCGGCGGCGACCCGGTGACCGTCAACGGCAACGGGCATCAGACCACCGCGAACGTGACGCCCCTCGGGGCGGACGCGCCGCCTCCCGTCTACGCCAACACCGACGATCCCGACAGCCTCGCCGGTGCCGAAGAGGGACCGGTGGTGGACAAGCCGGCCCGTCGACGCCGCCGGGCGTCCCGACCCGCGTCAACACCGTCCACCGAGGCCGCGTCGACGTCGGCGGAGCCATCCCCGGTGGCCGCCGCGACCGCCACGGCCACGGCGCCGGAACCAGCCGATCACGTCAGCGGCTGAGAACGCTCCCCACCGCGCGGCGGACCCGAGACCATCGGGCCCGCCGCGCGGTGTTCGCTGTCAGCGATGCACGCCTGCCCAGCAGGCTCGGCGGTGCGGACGGGGACGAGGGCGGGCTGTGACGAGGGTGGGCTAGGCGGCAGCGGGCCCGGCCGGATGGCTCTGGCCGGCCGGGCGGACAGGTGCCGAGGTGGTGGCGGGGGTGGCACGGAGGAACCCGCGACCCGCCGGTTCCTCCCGTAGCAGCAGGTCCAACGTGGCCCGTGACCTGCTCAGCGCGGCCTCGACAGCTTGGTGGGCGCGCCGGGCGTCGCCCAACTGCAGCGCGTAGGACGCGACGGTCAGCGACTGGACGAGATCATCCTGATCGGCGAGATCCGGACGCATCCGCGCGGACTGGGCCGACTCGGGCTGCGCGGTCGCCGCCGAGGTCGTGGTCGCCGGCATGGCGGTGGTCGCCGGCATGGTGGTCGTCGGCATGGTGGCCGCTGGCGTGGCAGTGGCCGATGCGGCCGTTGTCGAGGGGTCGGCGGTGAGGCCCCACGCGGCCGGGTCCTGACGCCTCAGGGCTATCCAACCGGCGGCGCCGGCGGTGGCCGCCAGCCAGCCGGCGCCGGCCCAGGCCGGCAGGCCGGCGAGGGCGGTCAGCAGCAGCCCGGTGACCATCAGGACGACAAGCGCACCGGTCGCCGCCGCCACGGTGCCGGGAACGGCCTCATGCCGGCGTGCGGCCGCCGTGGCCGGACGGCAGGCGGCAGCGAGCGCACCCGCTGCTCCGGTGGCGGCACCCCAGACCAGAAGCTGCCAGAGCATCCTCATCACCCCCGACATGACCAGGCCGGCAGCGACATCCGCGATCTCGACGGACGGCGCGCCATGTGGACGATTTATGCTTCTCCCTGTGCCGGGAGGTTCACCATGGCCCGTCCGAGTCATCCTCGAAATGACCCGCGGCGGGGGTGGGCGGGCCCCTACACACCGTCCGGCCGGCTCCCGACCGTCACCCTTGTGCGGAGGACCTGTAAGGTGGAGGCCGCGTGTCCCACCGGGCCGGGGTCATCCCACCGGGGAGCTGAAGCCCGGGCATGGTGCGGTCCGGGCGTTCGTGTGGATTCGGCACGCGGTGTGGTACGCACTCAAGCTCCGCAGGTCCCGTGTCGCAGGTGGGCACGGTGTCATGCGGTCACAGCGGAATGACAACAGCAGGGAGATCTGGTGTACGCGGTCGTTGCCAGCGGCGGCAAGCAGCACAGGGTCGCCGTCGGCGATGTCGTCGACGTCGAGCTCCTTTCGGGAAAGCCAGGCGCGGCCGTGAACCTTCCGGCCCTCCTGCTCGTCGACGGTGAGTCGGTCACCCATGCCGCGGACGCGCTCGCGTCCGTCGCGGTGACCGCCGAGGTGGTCGGCGTCGTCAAGGGTCCGAAGATTCGGATTCACAAGTTCAAGAACAAGACCGGCTACCACAAGCGTCAGGGCCACCGCCAGAAGCTGACGCGGCTCAAGGTGACCGGCATCGAGACCGGGAAGGCCTGACTCCGATGGCGCATAAGAAAGGCGCGAGCTCCTCGCGCAACGGTCGGGATTCCAACGCCCAGCGCCTCGGTGTGAAGCGCTTCGGTGGCCAGTTCGTCAAGGCCGGCGAGATCATCGTCCGCCAGCGCGGTACCCACTTCCACCCGGGCGAGCTGGTCGGGCGGGGCAAGGACGACACCCTGTTCGCCCTGTCCGCCGGGCACGTCCAGTTCGGGTTCCGGCGTGGCCGTCGGGTCGTGGACATCGTCGCCGAAGTGGCGGCGGTCGCGGCCTGAGCAGGCCATCTGGTGGCCCCGATCGGCTCGTGTGACCGGTCGGGAATATCCACCTCGACGTGAGTGCGCGAGCCGCGCGCGTCCCTTCTGTTGCGGTCGAACCGCTTCGGTCGGGGTGCGCGCGGTTTTGCGTGTATGGAGCGCAGGAGAGAGGAGGAAGTGATGTCGAACTTCGTCGATCGAGTAGTGCTGCACGCGGCGGCCGGGGACGGCGGGAACGGGTGCGCGTCCATCCACCGGGAGAAGTTCAAGCCGCTGGGCGGCCCGGACGGTGGCGATGGCGGTCGTGGCGGTGAGATCCGGCTGGTCGTCGACCCGAGCGTGACGACGCTGCTCGACTTCCACTTCCATCCCCATCAGCGGGCCTCCCGTGGGCGGCCCGGCCAGGGCTCCAACCGGCATGGCGCGGACGGAGACGATCTGGTCCTGCTGGTCCCCGACGGCACGGTGGTCCTGACCGAGGACGGTACGCAGCTCGTCGACCTCGTCGGCGCCGGCAGCGTGTACGTCCTGGCCCGGGGCGGGCGGGGTGGGCGGGGCAACGCGTCGCTGGCGTCCGCCCGCCGCAAGGCACCCGGCTTCGCCGAACTCGGTGAACCGGGGGAGCAGCTCGACGCTGTCCTCGAGCTCAAGACGGTCGCCGACGTCGCGCTGGTCGGTTTCCCCAGCGCCGGCAAGTCGTCGCTGGTGTCGGTGCTCAGCGCCGCCCGACCGAAGATCGCCGACTACCCGTTCACCACCCTGGTCCCCAACCTGGGCGTCGCCCAGGCCGGCGATCACCCCCCGTACACGGTGGCGGACGTTCCCGGGCTCATCCCCGGGGCAAGCCAGGGCCGTGGCCTGGGCCTGGAGTTCCTGCGGCACATCGAGCGGTGCACGCTGATCGTGCACGTGCTCGACTGCGCGACCCTCGAGCCCGGGCGCGATCCGCTGACCGACCTGGACGTGATCGAGGCCGAACTCGCCGCCTACTCGGCGGACCTGTCGAACCGGCCTCGGCTGGTGGTCCTGAACAAGATCGACATCCCGGACGCGGCGGATCTCGCCGACCTGGTGACCGCGGACCTGCGTGACCGTGGGCTCGACGTGTTCGCGATCAGCAGCGCGACCCGCCAGGGCGTGCACGCGCTGTCGCTGGCCCTGGCCGCCCGGGTGTCCGAGCTGCGCGCGGCCGCGCCCGTCCCGGTCGCGACCCGCGTCGTGCTGCGACCCCGCGCGGTCAACGAACCCGACTTCGTGGTCACCGCGCAGGGCGCGGACGGATTCCTCATCACCGGCTCGAAGCCGCTGCGCTGGGTGCGCCAGACCGATTTCACCAATGACGAGGCGATCGGCTTCCTCGCCGACCGGCTGGCCCGGCTCGGCGTGGAGAAGGAACTCGCCCGGCTCGGTGCCACCCCCGGCGTCGAGGTCACGATCGGTGATGTGAGCTTCGAATGGGAGCCGACGCTGAGCGGCGGCGGCTACGTCACCGCCGCCGACGGCCAGCAGCCCGCGAAGGTCGACCCGGTGGTCGACGACGAGATCCACCTCGGGCCACGCGGCTCCGACGACCGGCTGCGCTCCTCGGTTCGCCTCACCCGATCCGAACGGATGGCCCGCGCCGAACGCGCCCGCGGTTTCGACCCGTCCGACCCCGCAGACCCGGCTGGCTCGGTCGACCCGGCTGGCTCAGTCGACCCGGCTGGCTCAGTCGGCACAGTCGGCTCGGCTGGCTCGGTTGACCTGGAGTCGACGGTGGATCGTGCCCTGGTGGAGGTCCCCGGTTCCGCGGAACCGGGCGGCCCGGCACCGCAGTAGCGCGTCCCGGTCAGGAACTGGGCCCGGTCCGGTGACCGGGCAGGATGCCCACGGGTGGTGGAGGGTTCTGAACGTGCGCGGGTTCGTGACCGAGGCACAGCGGGTCGTGGTGAAGGTCGGTTCGTCCTCACTGACCACCGCCGCCGGCGGGCTCGACGTCGGACGGCTTGAGGCCCTGGTCAGCGCGCTGCTGCCACGGGTCGCCGCGGGCGGTCAACTGGTGCTGGTGTCCTCCGGTGCGATCGCCGCGGGCCTGGCCCCGCTCGGGTTCGACCGGCGTCCCCGCGATCTGGCCACCCAGCAGGCGGCGGCGAGCGTCGGGCAGAGCTCGCTGGTGCACAGCTACGCCGAGGCGTTCGGCGGTGCGGGGGTCCGCGTCGGGCAGGTCCTGCTGACCGCCACCGACGTCATCCGCCGCACCCACTACCGCAACGCCCGCACGGCCCTTGACCGTCTGCTCGAACTCGGCGTCGTCCCGATCATCAACGAGAACGACGCGGTGGCCACCCAGGAGATCCGCTTCGGCGACAACGACCGGCTGGCCGCCATCGTCGCCCACCTCGTGTCCGCCGATCTGCTCGTCCTGCTCTCGGACGTGGACGGCGTGTACGACGCCAACCCGCGGCACGGCCCGGCGAACCTGGTCCGTGAGGTGCGTTCGGACGCCGACCTCGTCGGCCTGACCGCCCGTGGCACCGGCACGGCGGGTGTCGGCAGCGGCGGCATGGCGACCAAGATCGAGGCGGGTCGGATGGCGGCGTCCGGCGGGGTGCACGCGGTGATCACCTCGACGGCGAACGCGACAGCGGCACTGCGTGGCGATCCTGTCGGCACCGTCTTCTACCCGACCGGCCCGCGCCGCGCCTCCCGGCTGCTCTGGTTGGCGCACGCGACCGCCCCCGAGGGACGGCTGCGCCTGGACGCCGGCGCGGTCGCCGCCGTGGTACGCCGCCGGGCGTCCCTGCTGCCCGCCGGCATCCTCGCCGTCGACGGCGACTTCGCGGCCGGCGACCCGGTGGACCTCGTCGACCCCGACGGCCAGCCTGTCGCCCGCGGCCTGGTCGCCTTCGACGCGGTCGAACTCCCGCGGATGCTCGGTCGTTCCACCGCCGAACTCGCCGCCGAACTCGGCCCCACCTACGAACGCGAGATCATCCACCGCGACGACCTCGTCCTGCTGCTGCCCACCCGCTGACCCGCCGCGGACCGCGTGGAACACGGGTGCCGCTCGCGGTCAGGGGATGGTTTCCACGCGGCTGCCGGTGGTCTCCTTGAGCACGCGGATCTGGTTGGGGATGCGGGTGCGCAGTTCGGTGACGTGACTGACCAGGCCGACGAGGCGACCGCCGGAGCGTAGTTCGTCGAGGACGGCCATCACCTCGTCGAGGCTGTCGGCATCCAGGGTGCCGAATCCCTCGTCGATGAACAGGGCATCGAGGCGGCGGCCGCCGACCTCGGCGGTGACGACGTCCGCCAGGCCCAGGGCCAGGGACAACGCCGCCTGGAAGGTCTCGCCGCCGGACAGGGTGCGGGTGTGGCGGCGCCGGCCCGTCCAGGCGTCGTCGACGAGCAGGCCCAGCCCGGCGCGGCGGCGGCGGTCGCGGCGGCCGTCGGCGTCGTGCACGAGGGTGAACCGGCCGGAGCTCATCGCGGCCAGGCGGCGGCTGGCGGCGGCGGCGACCTCCTCGAGCCGGGCGGCGAGCACGAAGCTTGACAGCGGCATGCCCTCGGTGTTGCCACCGCGGCCGGCGGCGAGTTCGGCGAGGTGACGCAGCTCGTCGAACTCGGTACGCAGCGGGCGCAGCGCGGTGAGGCCGGCCGTGTAGGCGGTGTGCAGCTCGGCGAGCTCGGTGGCGCGGAGGCTGGCCTGGGCGCTGGCGGCGACGGCCGTCTCGTGGGCCGTGCGGGCCCGCGCCGCCGCCGTCTCGTGCTCGGCCAGCGGCGGGGTGGCATCGGGATCGACGGCGAGGTCAGGGGAGGCGAGCGCCGCCACGAGGCCGGCAAGCCCATCGCGGTGGGTGCGGACCTCGGCCTCGGTGGCCCGCAGCCACGGTTCGTCGCGGACGGCGGCGCCAGCGTCGTCCAGATCGGCGAATCCGGCCTGGCGGACCAGGTCGAGAGTGGTGAGACCGGCCTGGACGTGGGCGGCGCGGGCCTGCTCGGCGCCCTGTTCGGCGGTGCGGGCGGTTTCGGCGTCGTCGGCGAGGTGGCGGACCGCGTCGAGCCGGCCGGCGAGCGCGCCTGCCACCCGCAGCACGTCGGGGATCTCGCCGAGCCCACGGGCGGCCCGCTCCCGGGCCTGGACGCCCCGCAGTTCGGCCGCGGCCACCGCCGCGCGCAGCGCCGCCACCCGGACCGTCGCGTCGTTGAGCACCGACTCGGCCTGCCGCTGCGCCTCCAACGCCGCGGGCAGCTCGTCCGCGGCGCGCCGGATCCCGTCGACGGAGCCGGCCAGGATGTCGGCGATCATCGGCAGGGACACTCCCGGCGGCACGTTCCGGTCCGGGCCGTCGTAGGTGACGCCCGCGGCCCCGCCACGGGCGCCGATCAGGGCGTCCACGCTGGGCAGCCAGGAGATCCCGGTGGCCCACGGGTGGCCGTCGGGCGTCTCGTCGAGGTCGGCCGGCAGGTCGGGGGAGGGCGCGCGGGTCAGTTCCGCGTGCAGGGTGCGGATGCGTTCGTCGAGGGCGCGGACGGTGCCGTCGGCCTCGGCGGCGGCGGTCGCCGCCTGATCGGCCTTCCTGGTGGCGTCGGTCTCCTGCTGCCTGCTGATCGGACGGGCCCGGACCTCGGCGGGGTCCGGATGCGCCAGGGCGCCGCAGACGGGGCAGGGGGTGTCGTCGACGAGGGCCGCCGCGAGCTCGGCGGTCATCGCGTCGACCCGCTCCTGGCGCAGGTCGTCGGCATGCTCGCGCGCCCTGTCGGCGCTCGTACGGGCGTCCTGGGCGGCGGCGACGGCCGCGCGGTGCGCGTCCACGGCGGTGCTGAGCCGCTGGGCCCAGCGGGCGCGTTCGGTCAGGCCGGGCAGGACGGCGCTGGCCCTGCGGGCCGCCTCGACCCGGGCGATGGCGTCCCCGCGGCGGGTGGGCAGCTCGTCGCACAGTCGAACCTCCAGGCCGGCCGCCTCCTCGTGCTGGGCGGCGGCCTGCGCATCGGCCTCGACGGCGTCGCGGGTGTCCTGCTCGGCGGTGGTGAGCGCACGGGCGAGCCCGGTCAGCCGCCCGAGCTCGACATGGGCGTCGCGCGCGGTGGCCGTGAGCCGGGCGATCAGCGCGGCCCCGGTCGCCCTGGTCGCCTCGGTCGTGTCCGTGTCCGTGTCCGTGTCCGGGGCGAGGGGCGGGAGAAGGTCGGTGGGGTGCGCGGCGAGAGCCTGGTGGGCCTCGTCAGCGGTGGCGTGGGTCGTCGTCGCGGCGCTGGTCAGCCGGCGTAGTTCGGTCAGGGCGGGGGCGACGACCGCGGCGCGGCGGGCGGCGTCGACGCTGGCGGCGAGGGCCTCGATGCGTACCTGGTCGGCGGTGAGCTCGAGGTGACGGGCGGTCAGCTCGCGTCGGCGCCGGATCCGGTCGGCGAGGTCGCGGGTGGCGGCCAGGGTCGACTCGGCGGTGTCGAGGGTCCGCCGGGAGACGAGCAGATCCGACGCCGCGGACCGCGCCGACATGGCGGCCGTGTCGGCGAGAGCGGCGGACCAGGACGGGTCGTCGGGTGGGTTCGCGGGTTCGTCGACGCCGGCGGTCTGGGCGATGCGGGCGGCGGCCCGGCCGAGCGTGGTGATGGCCTCGTCCAGGTCGGCGCGGCGGGTCCTGGCGCGGTCCTGCAGCCACTGCTCGGTGAACTCGAACCGGCTGACCCGGAACAGCCGCTTGAGCAGCTTCTCCCGCTCGTCGTGCTCGGCATGCAGGAAGTCCGCGAACCGGCCCTGGGGCAGCATCACGACCTGGAAGAACTGATCGGCGGTCATCCCGAGCAGCAGACCGATCTCGTGGCCGACATCCTGCGGGCGGCCCGCGATCGTCTCCCACCCCTGGGCCGCGGCAGCACCGGCCATGCCGCCGCGGCCCGCGTCGGCGCCGGTGGACGGCCCCCCGTCGCCGGGTGCGCCGGTGGAACGCGGTCGGCGTTCGAGGGTCGCGGTGGGATGTGTACGGGTGGTGGCGCCGCCGCGGCGCGGGCGGTCCCAACCGGGTGAGCGGGTGATGCGGTACCGGTCGTCGGCCACGCCGAACTCCAGGCACACCCAGGGCCGCACCGATGCCGGCGCGTGGTGCGAGCGCAGGTCCGGGCCGCCGGTGAGCTTGCCGCGCAGCCCCGGGACCTCGCCGAACAGGGCGAAGCCGAGCGCGTCGAGCAGGGTTGTCTTGCCCCCGCCGGTCTCCCCGCACAGCAGCACCAGGCCGCCCCCGCCGACGTGGTCCAGGTCGAGATCGACCCGGCCGGGGAAAGCGCCGAAGGCTTCCAGGCTGAGGTGGTGCGGGCGCATCAGGCGGCGTCCTCGACGGTGCGGGCCGCCGCCAGCGCCGCGGTGAGCAGCTCCCGTTCGCCCGGTGACGGGTCGGTGCGCACATGGGTGACGAAGGCCAGGGCGATCTCCAGGTCGGTGCGACCGCGGGTACGCGCGGCGAAACTGCGCTGGTCGGACTCGCTGGTGGGCGGCTCGTGGGTCAGGCGCACCGCGAACGGGAAGCGCCGTTGCAGCGTGACCATCGCGTCCAACGGACGGATCAGGTCGGTGAGAACCGCCGCCACGATGTCGTTCTCGTGCGGGGTGTGGACGGGGGAGGCGAGCAGGTCCGCCAGGGTGCCGCGCAGCACGGTGAGCCGGCGCCCGACCGGCACGGGCACCGCGTGCACCGCCCCGAGCCCGGCCGGACCGAGCTCGACGAGCAGGGACGCCTTGCCCTCGGCGGCCTCGGAGAACGAGTACGCCAGCGGCGAACCGCTGTACCGGATGGCCGGGGCGATCGCCTGCGGACGGTGCAGATGGCCGAGCGCCGTGTAGGTGATGCCGTCGAACAGGCTCGCCGGCACGTTGCCGAGCCCACCGACGGAGATGTCGCGTTCGCTGTCGCTGGCCGCCCCGCCGGTCACCCAGGCGTGCCCGAGCACCACCGCGCGGCTACCCGGATGCCGCTCGAGATCGGCTCGGATCGCGCCGAGGGCCCGGCGCATCAGCACCGCCGGCCCGACGCCACGCCCGCCCGCACCGCCCGCACCGCCCGCACCATCGCCTGGGGTGTCGGCTCCGGTGGGAGCCGGCTGGTCGATGTCGGCAGCAGCGGGCAGCTGGCCGGCGGCGCTGGTGGGTTCCAGATACGGGACGGGATAGACGCGTACCGGGCCGTGCGCGTCCTCGACGACGAGGGGGCGGGCCACCGCGGCCGGGTCGGTGCGGATGCTGATCCGCGGATCGAGCAGGCCGGACTTGTCCCCGAGGCGCCGGGCGGCATCGTGGTTGCCGCTGATCACCACAACCCGGGCGCCGGCGTCGCGCAGCCGCGAGAGCGCGTCGTCGAACAGCTCCAGGGCCCGCACCGGAGGGATCGCCCGGTCATGCACATCACCGGCGACGAGGACGAGTTCGACCCGCTCGCCGCGGACGACGTCCACGAGGTGGTCGACGAACGCGCCCTGGGCGGGAAGCAGGTCATGGCCGTGCAGCGCGCGGCCGAGGTGCCAGTCGGAGGTGTGCAGGGCCAGCATGCGGATCACGGTAGGCAGCCGGCTGGACCCGGCCGGCACGGGGGGTCGCCCCACCCGGCCGCGTGACCGACCCGCGTCGACCGTCCTGGCGGACGGGTCGTGACGGCGGGCGGACGGCGTCCCGAACCGGGGTGGGCCGGTAGCCTCGTGAGGGCGAGGTGCGCGGCGGCACCCGCGGCACTGGAGGATCCCAGCAGATGAACACCTCAGCGGAGGACGTCCGCGACACGGCCGTGCGCGCCCGGACCGCGGCGGCGGCGCTGGCCACACTCAACCGGGCCGCGAAGGACCGGGCGTTGCTCGCGATGGCCGAGGCGCTCGGCGCCCGGTCGGCCGAGCTGATCGAGGCCAACGCCCGCGACGTCGAGGCCGCCCGGGCGGCGGGTACGGCCGAGGCCATGGTCGACCGGCTGACCCTCACCCCGGCGCGGCTCGAGGCCATGGCCGGCGGGCTGCGGCAGGTCGCGGGGCTCGACGATCCGGTGGGCGAGGTCGTGCGTGGCCGGGTGCTGCCCAACGGTCTGGAGCTGCGCCAGGTCCGGGTTCCCCTGGGGGTCGTCGGCATCATCTACGAGGCCCGGCCGAACGTCACCGTCGACGCCGCCGGGCTGTGCCTCAAAAGCGGCAACGCGGCGCTGCTGCGGGGCAGCGCCTCGGCCGTGCGGTCGAACACCGCGCTGGTCGGTGTCCTGCGGGACGCGGCCCAGGCGGCGGGCCTGCCCGCCGATGCCATCCAGCTCGTCCCCGGTGTCGACCATGAGTCGGTGAAGCACCTGATGCGGCTGCGGGGGCTGGTCGACGTGCTGATTCCGCGCGGTGGCGCCGGCCTGATCCGCGCGGTGGTCGAGGAGTCGACCGTCCCGGTCATCGAGACCGGCGCCGGCAACTGCCATGTCTACGTCGATGTCGACGCCGATCTCGACCAGGCGCTGGCGATCATTCTGAACGCGAAGACCCACCGGGTCTCGGTGTGCAACTCCACCGAGACGCTGCTGGTGCACCGCGCGGTCGCGGACGCCTTCCTCCCGCGGGCACTCACCGCGCTCGCCGAGGCCGGGGTCACCGTGCACGGCGACGAGACCGTGCGCGCCCACGACGACCGGGTCGTGCCCGCCACCGACGATGACTGGGCCGCCGAATACCTCTCGCTCGACCTCGCCGTGCGCGTCGTCGACTCCCTCGACGACGCCGTCACGCACATCCGCCGCTGGGGCAGCGGGCACACCGAGGCGATCGTCACCCGCTCGCTGGGGGCGTCCCGCCGGTTCGTCGCGACCTGCGACAGTGCGGCGATCATGGTCAACGCGTCCACCCGGTTCACCGACGGCGAGCGGTTCGGCATGGGTGCCGAGATCGGAATCTCCACGCAGAAGCTGCACGCCCGCGGCCCGATGGGGCTGCCCGAGCTGACCTCGACCACCTGGGTGGGCATCGGGGACGGTCACCTCGTCTCCTGACGGGCGCCGGCGGCGAGGCGCCGGGGGCGTGAGCCCGCTCACGGCACCGCCCGGCGGGGTGCGGCAGGGTGCGGGCGAGGGCCGCACGCCCGACACTGGCAGGAGTGTTCGGCGGAGAGGGTGAGGGACGGCATGGGCGGTCTGACCGGTGTGACCACGCGGGGTGTGTCGGTGGTGCGGGACGTGCCGGGGCTCACCCCGGCGCAGGTGGACGCGGTCCTGTCCGAGGACGCCCTCGCGTTCGTCGCCGGCCTGCACCGGACGTTCGGTGCCCGCCGGGACGAACTGCTCGCCGCCCGCGCCGTGCGCCGTGCGGCGATCGCCGCCGGGGGGAGCCTGGACTTCCTGCCCGACACCGCGCACATCCGCGACGGGGACTGGCAGGTCGCGCCGCCGGCACCGGGCCTCGTCGACCGGCGCGCCGAGATCACCGGACCGACCGACGCGAAGATGCTGATCAACGCGCTCAACAGCGGCGCGAAGGTCTTCATGGCCGACTTCGAGGACGCCAACGTTCCGACCTGGTCGAACATGGTCGTCGGCCAGCACAACCTGAGCGAGGCCATCGCCGGCACCCTGGGGTTCGTCAACCCCGACGGCCGGCGCTACACGCTGAACGAGACCACCGCGACCCTGGTGCCACGTCCCCGAGGCTGGCATCTGCCCGAGCGGCACGTCCTCGTCGACGGCCAGCCGATCGTCGCGGCCCTCTTCGACGCCGGCCTCTACCTGTTCCGCAACGCGCTGGCGCTGCGCGCGGCGGGGCGCGGGCCGTACTTCTACCTGCCGAAGATGGAAAGCCATCTCGAGGCCCGGCTGTGGAACGACGTGTTCACCGCCGCGCAGGCGGAGCTCGGTCTGCCGGTCGGCACCGTGCGGGCCACCGTGCTCATCGAGACGTTGCCGGCCGCGTTCGAGATGGCCGAGATCCTCTACGAGCTGCGCGAACACTCCGCAGGGCTGAACGCCGGCCGCTGGGACTACATGTTCTCCACCATCAAGACGTTCGCCTCCCGCCCGGCCGAGTTCCTGCTGCCCGACCGCAACAGCGTGACGATGACCGTGCCGTTCCTGCGCGCCTACAGCGAGCTGCTGGTCGCCACCTGCCACCGGCACGGCGCACATGCCATCGGTGGCATGGCCGCGTTCATCCCGTCCCGGCGTGACCCGGAGGTCAACACGGTGGCGCTGGCGAAGGTCCGCGCCGACAAGGAACGCGAGTCCGGTGACGGGTTCGACGGCAGCTGGGTGGCCCATCCCGACCTCGTCCCGGTGTGCACCGAGGTGTTCGACGGTGTGCTCGGCGCGGCCCCCAACCAGCTTGGCCGCCAGCGCGACGACGTCCACGTCACCGCCGCCGACCTGCTCGCGGTGCGGGACACCCCCGGCGCGATCACCGCCGCCGGCCTGCGCGGCAACATCAGCGTCGGGGTGCGCTACCTGGAGAGCTGGCTGCGCGGCACGGGCGCGGTCGGCATCGACAACCTGATGGAGGACGCGGCCACCGCGGAGATCTCCCGCAGCCAGATCTTCCAGTGGATCGCCGCCGGCGTCACCCTCGACGACGGCAGATCGGTCACCGCCGAACTGGTCCGCGCCACCCTCACCGAGGTGCTCGACGAGATCCGCGCCATGGTGGGGGAGCAGATCTACGACGGCGGGCGGTGGAAGGACGCGGCCGCCGTGTTCGAGGAGACCGCGCTGGGCGAGCGGTTCGTCGAGTTCCTGACCCTGCCGGCGTACGAACGCATCGACTGAGCGGGGTCGCCTGGCCGTCCGGCCCGGGCCGACTCACCTCCCCGGGCCGACTCACCTCCCCGGCAGCCGACCGTGGCCGTGCGGCGCAGGGCTGCCCGACCTGTGCGTATCGGTCCGGGAACGGATGGTGAAGTACCCCTGTGACCCGTGTGCCTGGCACTATGGAGGGTGCGGGCATCATGGACGGTGCGGTGCTTGACCCGGGGACGGAAGGTGGCCATGTCGCTTCAGGAGCACGCATTCGCCGATGTCGCGGACGTGCGGGAACGCCTGCGCGCAACCGGATATCTCGCGGACGAGGCGATCGCCACCACTGTCTTCCTCGCCGATCGGCTGCGTAAACCGCTGCTGGTCGAGGGTCCGGCCGGTGTCGGCAAGACCGAGCTCGCCAAGGCCCTGGCGACCAGCGTCGGCGCCGAACTGATCCGGTTGCAGTGCTACGAGGGGCTCGACGAGGCCCGCGCCCTCTACGAATGGAACTACAAGAAGCAGCTGCTGCGGATTCAGGCGGGTTCGGGTTCGTCCGACTCGGAGGGCTGGCAGCAGGCCCACGACGACATCTTCAGCGAGGAGTTCCTGCTTTCGCGGCCGCTGCTCACAGCGATCCGCCGCGAGGAGCCGACGGTGCTGCTCGTGGACGAGACCGACAAGGCCGATGTCGAGGTCGAGGGTCTGCTGCTCGAGGTGCTCTCCGACTTCCAGGTGACGATCCCCGAGCTCGGCACGATCACCGCGATCCGCCGGCCGTTCGTCATCCTCACCTCGAACGCGACCCGGGAACTGTCCGAGGCGCTCAAACGACGCTGCCTCTACCTCAACCTCGAGTACCCCTCGGCCGAGCGGGAGAAGGAGATCGTGCTCTCCCGCGTTCCCGACCTGCCGGAGAAGCTGGCCGAGTCGCTGGTGCGGGTCGTGCGGGCGCTGCGGGCGATGGAGCTGAAGAAGGCGCCGTCGATCGCCGAGACGATCGACTGGGCACACACCGTGCTCGCGCTCGGGTTCGACACCTTCGACGAGGAGGCCGTCGCGTCCACCCTGGGCGTGGTGCTCAAGCACGCCAGCGACCAGGCCCGGGCCATCAGCCACCTCAAGCTCACCGCGAACTGACCGGCAGACCGCCCGAGAGCCCGGCCGGACGACGCGTCCGCCGACGAACCAGGGGAGCGCCGGCATGAACCTGCTGGACCGCACCATCGACTTCATCGCCGCGCTGCGCCGCGCCGGGGTGCCGGTCAGCAGCGCCGAGACGGTCGACGCGGCCACCGCCATCGGCGCCATGGGCTGGGCCGATCGCGACGGCGTGCGGGCGGCCTTCGCCGCCACCCTGGTCAAGCGGCCGCTGTACCGGCCGGCCTTCGACACCCTGTTCGACCTGTACTTCCCGCCCCGGATCGGTGACGGCGTCAGCCTCGACCCGCGCGCCGCGGCCAGCAGCGGCGACGGTGCCGGCGACGGCGAGCCGACCGAGAAGATGCCGCCGCCGGAGGAACTCAGCCCCGAGGAACTCGAGGGCCTGCGGCGGGCGCTGCGTGACCAGCTGCTCGGCGCGTTGCGTGACGGCGACGACGAGGCGCTGCGTTCGCTCGCCCGCGACGCGGTGACATCCTTCGGTGGGGGCACGGGGGGCAGTTCCGGTCGCTCCTGGTACCTCTACCGGGCGTTGCGCGCCATGTCCGCCGAGACCCTCGTCGCGGACCTGCTCAGCGCGCTGATGGGTGACACCGCACGCGGCGGCCTCGCCGAACGGGTCGCCCGGCAGACCATCAGCGATCGGATTCGGACGTTCGAGGAGATGGTCGCCGCCGAGGTTCGCCGCCGGATGGCGGAGGAACGTGGCCTCGAGGCCGTCGAACGCAGCGCGGTCGGCCCCCTCGACGACCAGGTCGAGTTCCTGCGCGCCTCCCAGCGTGACCTCGTCGAACTGCGCCGGCAGGTCTACCCGCTGGCCCGTCGCCTGGCCACCCAGCTCACCGCGCGCCGCAGCCTCGGACGCACCGGTCGCCTGGACTTCCGCCGCACCGTGCGCGCGTCCCTGGCCACCGGTGGGGTGCCCGTCGACACCAGGTACCGGCCCCGTAAGCCGCACAAGCCCGAACTGGTCGTGCTGTGCGACGTCAGCGGGTCGGTGGCGTCCTTCGCGCACTTCACCCTGATGCTCACCCATGCGCTGCGGGAGCAGTTCTCGAAGGTCCGCGCGTTCGCGTTCATCGACACCACCGACGAGGTCACCCGTTTCCTGCGGGGACTCGACCTCGGCGACATGATGGCGCGGATCTCCGCCGAGGCGGATCTCGTCTGGTACGACGGCCACAGCGACTACGGTCACGCCATCGACGCGTTCGCCGAACGGTACGGCGAGGCCGTCGGCCCCCGGACCTCGCTGCTCATCCTCGGCGACGCCCGCAACAACTACCGGCCGACCTCCGCGCACGTCTTTCGCCGGCTGTGCGGCCAGGCCCGGCACGCCTACTGGCTCAACCCCGAGCCACGCAGCTACTGGGGCTCCGGCGACTCGGCCACCGACGTCTACGCCGACCTTGTCGACGAGATGGTCGAGTGCCGCAACATCGCCCAGCTCGAGCAGTTCATCGAACGCATCCTGCCCTCCTGACATCGGCCAGGCAGCCCCGCCGCCGGGCCGGCCCCGCAAGGGCCCGCCGGCCGGCGTGCTCTGGTCGGTCAGGCTTCCGCTCAGCCGCGGGTCAGGGCCGCGTCGACGAGGGTCTGGGCCTCGGCGAGCACGGTGTCGAGGTGGTCGGCGCCGCGGAAGCTCTCCGCGTAGATCTTGTAGACATCCTCGGTGCCGGACGGGCGGGCGGCGAACCAGGCGTCGTCGGTGACGACCTTCACCCCGCCGATCGCCGCGCCGTTGCCGGGTGCGTGCGACAGCGCGGCCGTCACCGGCGCCCCGGCCAGCCGGGACGCGCCGAGGCTTTCCGGGGTGAGCGCCGCGAGGACCTTCTTCTGCGCGGGTGTGGCCGGGGCGTCGACACGCCGGTAGGCCGGGGCGCCGTAGCGCTCGGTCAGCTCCGCGTAGGCGCGGCCCGGGTCACGACCGGTCACCGCGGTGATCTCCGCGGCGAGCAGGCAGGCGATCAGGCCGTCCTTGTCGGTGGTCCAGACCCCGCCGCCGCGGCGCAGGAACGACGCGCCGGCGCTCTCCTCACCACCGAACCCCAGGGTGCCGCCGATCAGACCGTCGACGAACCACTTGAAGCCCACCGGTACCTCGACGATCCCGCGGCCCAGACCCGCACCGACCCGGTCGATCATGCTGGAGCTGACCAGCGTCTTCCCGATCGCGGTGCCGGCCGGCCAGTCGACCCGGTGGCCGAACAGGTAGTCGATCGCCACCGACAGGAAGTGGTTCGGGTTCAGCAGCCCCACGCCCGGTGTGACCACGCCGTGCCGGTCGGCGTCGGCGTCGTTGGCGAGCGCCACGTCGAAGGACCCGGCGAGCCGCAGCAACGAGGCCATCGCGTACGGGGACGACGGATCCATCCGGATCTTCCCGTCCCAGTCGGTGGTCATGAAGGCGAACGTCGGGTCGACCGTGGTGTTCACGACGTTCAGGTCAAGCTTGTAACGCTCGGCGATGGCCTGCCAGTAGACCAGGCTGGCACCGCCCAGCGGATCGACGCCGATACGCACCCCGGCGGACCGGATCGCGTCGAGGTCGATGATGTCGGCCAGGTCCTCGACGTAGGCACCGACGTAGTCGTGCACCACCGCCGCGGCCCGGGCGTCGGAGTACAAGACCTGCGAGACGCCGACGAGACCCGCGTCCAGCAGGGCGTTCGCCCGGTCCTGGATGACCTTTGTCACGCTGGTGTCGGCCGGGCCGCCGTGCGTCGGGTTGTACTTGAACCCGCCGTCGGCCGGCGGATTGTGCGACGGGGTGATGACGATCCCGTCGGCGAGACCGCGCCCGGAGGCGGCACGCTCGCGGTTGTGACCGAGGATCGCGTGCGAGATCACCGGCGTGGGCGTGGCTTCGCCATCCGGCGCGATGCGCACGGCGACGCCGTGGGCCACCAGCACCCGCAGGGCGGTGGCCAGCGCCGGCGCGGACAGCGCGTGCGTGTCGATCCCGAGGAACAGCGGCCCGTCGACCCCGGTGGACGCGCGGTACTCGCAGATCGCCTGGGTGGTCGCGAGGATGTGGTCGGCGTTGAACGAGCCGCGCAGCGCCGACCCGCGATGCCCCGACGTCCCGAACGAGACCCGTTGGGCCGGATCGGCCAGATCGGGATGACGATCATGATAGGCGGTGAGCAGGGCGTCGACGTCGACGAGATCCTCGGCGGCGGCGGGCTGGCCCGCGCGTGGGCTGATCGGCATGAGCAGCGGCTCCTCGCGAGCGGGCGGGCTGGCCGGCGGACTCCGCAAGCCTAGCCGGATCGCCTGCCGGGCGGCGGACCCCGTCGGCGGCCTGTGGATGACCACCGGGTGAACCGCGGCCCTGTGCGGGACGGAAGGTGGTCGTCGGCGGGAGGTGTTGTGGGACATCTCCCGACGCGGCGTGCATCGTGCGCATGCGCTGGCCACGGGGTTACGGTCCCCACGTGCGACTGGGCGTGATGGGCGGGACCTTCGATCCCGTCCACAACGGGCACCTCGTGGCCGCCAGCGAGGCCGCGGCGCTGTTCGACCTGGACGAGGTCGCGTTCGTACCGGTCGGTCGGCCCTGGCAGAAAGCCCACCGGGAGGTCTCCGCCGCCGAGGACCGGTACCTGATGACCTTCCTCGCCACCGCGGAGAACCCGCAGTTCACCGTCAGCCGGATCGAGATCGACCGGGACGGCCCCACCTACACCATCGACACGTTGCGTGATCTGCACCGGGTGCGCCCGGACGACGAGCTGTTCTTCATCACCGGCGCGGACGCCCTGGGACAGATCCTCACCTGGCGCGACCACGACGAGCTGTTCGAACTCGCCCAGTTCGTCGGCTGCAGCCGGCCGGGCTACCAGCTCTCCCTCGACGCCGCCCTGCCACCGGACCGGGTGAGCCTGCTCGCGGTACCGGCCCTGGCGATCTCCTCGTCCGACATTCGCTCCCGGGTCGGACGGGACGCCCCCATCTGGTACCTGACGCCGGACGGAGTCGTGCGCTACATCGCCAAACGGGGCCTCTACCGCGACGACACGACGCCTCCGGGGTCGCTGGGAACAGGTTGAGTGCCCTGTCCAGGCCGGAATGTGACACGCTGGTCCCAGCCGTCCCGACCGTGGACGGTGTCGCGCCATGGCCGGATTGGGCCGCGGTGCGGCTGTGACCATTCTGGAGATCCCGAGCGTGACCGCTTCCCCTCGAGCCGTCGAGCTCGCCCTCGCCGCCGCCCAGGCCGCGGCCGACAAGCTCGGCCGCGAACTGCTCATCCTCGACGTGAGTGAGCGCCTCGCCATCACCGACTGCTTCGTCTTGGCCGCCGCGGCCAACGAACGGCAGGTCAAGGGCATCGTCGACGAGGTCGAGGAGAAGCTGCGCCACCTCGGCGCCAAACCCGTGCGCCGGGAGGGGGAGCGGGAGGGCCAGTGGGTCCTGCTCGACTTCGTCGACATCGTCGTGCACGTGCAGCGGGACGAGGAGCGGGGCTTCTACTCCCTGGAGCGGCTCTGGAAGGACTGCCCGTCCATCCCGTTCACCGACGCGACCGTCGGCGCGGGCGTGGGCGCCGGTGCCGCGGTGCCGGCGGCTTCGGCATCAGCGGCTTCGGCGTCAGCGGGCTCGGTACCGGCGGGTTCGGTGCCGGCGACCGAGTCGGGCGAAAGCACGGGTGACGGCGCGGTGGGCGCCGCGTGAGGCTGCTGCTGTGGCGGCACGGCCGCACCACCTGGAACGAGGCTGGCCGCTTCCAGGGTCATGCCGACCCGCCGCTCGACCAGACCGGCCAGGCTCAGGCCGCCGCGGTCGCGCCGCTCATCCGGGCGATGAACCCCGAGCTGGTCGTCTCCTCCGATCTGCGGCGCTGCCGGGCGACCGCCGCCGCGCTCGAACTACCCGTGCGCGCCGACGCCCGGCTGCGGGAGATCGACCTCGGCGGCTGGTCCGGGCTCACCGGCGCCGAGGCCGCCAGCCGCTTCCCCGACGAGGACCGGGCGTGGCGGGCCGGGCAGGACGTCCGCCGCGGCGGCGGCGAGACCTACCTGGAGGTCGCCGAGCGCGCCGGTACCCTGCTTGACGAGATCCGCGCCGAGGGCCTGCCCACCCGGCCCGACGGTCTGATCGTGTTCGTGCTGCACGGCGGCACCGCCCGCTCGCTGATCGGCCATGTGCTGGGCCTGCCACCCGAACTGTGGTGGCACTTCGGCCCGCTGGCGAACTGCCGCTGGTCCCTGCTGCGCCTGGCCGAAGGCGGCTTCCGGCTCTCCGAGCACAACGCCGGCCCCCTGCTGACGGGTAAGCTCGGCGTCGCCGGATCAGGCCTGTCCGAGTCCCTCCTGCCAAGCCAGGGGGCCCCGACCGGGTCCGACACGGAGCCTGTACACTTGCCGAGGTAGCACAGCGGGGCGCACGACGAACTCCCGCCGGGCTGCTGAAGCAGACGGGCAGGGCGGCAACCCACAGGGCCTTCCCGGTCTGATATAAATGAACAGCAGTTGGGGCTGTGGCGCAGTCTGGTAGCGCATCACACTGGCAGTGTGAGGGTCAGGGGTTCGAATCCCCTCAGCTCCACGTAAATCTGGTTTTGTATCGCCTTCTCCCTTTGGGAGGAGGCTTTTTTCATTACGTCATGTTGCCGGGGGGTCGAGCCCGGTCAAGGGTTGCTCATACACCACGCGCTGAGCTGTGCGTTCGCCCCCGCCCGATGGCCCCGGCCTGTTCCGGGCAATGCGTTGATCTTTGCTGGCAGAGCCGGTCAGCCTGGTCTGTCCGTGTCCGGTGGCTGGCCGCTGTGTTCCGCCAACGCCCCCCTGATCATTGATCGGGGTGAGTGAGGCGGTCTCGTTCGTCGTCGATCGTCTGCGCCTGGGCGTGCCTGCCCATGGCGCGGAGTAGATCCGACTGGTTGTTCAGCGACATGGCGAGGTCGGGGAGGTAGGTGTCGGGCCGGTCGGCGGCCAGCCGGCGGCGGATCGTGACGGCTTCTTCGATCGTGGCCAGGGCCTGTTCCGGGCGCCCCAGATCCCCCAACCGGTTCGACTGGTTGTTCAGCGACGTGGCGAGGTCGGGGAGGTAGGTGTCGGGTCGGTCGGCGGCCAGCCGGCGGCGGATCG
>NZ_JALKFT010000009.1:114833-214762 GCF_023242945.1 Frankia umida
TTCAGCGACGTGGCGAGGTCGGGGAGGTAGGTGTCGGGTCGGTCGGCGGCCAGCCGGCGGCGGATCGTGACGGCTTCCTCGATCGTGGCCAGGGCCTGTTCCGGACGCCCCACAGCCCCCAACTGCACCGACTGGTTGTTCAGCGACGTGGCGAGGTCGGGGAGGTAGGTGTCGGGTCGGTCGGCGGCCAGCCGGCGGCGGATCGTGACGGCTTCCTCGATCGTGGCCAGGGCCTGTTCCGGACGCCCCACAGCCCCCAACCGCACCGACAGGTTGTTCAGCGACGTGGCGAGGTCGGGGAGGTAGGTGTCGGGGGGGATGGTGCGTCGTCGGGGTAAGACCCAGCGGCGGGCTGGGGGCAGACCCGGGGTGTGGTCGCGTAGACGGGCGGTGTGGGCCTGCTGCACGACAGCCGCCAGGTCCAGCAGCCGGTGACTGTACTGGGGGAGACCGTCGGTCATGGTGGTGAGGGTGGGTAGATCCAGTCGCGGCGCCAGGGCGGTCAGGGCGTCGGCGGTGGGGGTGTGGTCGGCCGCTTCGACCGTGACCTGGAGTGCGACCGGGGCGCGGGCGGCAGGATCGGCGGCGAGGAGCGCGGGCAGCAGACCAGTCAGGCGGGGATGTGCGGGTGCGGCCCGGTTGAGCACGGTCAACGCCTGGTAGATCTGTGCCCGGGAAGCACCGGTGAGAACCCGGAAGGCAACACCGGGGGTGTCGGTCGGGTCGGTGAGGTGGCGGGCGAGGAAGTGTTCCGCGAGCCGGTCCGGGCTGATCCCACCCCACACCTGCCCGGCCTGCTCGGGTGGCGGCGGGTAGAGCCCGGCCAGCCACCGCACCACCCGTCCCCGTAGATCGTGGGCTTCGCCGTCGTCACCCGCGAAACCTGGAAGACGAGCGAGGGTCGCGGTGGCCTCGCCCACGTCCTGGGCGCCGCACAGGGTCGCGGTAGCGATGGCCTGTTCCAGACTGTCCGCGGACCGGGTGATGCCCCCGGTGCGGGCGGTGTCGGTCCAGTAGGTCTTCTCGTGGCGCAGAAGCCGGTCCGCGACCTCGACCGGTGATCCACCCGGGTGGGTGTCGGGCTGGTCGAGGAGCGCGGTCAACGCGGCCATGTGCACCGCCAGGACCAGCCCGAACCCGGAATCGGACAGGTCCGGTATCCCGCGGTGGACGTGTTCTGCCCGTGCGGTCCAGTCCACCGTGGGATCAAGATCTGTGAGCCGATGGGCGAACGTGCCGGCCGCGTCGGTGAACAGGCGTGTCCGGTTTGGTCCGCTGCTCTCCACCGCCGCCAGGGGGAGGGTCTGTCCGTCGGCGGCGAGGGGATGGCGGCCGGTGAGATCGTCCCACCAGTCCCCGCCCCCACGGGCGACCAGCAGCAGCCGCACCCGGATGCGGCTGGATCGTTCTTCCAGGATGCCCAGGAGGGTGCTGGTGAGATCGGTGTGGGTTTCGGCGTAGTCCACCACCAGCAGCACTGGCCGGGTCTGCCCGGCGAGTCGCCCCACCAGCCCCACACCCTCGGGGCGGACGAGTCCGGCCAGCCAGCCCGCCTCGCGCAGGCGTGCGCTCAGGGCGCGGGCGAAACGGGTCTTGCCCTGCCCACCCGGACCGACCAGCAGCCGCACCGCACTGTCCGCCGCCCCAGCACACCAGTCGGTGAACTCGCTCAGGAGCGCTTCCCGGCCGTGGAGGTCGACGATTTCCGCGTCGGCCCGCAGGAACTGCGCCGGCGTGCGGGGCACGGTGACCGTCGGCGGGCTGATCAGTCCGGCGAGTTCGACCGATTCCCAGTCGACCGGCCCACCCTCGGCCCGGATCAGGTCCCGCAACCCCGGATCGTCCAACAGCCGGCGGACCGGCACCGCACTTAACCGACCCTCACCGAACCCGGGGGTGTCCACCACGATCACGGCGGTAGCGAGCCACACCGGCGCGGGACCGGTCGGGTCAGCGCACGCGTAGAGCACTGCCCCGGACATACCCGACCAGGGCAGCGGTTCGTCGTCCGCGGTAGGTGCCAGCGGCGGATGGTCCTTGACGTTGATGTCGTAGCGGCCGGTGACCAGCCCACCCAGCGGGTTCACCTGCCCGGTCAGATGGTTCGTCTCCCGCGCCCCGCCCGCGCCACGCAGCACCCGGGGGAAACCGGCCGCCTCACCGGCGATCCCACCGGCACGGCCGGTCAGCGCACCCCAGCGCAACCGGTCCACCCGCGGCGGTATCCACCCCGGATCATCAATGCGGATCAGCGCCGCGTCGGGCGCGGTGCCGCCAGGACCGTCCCAACGCTCAGGCCACACCACCCGACCCGATGTGCCCGCCCGGCCAGTCTCACCCACCCCGACCGTCAACCCCACCCGCGACGACGCCACCGGCCCCTCGGGGAACACGACATGCGCGGCGGTCAGGACCAGCCGGCCGGTGATCAGCAGACCCGATCCCACCCGCGTGCGCCCATCGGCCCGCACCGCGCGGATCTCCACGACCTGCCCCGGCGGCACCGGACCCGCCACACCCACCCCCGACCCCACCACGCTGATCGGACTACTCGTCGTCGCCGATCAACGGCGAACGGCCCGTCACCGGATCGACAGGCTGCAGACGGACGGTCAACCGATGGGTGGAAGTCGAGGAACGTTCACCCGACGCGCCGATCGACACCACCCCGATCCGCACCCCACCCTCCGCCTTACCACCGGTATGAACCTCCACATTCAGTTCCAGCTCCACCGGCTCCACCGTGAACCGGACCGGAGCACCCACCCCCGCGGCCATCGCCGCGGTCAACTCCGCCCGCACCGCACCGATCGCGTCCGCCAACCCCACCCACGGCTCATCCACCACCACGACCCCCCGATCAGCACCACCCGGATAGTGCCCACAGTAACCGGAACATGCCACAAACCAACCAGGAGCCCTCGCCCAGACCGCCACCCGACCCTCCACCCCTCAACCGCTCAACCCCCCAGGTATGGGCCGATTACACGAAAGACCAGGTCAACGACCTACACGAACGCGGGGCTGTCAGCCCCCGAGCCCCGCGACCGCACTTCGGGCCTTGGCCGCAAGTCGGTCCCTGGAACCACGAAGAAGGCGCCCAGGGACGGGCCCGTGTGGTGGATCTTCTTCGGGGCGGTTTCGGGGATGGTGGCGCAATCGTGATGGCGCGGGTGTTGGTGAATGGCATCCGGGCGGGTCGAAACTCGTGGAGGCGAGGTTAGGACCGAGTTTCGGCGGTGGGTGGGGCATTCTCTGCGGTGAGAGCGTCGGCGAGGGCGGGGAGTTGACCCAGGGCGCGGGCGAAGGTGAGGGGGTCGGCGTAGTCGCGGGATTCGACAATGCGACCGTCGTGAACGCGGACCACGAAGATGCACGGGACCGTGAACGCCCCACGGTCAGTGCCGACGGCGTAGGCGAACTCGGCGATGACGATCTCCGGGTCGGCCGTGCGGTGCACGACCATGTCCGTGGACGCGAACGAGCGAATACCGGCCTCCTGGCTCGGCGCTGCCGCGAAGTGCGCCCGCAGTTCGGCCCGAGAACGCATCGGTTGATCACCGAGTGGGGCGAGTGGATGCCGAACGTGGGTCTGCTCCGCGTACAGGTCGGCGAGTGCGTCGAGCGTGCGCTCCCGTTCCTGGGGCGTCAGGTTCCCGGTGACCAGCCGAACCACGCCGGCGGTCACCGCCTGGACAACGCCGGCTGGATCGGCTGAATCGGCTGGACCGCGGGGATCGGCGGACTTCAGTACCATCGGACCTCCTGGCGAAGTGGCGACTCCGTTACCGTAGCGAAGTCTCGACTCCGTTTGCAATGGCGGCCGCGGAGCTGGTCGACGGCCCGGGAGAGCCGGAGATGCGGGAGGGCATGGTGCGTAGGAACGCCGCCGCGAACCGGGAGCGCATCCTGGCCGCGGCCCAGGCGGTGTTCGGTGAGCAGGGCGCGACCGGCTCGACCGAGGAGGTCGCCCGGCGGGCCGACGTGGGTATCGCCACCGTCTTTCGGCATTTTCCGACGAAGGACGCGCTGATCGAGGCGGCCCTGGTCTGTCACTTCGAGCGTCTCGCGGAGCAGGCGGCGGCTCTCGCGACCGCGATGGAACCGGGCGAGGCATTGCGGGAGCTGCTTCGGACGATGATCGAGTCGGGGGCGACCAAGCTGACCCTCGCGTCGAGGCTGCCCGCCGGCGAGATCGGCCCGGAGGTCGACGCGGCGGCGGGCCGACTGCGCGCGACGGTCGCCGACCTGCTGGACCGGGCGATATCGGCGGGTGTGGTCCGCTCGGAGGTGAGCGTCGACGAGGTGTACCTGCTGATCCGCGGGCTTTCCCAGGCCTGCGCGACGGCGCCACCCGCACCGGAGACCCTGCGGCGCGCCACGGCTGTCGTGCTGGCCGGGCTGACGGCCTGACCGGCGCGTTTCGCGACCAGCGATCGGATGCTTCCGCTGGCCCCCTCAGCTCGGGTCGGAGCCGCCGTCGCCGCTGCCAGCGGGGGTCAGGCTGGCGGGGGCGGCGGTGGTCGGGGTGAGGTCGGACTGCTGTTCGAGCAGGAGTCGGCGGGAGATCCGGGCGAGGACGGGGCGGATGCGGGGGTCGAGCTGGGCGCGGTCGGCCTCGTCGTCGGCCAGCTGCTCGAGCAGCCACTCGGTCCAGGCGTCGCCCAGGGCGGTGACGACGGTGTGCCCGCGGTCGGTCAGGTACAGACGTTCGCCGTCGCGGGCGAGATGGCCGCCGGCGATCACCTCGTCGTAGAAGGAGCGCAGCACGCCGTGCGGGAGCCGGTGGTTGTCCTCGATGGTGGCGGGGCTGGTCGGCTGGTCGAGCAGGCGGTCACGCAGGTGCACGCCCAGCAGCGCCCACAGGGTCGGGAGATCGACAGTCACGCCGGAACGGGCGATGACCTCGCGGCTGGCGGCCCGGTCCCGCTGGCGGAGCAGGGTGGCGACCCGCGTTTCCAGTTCGGCGTCGGACGTTCGGTTCGCCGGCATGGCGAAGCCCTCGCCGGTGCCGCGCACGGTGGCGCGGGCCGTCCCGCGCAGGGCCACCTGGGGGAGGGCGAGGGCGACCAGCAGACCGACGACGGCGACCGGTACCGCCCACAGGAACACCGTGTGCACCGACTGCGCGTAGGCGTCGATCACCGGTGCGCGGGCCGCGGCCGGCAGGCTGTGCACGCCGGTCGGGTTCGTCACCGCAGACGGTGACACCTTCGCCCGCGCCAGCGCCCCGGGCAGGACGTCCGCCAGTGTGTTGGTGTAGACCGCGCCCATGATGGACGCGCCGAACGAGCCACCCAGCGACCGGAAGAACGTCACACCGGACGTCGCCGCACCCAGATCGTGATAGTCCACCGTGCTCTGCACGACGATCGTCAGGATCTGCATGACCAGGCCGATACCGGCGCCGAGCAGCAGCATCGACAGGGACTGCACGAGGATCGAGGTGTGCTCGTCCATCCGGGACAGCAACCACAGCGCGACCGCCGTCACCGCCATCCCGACGATCGGGAACGGCCGGTAACGGCCGGTGGTTCCCACCACCTGGCCGGAGCCGACGGCGGTGGCCAGCAGACCGAGCACCATCGGCAGGGTCCGCACCCCGGACATCGTCGCCGACGCGCCGGTCACGTACTGCAGGTAGGACGGCAGGAAGGTCAGCGACCCGAACATCGCGAACCCGACGATGAAACTGAGCACCGACGCGGTCGAGAAGACCCGGCTGCGGAACAGGCGCAACGGCAGGATCGGCTCCGCGGCCCGGCTCTCCACCACGACGAAGGCGGCCAGCGCCACGACGGACCCGGCGAACAGTCCGATGATCGTCACGGAGCCCCAGGGGTACTGGGTCCCACCCCAGGAGGTGGCCAGCGTCAGCCCGCTGGCGCCGAGCGCGACGAACAGCACGCCCAGGTAGTCCACCCGCGCCCGGCGGCCCAGGGCCGCCGCGGCCCGACCGGGGATCGTGCGGGCGGCCAGCGCCACCACGACGATCGCCAGCGGCACGTTCACGTAGAACGCCCAACGCCACGACAGATGATCGGTGAACAGACCGCCGAGCAGCGGCCCGATCACCGTGGTGACACCGAAGACCGCGCCGAGGGCGCCCTGGTACCTGCCGCGTTCCCGCAGCGGGATCACGTCGCCGATCAGCGCGGTGGCGGTCACGGTGATGCCGCCGGCGCCCAGCCCCTGCACCGAGCGGGCCACGATCAGGACGGTCATGTTGTGCGCCAGGCCGCAGAAGAACGATCCGACGATGAAGACCACGACGCTGAGCTGGAACACCCGTTTGCGGCCGAACTGGTCCCCGAACTTGCCGGACAGGACGGTCGCGATCGTCTCGGCCAACAGGTAGGAGGTGACCACCCAGCTCATGTGGCCGGCGCCGCCGAGATCGCCCACGATCGTCGGCAGCGCCGTGGAGACGATCGTCTGGTCGAGCGCCGCCAGCAGCATCCCCAGCATGATCGTGCCGAAGATCAGGTTGATCTGGGCGCGGGGCAGGACCGGCCGCGACTCGTCCTCGCCGGCCACCGGTCCGGCCGGGTCGGCCGTTGACGCCCGCGCTCCTGCTGCCATGGCGCTGGCCTCCGTCCTGTCCACGGGGGTGTCCACAGGGATCGCGGTTCCGCGGAACCCACCGCCGGAGCATGGCGATGAACCTGTCCCGTCGCAAGCGGTGCGGTTCGGCCCGCTGGGCGCCGACCGTCGGGCGCCGACCGTCGCCGTGGGCCCCGGCCGATCCCGTGGTGACCGAATGGCCGCCGAGGGTCCTGGGTAGCCTGCAGGTATGCCCATCCGCACCGATCGGCGCCCTGGTGCGATCTGGATGGCCTTCGTTCTGCTCCTGATCGGCCTGCTGGGCGGTCCGCCTGGCACCGGCGCGCGGCAGCAGGCTCCTGGCTTCGGCGAGCGCGTCACGGCGGCGCCCGGCACGCAGCGGGGCGGTGCCGATGTGGGCGCGGTGGCCGGGGCCGTGCGGTCGGTGGAGGCGACCGCGGTGCGCCTGGACGCGCGGGGTTGCGCCGCGACCCCGTGGCCGGCGGGGCAGCCGGTCGGATACGCGCTGGCCGCCGCGGTGGCGGGGTTGGCGCTCGCGTTGTCGCGCCGGTCGCGGCGGCGGTCGTGGGTGGCGGGTCGCCGGCGTGTCGTGGTGGGCGGCTGGGCGGCCCGTGGTCCGCCGGCTGGGTACCGCGCGCGCCGGTCGGTGCTGTCGCCTTCGTTCGGCTGAGCTGACGCCGGCCGGCGCCGGCAGGTTCGATCCGCTCCGCGCGCGCCGGAGTTCCCAGGGCGCTGTGTGCGTCCCGGGCCAGTTCAGCTCCCCGTCCGCCGGACGAACCCACCCGGACCAAAGGACCAGCCCATGAACACGGAATTTGCCTGGGGCAGAATTCTTTATGCCATCCTGATTCTGGTGACGATGTTTCTGGTACCCGTCATTGTCGTCTGGCGGGATCAGCGGCGCGACCTACGCAGATTCGGACCGGACGCCACGTCCCGTCCCGTCCGTTACGCTCCGGATGGTCAGGCCTACCGAGAGGGCCTGGCCATGCCGTTCTCTGTTACCCAACCGGAGCCGCGCAAGGCGGAAAGCGCCACGGGAAAGACCGTGGAAGACGCCCCGGAGGCGCGGACGGCGCCCATCGCGCGGGTGGGGGGCGGCAGCCGGGGAAGGTAGTTCTGACAGCGGGCGCTGGCCGATGGGGGGCGTCCGCACGGGATCCGGGAGCCACTCTGGCCACGCCGCACCGCCGCGTCCGTCACCTTCCTCACCCGTGCCTGCCGTGGCCGTGCCTCACGGGTGCCAGGGGAGCGGCGGTGCACCTGCACCTGCGCCTGACGCTCGCGGTCACCGACGCTCGCCTTCGGCGCCGGCTTCGAGCCGACCAGCGCCACACGGGTCGCCGTGGGGGAGAAGAACCCGGACATCCCACGGTGACCCGTGTGGCAGCTGGCCGCGGGTCAGGCGAAGGCGTCCGACAGTTCGGTGCGCAGGACCCGGCGCAGGAGCTTGCCGCTCTCGTTGAACGGGAGTTCCTCGCGGAACTGGATGCGGTCGGGGGTCCGGCTGGAGCGCAAGCGGGCACGCACATGCGCCTTGAGTTCGTCCTCGGTGACGTCGCCGGAGACGATGACGGCGGCGGCGACCCCCTCACCCCACTCCTTGCTGGGGATGCCGACCACGGCCGCCTCCCGCACGGCGGGATGCTCGAGCAGGACGGCCTCGATCTCACCGGGGGACAGGTTCTCCCCGCCGCGCACGATCACGTCGTCGAGTCGGCCGTGGACGAACAGGTAACCGCCCTCGTCGAGGTGACCCTCGTCCCGGGTGGGGAACCAGCCCTCGGCGTCGAGGCTGGTGCCGCGGCCGAGGTACTCGCCGGAGACCTGCCCACCGCGCACGTAGATCTCACCGCGCTCACCGGGGGCCACCGCCTCGCCGACCGCGTCGCGGATCGAGACCTCCAGCGACGGCAACGGCCGGCCGACGGAGGCGAGCCGCGCCCGCACCGCCGGATCGTCGCTGGCGAAGGCGGCGGAGTGGTCGTCCGGGCCGAGCACCGCGATCGTGCTGGACGTCTCGGTCAGGCCGTAGGCGTTGACGAAACCGACGTTGGGCAGCAGGCCCACGGCCCGCTCGATCACCGGCAGCGGCATCGGCCCACCGCCGTAGGACAGGGCGCGCATCGAGGGCAGGCCCTGACCGTCCGCCTCGATGATGTCGAGGATGCGGCCGAGCATCGTCGGGACGACCATCGCGTGGGTGATCGACTCGGCGCGGACCACCTCGACCCAGGCCCGCGGCTCGAAGGCCTCGAGCTGGTAGACCCGACGCCCCGAGTAGGTCGACGACAGCACCGCGGAGATACCGGCGATGTGGTACGGCGGCACGCTGACGATCGCGGCCTCGTCCTCACCGGAACCGGAGTACTCGACCGTGGTGATGATGTACTCGGTCAGGTTGCTGTGGCGCAGGACGGCGGCCTTGGGCTCGCCGGTCGTGCCGCTGGTGAACAGCAGAACGGCGATGTCGTCGGCGTCGCCGCCCCAACCGTCGGACTCCTTGCCCTGCGGGTTCTCGGCCAGGGCCAGCGCGTCCGCCCGGTTCAGGTACTCGATGCCCTCGACCGGCCCGATCCGTTCGGCGACACCGTCACCGACGATGATCGTGGCCGGGGCGGTGCGGGCGACGATGGCCCGCAGCTGGGGGTCCGCCAGGCGGTAGTTGATCGGCACGAACGGCTTTCCCGCGATCGCCGCGCCGAACAGGGTCAGGGGAACGGCCGGGGAGTTCAGGTCGATCAGGCCGACCCGCTCGCCCGGCGCGGCCTCGAGCACGGCACCCAGGCGGCGTGCCCGGTGGGCCAGCTCGGCGAAGGTGACACCAGAGGCCTTCGGGCCGAGGGCGACCCGGTCGGCCATCCCGTCGGCGGCCATTTCGAGCAGCATCCCGAGGTGCATGCGACGACTCCGTCGGTCAGAGGTCAGGGTCGGTCAGAGGTCAGGGTCGGTCAGAGGGCAGGGCGATCCGCGTGCGGGTCGAGCGGGGATCGGGGTCAGTCCGAGGACGGAAGAGGCTTGGCGTCCTTGAGGGGCAGCGGGGTCGTCCCGATGGACAGCGAGCCCTCGCCGGCCTTGGTGCACAGCAGCTCCAGGCCCGAATCCGGGTCGGCGAACCGCTTGCCCAGCGGGGTGCCGGTCGCGAACGACGAGTCCAGGGTGAGGTCGCCGGGTACCTCGTCGCCGACCGCGACGACCGGGTGGCCACCACAGCGCAGATCGATCGGGCTCTTGGCGGCCTTCACCACGATGATCTCGGTCGCGTCGACGACCGAGCGATACCGGCCCCCCGGCTTGGTGACAAGACTCACGTTTCTCCAACCTCCTTGTTGCGCGTTCCCCGGCAGGTGCGGAGCTACGCTCCCCTGTTTCTACTGCCAGGGGCAGAGCACGTGCCACCGGCTGCGGTGGCCGCAACACGACGGCTCCCGGGCCGTGCAGGGCGGGGCGCGCTGGGTGCGCGGTGATGACCCCATCGTAGTAGATGGGCCCACTTCGGTGAAAAATGTAACCTAATGTGCCATTATTGCTACCCGGATGGGCCTGGTGGGGTGGGTGCCGGCAGCCGCGGTAATCGGACGGCGGGTGGGCCCACCGCGGGGCCGGCCATCAGATCGCAGCTCAGCGTCCGCAGCGCGGCGAGCTGCCCCGGTGTCATCACATCGGCCACCATCGCGCCGACGTCAAGCTCGTGGGCGAAATGGATGATCGCGGCGAGCGCCGCACGGCCCACCGGGCTGGTCTCGATCCCGTCCACGAAGGCCCGGCTGATCCGCAGGTAGTCGGCGGGGAACCGGGCCGCGGACAGGACGACCGCCTGGGTCATCCCACCCTCGGCGATGCTGAGCGCCACCCCGAGGCGCGCCAGCCCCTCGTGGATCGCCATCACCGCCACCCCGTCGTTGACGAGCTGTCGCTCGCACACCTCCAGACACAGGCGGTAGCGGCCCGGTGCGCCCGTGGTGGCGAGCAGCTCGGCCAGCTCCACCAGGAACTCCGGCTCCAGCAGCACCCGGGTCGACACCGCGGTGAGCAGCACGGGTGGGCCGGCGGCGCGGGACGTGGCGTCCCAGCGGGCGGCGGCCCGGCAGGCCCGGCCGATGGTCCAGCGGTCCAGCGGGACGCGCAGGCCGTGCCGCTCGGGATCAGGGCGAAAGTCCGTCGGCGCGAGCAGGCCGCGCCGGGGATGACGCCAGAACGGCAGGGCCACGGCACCCGCCACCCGTTCGTCGCGACCCTGGATCGGCTCGTAACGCAGGGTCAGCTCGTTGGCGCTCAGGGCGCGGCGCAGCTCGTCCTCCTCGTCGATCCTGGTCGTGCGCCGGGCCCGCATCGACTCGTCGAAAGTCAGCCGGCGTCCCGGACCCAGCCGCTTCGCCGTGTACATCGCGAGGTCGGCCGCGCCGAGCAGATCGTCGCCGTCCACCGTGCCCGGTCCGGACAGCGCGATCCCCACACTCGCCGACACCGTGACCATCCGGTCGTGCAGCGCGCAGGGCCGACCGAGCGCGGTCAGCAGCCGATCCCCGATCGCCTCGAGCTCCGCGGTCGATCCGACCCGTTCACACAGCACGGCGAACTCGTCGCCGGAGAGGCGACCGACGACATCGGCGGGCCGCACCGCCTGGACGAGTCGGGCGGCGGTCAGCGTCAGCAGCTCGTCACCCGCCTGATGACCCAGTGTGTCGTTGACGGCCTTGAAACCGTCCAGGTCGATGAACAGCACCCCGATGCTGGTCCCGTCGGTCTGGGCGCGGTGCAACGCGCGGCCGAGCCGGTCGAGAAGCGCGGCGCGGTTGGGCAGCCCGGTGAGCGGATCGTGCAGCGAACGCCGCCGGATCTCCGCCTCCATCCGCAGCCGCATCGCCGCGGCGCCGAGGACCGAGCCGGACGAGCGGACGAACTCCCGGTCATGGGCGGAGAACGGTGGCGCGTCCGGCCGGCGATCGATCTCGATGACCGCCAGCGGCCGATCCCCCCGCCCGACCACGACGGTCAGACTGTGCCGATGCCCGGGCAGGGGATCATCGCCGATCATGGTCGAGGGCTCGAGGCCGGCATCCGGCGCGGCCGTGGCGGTGGTCGTGGTGGTGGTCGTGGTCGTGGTCGCGGTGGCGGTGGCGGTGGCGGTGGCGGTGGCGGTGGCCAGGGGGCTCAGGCGGCGTCCGTGCTCGTCGAGTTCGTAGATGCCCACGGAGTCGGCCCGTAGATGGTCGGCGAGCATGCGCGCGGTGTGCGGCCAGATCGACGTCGCGTCCAGCGACTCCAGGGCCTGCTGGCCGAGGTCGGCGATCAGTGACTGTTCCGCCGACCGGACCCGCAACGCGGAGAGAGCCTGCTGGTGCCTGGTGACGTCGGTGGCCACACAGGTCACATAGCCGACGGCGCCGTCCGGTTCGAACACCGGCATGGCGTGCAGATCGACGACGCCCCCCGGAGCCCGCACCAGGCCGTGCGCCGGCTGACCGGCGAGGGCGGTCCGCAGCAGATCGACGGCGTCCGGCAGCTCGGCGAACAGGGCGAACGCCGACACCCCGGGGCCGTGCCGCGGATTCGGCGGCATCGCGTCGATCAGGCCCTCGCTGGCATGCACGATCCCGTCGCGGTCGACGAGCAGCAGCGACACCGGACTGTGGTCGAGGATCAGCCGTAGCCGACTGTTCGCGGCGATCTCCTGGGAGATGTCCTGGAGCTGGCTGATCAGCTCGGTCTCGCCATCCTCACCCCGGACCAGGGCGTAGGTGGCCAGCACGTGCACCACCCCGCGATCCGGGCGCACCAGCCGGCCCACCCATCGCAGGCTCAGCTCCGGCATCGGAGGCAGACGATCGCCGACGCGCCAGATCTCGTCCTGGCCGGACGCGGTCACCTCCTGCCAGTGCAGGCCGACAAGATTCGACTCGGACCGGCCGAGCAGGGCGCAGGCGGCTCGGTTGGCACGTCGGATGTGACCGGTCCGTGGATCGGTCGCCACCACTGCGATGTTCAGGCGTTCGAAGAGATCTACCCGATCCTCAGTCACATCCCGTCACCAACCCCGATCGCGGGACCGTCACATCTGCATACCCGGGCAGGCTCGGGCACATGCGGGCCGCCGCCGGTGACCAGCCGCCGAGCTGGGCATCAGCCGTTGGACTGGGCACAGGTGTGATGGGGTGGTGTCCTGGCGCGACAGCCTGCCGGTGCGGACGGCACGACGATGGTGACGGCACGACGATGGTGACGGCACGACGATGAGGGACGGCGAACAGCGATGGACCTGCAGCTGACGGGGCGCGTGGTGTTGGTGACCGGCGGTTCGGACGGACTGGGAGCGGCGCTCGTGCGCACCCTGGTCGCCGAGGGCGCCCGGGTGGCCTTCTGCGGACGTGACGAGGCGCGCCTGCACGCCGTCGCGGAGCAGGTCATCGGGGGCCCCGGGGAGGCGTTCGGGCGGGTCGCCGACGTGCGCGACCCGCAGGCACTGGCCGGGTTCGTCACCGCGGCCACCGACCGCTTCGGGGCGGTGCACGCGCTGGTCAACAACGCCGGCGCCAGCAGCACCGGACCGTTCGAGAAGCATGCGGACGAGGTGTGGCAGGCCGACCTGGACCTCAAGCTGTACGCGGCGATCCGGGCCTGCCGGCTGGTGCTGCCGCTGCTGCGCGAAGCCGGCGGCGGTGCGATCGTGAACTCACTGGCGATCGGCGCCCGGGCCCCTGGCGCCGGGTCCACACCCACGTCGGTGACCCGGGCCGCCGGCCTCGCGCTGACCAAGGCGCTGTCGAAGGAGTTCGGCCCGGACGGCGTGCGGGTCAACGCGGTGCTCGTCGGCCTGGTGCGCAGTGGCCAGTGGGAGCGGGCCGCAGCCCGGGAGAAGATCGCAGTGGAGGACCTCTACCATCGGATGGGGCACAACTCCGACATCCCGCTGGGCCGGGTGGGGCGCGCGGAGGAGTTCGCCGACCTGGTGGCCTTCCTCGTCTCCGCCCGCGCCGCCTACCTCACCGGCACGGCGATCAACTTCGACGGCGGGCTCAGCCCGGTGGCATGACCGACTCTGCCGGCGGGACGGGCCCGGTCGGCGCGATGGAGTCGGTCGGCGCGATGGAGTCGGTCGGCGGGACGGGCCCGGGGTCGGGCCGTGCGACGGTGAGCGGCAGGCCGACCTGGAACCGGGTGTCACCCGGAACCGACTCGACGGTGATGTCGCCGTGGTGCTTGTTCACCACGATCCGCCACGAGATGTCCAGGCCCAGCCCGGTGCCCTCGCCCACGGGCTTGGTGGTGAAGAACGGCTCGAAGATCCGCCCCCGGATCGCCGGGTCGATGCCGGGACCCGAGTCGCCGATCTCGACGACGAGGCGGTCGCGGTCCCGGTCGGCGAAGGTGCGCACGGTCAGGACACCCCGGTGGTCCATCGCCGACGCCGCGTTGTCGATCAGGTTCGTCCAGACCTGGTTGAGTTCGGCGGCGTAGGCGGGGAGCGGGGGCAACGAGCGGTCGTAGTCGCGGCGGATGTCCACGTCCGGGCCGATCTTGCGGCCGAGCATGACGAGTGTGCTCTCGAGCAGTTCGTGGATGTCGACGGTCTGGAACGGTGCCCGGTCCATCTGCGAGTACTGCTTGGCGGCCGTGACCAGCGAGGAGATCCGGGTGGTCGAGTCCTCGATCTCCCGCATGAGCAGTTCGCTTTCGATGGTGTAGGTCAGCCACCGCACCGCGCCGGCGACCACCCCCGGTGGCACCGAGTCCGCCACATGGTCAAGCCAGTCGGGTTCGAGTCCGGCCTGCACGAAGATCGGCGCGATGTCCCACGCGTCGTCGATGCCGTGCTCGTCCAGCCAGTCGCCGAGGATGTCCTCCCGGTCGGCGGTCTGCATCGGGGTCAGCGTCGGGGCCTTCGCGACCCGTTCGACGGCCTCCTCCTGCAACCGGATCAGCGACTCCAGCTCCGGACGTTCCCACGGTCCGGCAGCGATCATCCCCAGCTTGTGGCGCATCCCGGCGACCCGTTCACGCAGCGCCGCCGTCGCGCGCACCGCGGCCGCGGCCGGGTTGTTCAGCTCATGGGTCAGCCCCGCCGACAGCGACCCGAGCGCCAGCAGCCGCTCCCGCTGGCCGATGACCTGCTGGGTGCTCTGCATGCCGAAGAACAGCCCCTCCAGCAGATGCAGGGCCATCGGGAACCACTCCCGCATCATCGCGGCGACGTCCGCGGCATCCAGGGCGAACAGCCGGCTCGGCGTGGTGACCCGCATCGAGTTCTGGTACAGCTGCGGCATCCGGTCGCCGAGGTAGGCGTGCCAGGCACCGGCGTACACCCCCGGCTGGTCGGCGCGGACCACCTCCACGTCATCCCCGGCGACCCGGGTGGACAGCACCACCGAACCCTCGACGAGCACGTAGAAGCAGGTCGCCGGCTCACCCTCGGCGTAGACCGGGCCCGGTTCGAGCGCCTCGACCCGTCCTCGGTCGCACAGCCAGTCGAGCTGGTCATCGTCGAGCTTCTCGAACAGGAACAGTGTGCGCAGCTCGTCCTTACCGCACCGGACCTTCGTCACGACCCGTTCTCCCGTTCTCCCGAGGACCGATGTCTCCCGAGGGTCAGTGGCCGGCGAGGTATCAGTGGCCGGCGAGGTAGCGGTGCACGAGGGCGATGGCCATCGCGCCCTCGCCGACGGCGGAGGCCACCCGTTTCACCGACTCGGCCCGGGCATCACCGGCGACGAACACGCCGGGCACGGACGTCTCCAGGTGGTACGGGTCGCGCGACAGCGTCCAGCCGGCCGGACGGCTGCCGTCGACCATCAGGTCCGGACCGGTGAGCAGGAAGCCGCCCGCGTCCCGGGCGAGGACGCCGTCCAGCCAGTCGGTGCGCGGCGCGGCACCGATGAACACGAACAGCCACTGGGAGTCGACGGTCTCGGTCTCGCCGGTGGCGTTGTCGCGCAGGGTGAGCCGCTCGAGGTGGCCGTCGCCCTCGGCCGCGATCACCTCGGTACAGGGGCGCACCGTGATCGTGTCCACCGCGGCGATCTGCTGGATGAGGTAGTGCGACATCGACGCTTCCAGGGACGGGCCGCGCACCGTCAGGGTGACCCGCCGGGCGTGCCGGGCGAAGTGCATCGCCGCCTGCCCGGCCGAGTTCGCTCCGCCGACGATGTAGACGTCCTGCCCGGAACACGAGGGAGCCTCGGTCAGCGCCGAGCCGTAGAACACCCCGCGGCCGGTGAACTCCGCCAGACCCGGGGCGGTCAGCTGACGGTAGGACACCCCGGTGGCGAGCACGACCGTGTGGGCGGAGATCTCCTGCCCGTCGCCGAAGCGCACCGTGCGGGCGGGACCCTCGACGGCCAGCGCCACCGCGTCCCGCGTGGTGAGCACCTCGGCGCCGAACTTGACGGCCTGCCGGCGGGCCCGGTCGGTGAGCTGGGAGCCGGACACACCGTCCGGAAAGCCGAGGTAGTTCTCGATCCGTGAGCTCTGCCCGGCCTGACCGCCGGTGGCCATCCGCTCGACGAGCACCGTGCGCAGCCCCTCGGAGGCGGCGTACACCGCCGAGCCGAGGCCCGCCGGGCCGCCGCCGATCACGACGACGTCGTAGAAGTCCTCGGCAGGGGTGGTGCTCAGGCCCACCCGGTCGGCCAGTTCGCCGTCGCTCGGGTCGGTCAGCGCCGTGCCGTCCGGGGTGATGACGACGGGCAGCGTGTCCGTCGAGGCCCGCGCCGCGGCGAGCAGCCGGGTGGCCTCCGGCTCGTCGCACAGGTACCAGCGGTAGGGAACCTGGTTGCGGGCCAGGAAGTCACGCACCTCGTAGGAGCGCGCCGACCAGCGGTGCCCGACGACCCGGGTCTCGGCGACCGGACTGTGATCGGTGGCCGCCCAGGCCTCCAGCAGAGCGTCGACGACCGGGTACAGCTTCTCCTGCGGCGGGTCCCAGGGTTTGAGCAGGTAGTGGTCGAGATCGACGACGTTGATCGCGTCGATCGCGGCGTTCGTGTCGGCGTAGGCGGTCAGCAGCACCCGGCGGGCCGTGGGAAACAGGTCCATCGCCTGCTCGAGGAACTCCAGGCCGTTCATCCCTGGCATCCGGAAGTCGGCGAGCAGCACCGCGACCCGGTCACCGCGCAGTTTCATCTCGCGCAGCGCGTCGAGCGCCTGCTCGCCCGATTCGGCCCGCACGATCCGGTAGCGCTCGCCGTACTGGCGGCGCAGGTCGCGGGCCACGGCCCGGGAGACGCTCACGTCGTCATCGACGGTGAGGATCGCCGGGCGGCTGCGCGCTCGTTCGGCGGCGCTCGCCTCCGTCGTGCTCGTGGCCGGTGCGGTCGTCATGGGTGCCCCTCGGGATGGGTCGGACGTTCCGTACGCCTGCGCAGGGAAAGTCTAGGACGAGCCGGCCATCGTCGCGGCCCGTGCGACCTGCATGAATCGGGTTGATCGGGCGTATCGGTCGGCCTGGCCGGTGTGTGGCGACGCGACGCGGTGTCTCCGGGTCGGGGTGGGTGGGCGCCGACCGGAGCGCCGCTTCGGCGAGCGGGAACCGGCGGGGCCCGCCGGTGTCGGCCAGGTGTCCATCGAGAACCGGTTTTTATGCTTCGCCGCCTTCTAATATGAACCGGTGCGCATTCGACGGGCAGTAGCCGGCTGGAGCGTGATGGCACTTGCCGTCGCGGTCGTCCTGCTGCTGACGGTCACACTTGTTGTGCATGGCCGGGCGCGGGCGGCGCGACTGTCACCCGACAGCGGGTTGCTCCATGCCGTCAGCGCCGCGCTTCCCGGGCCGTCGGGTACGCCAGCCTGCACATCCGCGGTCGAACGAGCGCCGGTCGGCGGGTCGCGGATATTCGTGCACAACGGGGCACGGCGGCACTACGTCCTGTCGCCGCCGCATTTCTACAACGCTCGTCAGACCTATCCCGTCGTCGTTGACTTTCATGGTTTCAAAGCCGACAGCGGGTTGGAGGAACAGCGGTCGAGAATGGGTGCGATCGGCGCCGGCCGGGAGTATTTCGTGGTGACGCCGGACGCGCTGGGCGCGCCGTCGCGCTGGAACACCCCGGGGAGTCCGACCGCGGCGGACGATTTCGGCTTCGTCGATGCGCTGCTGACCGACCTCGCGGGGCACTACTGCCTGGACGCGGCGCGGATCTACGCCACCGGGCACTCCAACGGCGCCGAGTTCGCCGCGGCGCTGGTCTGCGCCTCGCCCCGGTTCGCCGCCGTGGCGATGGTGTCGTCCACCTTCGCCGTGGTCTGCCCCGACGGCCGGGCACCGGCGACGATGGCCGTACACGGAACCGCCGATCCGTCGGTTCCCTACGCCGGTGGCCGGGTGGTGGGTGCCCCCGCGCCGGTGCCCGCGGCACTGGCCGTCATCCGCGGCTACGCCGGTCGCTACCGCTGCGATCCGCGGCCCGAGTCGTCGCATCCGATCGTCGGTGTCGTCGCCCTGCGCTACACCGGCTGTGCCGGGGGCGGTGAGGTCCGGCTGGACACGGTGATCGGCGGCACCCATTTCTGGCCGTCGAGCCCCGAGGCGCGCCGCGACCGGGCGACGTCCAAGGCGGGCCGCACCTTCGACGCCACGGGCGCGATCCTGGACTTCTTCGCCGCGCACCGGCTCGCTTCGTAGGCTGAGACAATGACCGAGCGCCTGTACTTCCGCCAGTTGCTGTCCGGCCGGGATTTCGCCGTGGGCGACCCGGTCGGCACCCAGATGGTCAACTTCGTGTATCTGGTCGGTGATCGGGAGACGGGCGAGGCGATCGTCGTTGACCCGGCCTACCGGGTGAACGACCTGCTTGACGTGCTGGCCGCTGACGATATGCGGCTCACCGGGGCGCTGGTGACCCATTATCACGCCGACCATGTCGGTGGTTCCGCCTTCGGGCTGGAGATCGAGGGCATTCGGGCGCTGCTGGCCCAGCAGAACGTGCCGATCCACGTCAACCGGGCCGAGTCCGAATGGATCCGCACGTCCACCGGTGTCGCCGCGTCCGACCTCGTCGACCATGACGACTCCGACGTGGTCATGGTCGGGCGCATTCCGATCACCCTGCTGCACACCCCCGGGCACACCCCGGGCAGCCAGTGCTTCCTGGTCGACAACCGGCTCGTCGCCGGCGACACCCTGTTCCTGGAGGGCTGCGGCCGAATGGACCTGCCCGGTGGCGATGCCGGCCTGATGTACGACAGTCTGCGTCGCCTCGCGGCGCTGCCCGACGCCACCACGGTCTTTCCCGGCCACCAGTACTCGCCGAAGTCGTCCGAGGACCTGCCGGTCGTCAAGCGGATGAACCACGTGTTCCGCCCGTCCAGCGCCCAGCAGTGGAAGGCCATGCTCGGTGTCGGCTGACCCGGTGCGGGTCGTCTGCCTGCAGCTGGCCTGCCCGGACGAGGAGAGCGCCGCCGACCGGGTGCGCCGGGTGCTCGCCGAGCTGCGCCGGGTCGAGGCGGACCTGGTGGTGCTGCCCGAGCTGTGGGCCACCGGGTTCTTCCACGTCGCCGACTACGACGCGCAGGCCGAGCCGCTGACCGGCCCGACGCTGACCGCGTTGCGCGAGGTCGCCCGGGAACGCGGTTTCCACCTGGTCGCGGGCAGCCTGGTCGAACGGGCCGACGACGGTGCGCTGCACAACACCGCGGTGCTCGTCGGCCCCGGCGGGGACATCCTGCACACCTATCGCAAGATTCATCTGTTCGGCCATGACGGGGCGGAGACCCGGCTGCTGACCCCGGGCACGGACGTGCGCGCGGTGTCGACCGAGCTCGGCCGGATCGGTCTGGCCACCTGCTACGACCTGCGTTTCCCCGAACTCTTCCGGCAGCTGGCCGACGACGGTGCCGAGCTGGTCGCGGTGGTGTCCGCGTGGCCCGCGGCCCGCGTCGAACACTGGCGGGTCCTCGCCCGGGCCCGGGCGATCGAGAACCAGACGCAGCTCGTCGCCTGCAACCTGGCGGGCCGCCACGCCGGCCGGGAGCTGGCGGGTACCAGCCTGGTCATCGACGCGTGGGGAACAGTGCTCGCCGAGGGCGACGCCGCACCGGGGACGGTGGTGGCCACCCTCGACCGGGACGGTCCGGCCACGGTGCGCGCCGCGTTTCCGGTGCTCACCGACCGTCGCCTGGGCTTTGCCGCCCCGACGGTCGGCGTGCGATGACGGGCGGGTTCGACGGGCCGCGGGTGCTGGCGGACCGCGGCGCGGCGTTCGCCGAGTTCTGGCGGGAACGGCAGCTGTGCAGCCTGACGACCGTGCGTCCCGCCGGCGGGGTGCACGTGGTCGCGGTCGGCGCGACCCTTGACCTGGCCACGGCCACCGCCCGGGTGATCACCTCCGGGCGGAGCCGCAAGGCCCGGATCATCGCGGATGGTCCCGCGGCCGGCACCGTCGTGGCACTGTGCCAGATCGACGGACGACGGTGGTCGACCCTGGAGGGGCTCGCCGTCGTGCGCGACGACCCGGACAGCGTCGCCGATGCCGAACGCCGCTACGCCCAGCGTTACCGCGAGCCGCGGGTCAACCCGCTGCGGGTCGTGCTGGAGATCCGGGTCACCCGGGTACTCGGCAGCCTCTGACGGCGGGATCCGGCGCCGGAGCTCGCCGTCCGAGCCCGAGCCCGAGCCCGATGCCGGCGGGCGTGGCCCGGTTCAGGACCGGGCCACGCCGAGGCTGGCCGCGACGCCGGCCAGCAGCCAGCCCAGGCCCTCGTCGAAACTCTGCTCCGCCTGGTAGCCGAGCGCGAGGAGCTCCTGGCGAGGCAGCCGGGCCAGATGCGGATACTCCCCACTGTTGATCATGGAGTCCAGGTAGGCGGTCAGCTGGTCCTGGTCACGCTCGGTCAGCCGCTCCCGCAGTTCGATGCCGACCTGACCGAACGTGTAGGTGTCCACCGCGCACAGCAGGGCGATGCGCCGGGCCGGCGTCAGCGGCAGGCCGGCGACGGCGGCGGCGGACTGTTCGGCGTGCCGCAGCGCGTTCGGACCGAGACGGGTGGCCCCGGCCTGTGTCTGGAGCAGCCAGGGGTGCCGTAGGCAGGTCTGGCGGGTGTGGTGGGCGATGGCCCGCAGCGCCGCGCGCCAGTCCGCCGGCAGCGGCTCCGGCACCAGGACCTCGGCGGTCACCCGGTCGTGCATGAGTGCGAGCAGGTCGTCCTTGCGGTCGAAATGCGAGTACAGGCTCATCGGCCGGGCGGACAGGACGGCGGCGACCCGGCGGATCGAGACGGCCGGTAGACCTTCGGCGTCGGCGAGGCTGACAGCGGCATCGACGATCTCCTCGCGGGTGAGTGGGGGACGACCGGCGACGCGTGGGCGGGCCCACGGCGGCACGGCGGACTCACGGTCGGGCGTTGTCGCCGCCGGGTTCTGGTCGCCCATCCCCTGAGGTTACGGGCGTGACGGGGATGTCCGCGTGTCCGTCTGACGGACCATCCCGGCGTGCGCGGCTCCTGGCGCCACCCATCCTTTCGCTACGCCGTATCGTGATGCGATACGGTGTATCTTCTGGCGGGACGGCGCCCTGCGCACGACCACATCGGGAGATCTCATGGCAGTGCAGGAACCCGCTTCGCCGGGCAGGTCGGCGGCCGGAGCGGAGAAGATCGACGCCGCTCTCATCCGGCTGGCCCTGGTGCTGCTCGCCGGTGTCGTCGTGGTGCAGCTCGACGCGACGATCGTGTCCGTCGCGCTGGACCGGCTGGGCCGTGCCTTCGAGGTCGACATTCCCACGGTGCAGTGGGTCACCACGGCGTATCTGCTCGCGCTGGCCATGGTGATCCCGGTGACGGGCTGGTCGGTCGAACGGTTCGGCGGCCGCCGCATGTGGATGCTGGCACTCGCGCTGTTTCTGGCCGGCTCTGTGCTGTGCGGGATCGCCTGGTCCATCGAAAGCCTCATCGCCTTCCGGGTCATCCAGGGCCTGGGTGGCGGGCTGCTACTACCCCTCATGCAGACGATCATGGCGCAGGCGGCCGGGCCGCAACGGCTTGGCCGGCTCATGGCCGTGGTCTCCGCTCCGGCCCTGCTGACGCCGGTCCTCGGCCCGGTCCTCGGCGGCGTGATCATCGAAAGTCTCAGCTGGCGTTGGATCTTCCTGATCAACGTGCCGGTCTGCATCGTCGCACTGGTGCTGGCCTGGCGGACGATGCCGCCGCAGGAACTGTCCACCCGTGCGCCCCAGCGGTTCGACGGGATTGGTTTCGCGCTGCTCTCCCCGGGGCTCGCCGCCGTTGTCTACGGTTTCGCCGAGGCGGGCCGCCACGGCGGTTTCACCGAGGCGGCCGTGCTTGTTCCGTTGGCCATCGGAGTCGTTCTGATCCTCGTGTTCGTCGGGTACGCGTTGCGCACCCGGATCGTGCCCCTGATCGATCTGCGACTGTTCCGCTCCACGTCGTTCTGCGGTGCCGCCAGCCTGATGTTCCTGTTCGGTATCTCCCTGTTCGGGGCGCTGTTCCTGCTGCCGCTGTACGAACAGCAGGTGCGTGGACGCAGCCCGGTCGAGGCGGGTCTGCTCCTGGCTCCCCAGGGCCTGGGCATGATGATCGGAATGGTCGTGCTCAGTCGGATCGCCGACCGGGTCAGCCCGCGCGCGATGGTCCTGGGCGGGCTGACCCTCAGCGTCCTGGGCTCGGTGGCCTACACCCAGGTGACGGCACACACCAGCGAGGTGCTGCTCGGGGCGTCCCTGGTCGTGCGGGGTCTGGGTCTCGCGGCGGCGATGGTGCCGGTGATGTCCGCGGCCTACATCGGGCTTTCCGTCGCGGAGATCCCGCGGGCGACCTCCGCGGTGCGGATCTTCCAGCAGGTCGGGGCGTCCCTGGGCACCGCCGTGCTCGCCGTGGTGCTCGCCCGCCAGTTGCCCGATGCCACCGGCGGCGGCCGTCCGCCCGACGCGGCGGCCACCGCCCACGGATACGCGGTTTCCTTCTGGTGGACCCTCGGTTTCAGCATCGCCGCCGTTCCGCTCGGCTTCCTGCTGCCGAAACGTTCTGCCGTGGCGCGGGAAACGGACGGGCACGGGCACGTCGACGCCCCGGAGCCGCGCAGCGGCCCCCCGGCGCGGGTCGCCGCGGCCACCGACGGGCAGTAGTCCGGGTCGGCCCTCAGCGGGGCGGCTCCTGCGGGGCGTCCTGCCAGGGGAAACGGACCGTGACCGTTGTCGGGCCGCCGGCGGGGCTGTCGACCGTCATCGACCCGTCGATCCCGGCGATGCGCTCACCGAGGCCGGTCAGGCCGCTGCCGCCGCGCGGATCCGCGCCGCCGACGCCGTCGTCACCGATCCGCAGCCGCAGCGAGCCGTCCTCGGCGCGGTGCAGGTCGACGGTGGAGTCCGTGGCCTGGCTGTGTTTGCTGATGTTGGTCAGTAGCTCGGCGGTGGTGAAGTAGATGATGCCCTCGAGCGCGGCGGCCGGCCTCGCGGTCAGCTCCACCGTCACCAGGGTCGGGACGGTGCAGCGATCGGCGAGGGCGGCGAGCGCCGCGGGCAGGCCGCGATCGGTGAGGATCGCCGGGTTGATACCGCGGGACAGATCCCGCAGCTCGACCAGGGCGAGTTTCACCTCGCCGTGCGCCTCGGCGATCATCTCGGCCGCGGCCTGGGGATCCTCGGCGAGGATCTCCTTGGCCATGCCCAGGCCGATGGCCAGGGCGACGAGCCGGGCCTGCGCCCCGTCATGCAGGTTGCGTTCGATCCGCCGCAGGTCGGTGGCGGCGTCCCGGGCCGCCCGCTGGTTCGCCGTGGCCTCGCGCACCCGCTGTTCCACCCGCGCTGACGGGGCGAGCAGACCGGTGACCATCGCCCGGTCGACGGCCACCAGCATCCGGGTCGCCCCGGGCAGCACCACCCAGGCGACCGTGAGCAGCAGCAGCGCCGCCACGAAACTCAGGATGCCCCACGGCAGCCGGATGAACAGGAACAGCGCCTCCCGCCAGGCGGCCGGGTCACCCAGAGTGGCAAGCCCCGGCCCGCGCTGGCCGGGACGCCGGGACGGGGGGTGGGAAGGGGTAGGGACGCGCAGGCCCAGCAGACAGCGTGCCCTGGCCCGCTCCAGCGAGCCGAACGCCCGGCAGATCCGCAGCCCCGCGACCAGCACCGGAATGCCGACAACCGTGACGGCCAGGCCCACACCGAGGGAGATCACCACGGTCACGACAACGAACCCGACCAGCGACAACGGCAGGTTCAGCAGCAGGTGGAGCAGCCCACGCCAGGTCACCGCGTCGGCGACGAGCCAGGCCCGTTCACGCACTCTCGGGGCAGTGTGCGAGATGGTCACGTAAAGTGATACTCCCGTCGCTCCCGCTCAACCGGGCTATTATCCGCCCGTCCTCTGGAGGGCCGCTCACGAGGTGGCCCGAGAGTACCGCGATCGTGGGTAGTTCGAGACTTTGTCGGTGGGGGATGATTGTCTTCTCGTAGACCCGCAGGGCATCCGCTTCCCATCCGGAAGCGGTCGGGCGACCACGAGGAGCTTGCGGTCATGAAACTTCTCACGGCCACGGCGTACGGGCAGGGCCTGCGCGTCGACGATTTCCACTGGGCGGTGGAAGGCGAGCTCGTCACCCTGCGTGCATTCTGCGATCTGCATCTGGACCGTCCGCACGGGCGATGCGAGTGCGGCCGGGTCTTCGTCGGTCTTGGCTCGCACTACGGCACCACCACGGCCATGGTGCGCCATCTGCCCGGAATCACCGAAGACGACTATCGCGACGCGCTGTGCCACAGTCTCGACGCGCAGGGGTGGCCGGCCGCCGACGCGGAGGCGGAGGCCACGCGCCTGATCGCCGAGGTGGAGCGCTGGCCGGTCGGGGCGATCATCGAGCGTTTCGTCGACCGCCTCGCGATTCGGGCCCTGTCCGACGCCGACATCGGCCGCGTGCCCGGTCGGCACTGATCGTCGCCCGGCTGCCCGGCTGCCCGGCTGCCCGGCTGCCCGGCTGCCCGGCCGCTCGTTGGCCGGGGGCTGGGGTCGGTCTGGCCTGGCCGCGGCGGCCGTCAGGACGCTGCTGGCAGCACCGAGGACGCGAGCGGGGGTTCGGGCTGCGGCCGTGGCGTCGCCGTGAGAGCCCGCGCCTCGCGGCGCCCACGCGGGGTGCGGCCCCATGGCTTCGTGGTCGACAGCACGGTCGCGGTGATGAACAGCAGGTTCATCACCGTGCCGCAGACGACCAGCGCCACGGTCTGGGCCGGATAGCCGGCCGCCGCGGTGGCACTGTGCTTGGCGGAGGCGACGATCAGTGTGCGGATCACCGCCCCTCCGCTGATCACGGCCACCACGGTGATGCTCAGCTTCACCACGATCCACCAGTGCCGCAGCAGGCCCCAGCGGGTCTTCACCGACAGCACGACACCGGTGATCAGGGTGAGCAGCGCCAGCGGGATGTTGAGCGTCCGGTCGATGACGTGCATCAGTTCGTAGGCCGGGTGCCGCAGATCCGGATCGATCGCGGCGGTGCTGGCGAGGACCAGCTGGCAGAACGCGACGCCGTTCCAGCCGACACTCACGATGATGTGCAGGGTGAGCAGGGCCGTCCGCAGCGGCTTGCGCAGCTGGGGCCGCTTCGCCGGGCTACCCGCGGACTTCTTCCGGATTGGTTGCGGGGCCGGCTCGGCCTCGCCGGCGGCTTCCGGCCTGGATTCGACGGAGCTACCCGTGGGCTGGGCCGGGATGTCGGCGCCGGAGGGCGGCTCGGCGGAATCCGCCGAGCTGGGAAAGGTGGTCGCGGTCGCCTTCGGCGTGGAGCCGGCTGATGCGTCGGCTGATGCTGTGATGGCGTTCGCATCGGCGGCGACTTCTGGTGCGACCATCGTGGTTGCTGCGGCAGCGCCGCTTTCGGCAGCGCCGCTTTCGGCAGTGCCACTGTCGACGCCGCCACTTTCGGCGGCGACACCTTTGGCGGTGCCATTCTCGGCGGCGACATCTTCGGCGATGCCACTTTCGGTGGCGGCATCAATGGCGACGTCAGATCGCGGTGCGGAAACACCGGCGGGCGCGGCATCGGTCGCGGGCTTGCTCCTGCGGCGGGGCGCGCGAGGAGGCCGCCCCTGGGGCGAGGTCATTTCTGGTTCTCTCTGTCATGCGCCACCGGGTCGGGGCGATCTCCTGTGCCGCTGCGGGCCGTCAACCCACCGTGGCGAAGCGTGAGCCTACGCGAGTGCGAATCCGGATAAATGGCAACATCCGGAAGGCTCCGGGGCAGGAAAAGACAGAGAAAACCAGGACAGCTACCCCCTGGTGTGGTATCGCAATCCGGCTGGTCCGGCCGCCTGTTTCGCGCAGGGGGCCGGACCGGGGCTTTCCGGCCAGCTCAGCCCAGCGGGTTCGGACCGCCGGGCTCGGACTGCTCGGCCAGGAAGCGTTCCAGAGCCTCGCCCAGCTCGTCGGCCGTTGGCAGCTTCTGCTCACCATCAACCGTCGGCAGGCTCGGCCCGCGCCGGCCCCGCTGATAGGCGTCGTACTGCTCCTCCAACGCCCGGACCAGGGATGCGGCTTCGCCACCTTCGGCGAGCTGGCTGTTGACCTCGTCGTTCACGGCGAGCGCCGCGGAGCGCAGTCCATCCAGCGGCAGCATCAGACCGGTGGCCTTGGACACGGAGGTCAACAACACCTCGGTGGCCGCGGGATACGTCGACTGCGCCAGATAGTGCGGGACGTGGACCGCGAAACCCATCGCGTCCCGCCCGTCGCGGCCGAGTTCATATTCGAGCAGGTGACCGGCGCTGCCCGGAATCTGCAGCCGACGCAGCCAGGGTTCGTACCCGGCGATGAGCTCCTTGCGGCTGGCATGCGCGGTCACGGAGGCCGGACGGGTGTGCGGCACCGCCATGGGGACGGCGTTCAACCCGACGGTCAGCGCGACGCCGAACTGATCGACGATCTGGCGCAACGCGGCGATGAAGCGTTTCCACTGCAGGTCGGGTTCGGGTCCGGTCAGAAGCAGGAACGGCACGTCCGACTCGTCCCGAAGCTCGTAGAGCGCCAGCACCGGGTCGGCATAGCTCTCCCAGTGATCCTCCGAGAAGATCATGGGAGGGCGGCGGGAGCGGTAGTCGAGCAGCTGGTCGACATCGAACGTCGCCACGACCCGGTGCTCGAGCGCTGTGAGCAGGTGTTCGCCGGCCAGGCTGACGGCGTTTCCCGCGTCGACGACGCCGGTCATCACCTCGAGCATGATCGGCCGGTGCTGCTCACCGGACTGCTGCTCGGACCCGTCCTCGGTGAGACTGTAGAGCTCTCGTGGATCAAGCACGATCGACGTCCTCCTCTACACCACCGCTCGCTTCCGTCACCTGAAAAGAAGCGCAGCCGAGGCCGGTTGCATTCCACCGACCCGGGACCGACCGGAACCGGGCACCGCTCGCTGTGGTCAGGAGGCTGTGGTCAGGAGCTGGCCAGGCCAGGCCCATCCCTGCCTCGTCATGATTTTACCGGCTTGCAGGCCCCGGACGCGGTCGCGCGCCGCGCTGAACGTGCCGAGCATCCCCCCGGTGGTGGTCGCCGCGGGTACGGACGGATTCGGCATGTCCGTGTATTGCCGCCTTTACCTGGAAGCAGCGGTCGCGGGGTGATCGGTCGCGCTCGCTCGTGTCCGCCTCCGGCGTGAGCTCACCGGATCGGGCGGACGCGGCAGCGCTGGAGCGGTCGGACCCGCGGCCGTAGGCTGCGCCGCGTGCGCATCCTCGTCACCGGAGCGACCGGGAAGGTCGGCGGTGCCGTCGTGCGGGCGGCACTGGCCGCCGGGCACGAGGTGCGGGTGCTGGTCCGCGGCCACCCGGGCAGCGGCGCGCTCCCAGTCGCCGGGCTTGACGTGGTCGTCGGGGATGTGACGGATCCCGCGACGCTGCCCGCCGCCGTCGAGGGTGTCGAGGTCGTGTTCAACGCGATGGGCGTGCCCGAACAGTGGCTTGCCGATCCCGGCCGGTTCGACCAGGTCAACGTCGCCGGGTCGGCGCGGCTCGCCCGGGCCGCGGCGGCCGCCGGGGTGCGTCGCCTGGTGCACACCAGCACGATCGACGTGTTCGACGCGCCACCCGGCGGCCGGTTCGACGAGACGAGTCTCGCGTCCAGGCCGAAGGGCACCCCGTACGAGCGGTCGAAGCAGCGAGCCGAGCAGGCCGTGTTCGCCGCGGCGGGCGAGCTGGAGGTGGTGGTGGTGAACCCGGCGACGGTCTACGGCCTCGGCCCCTACGGGCCGGCGTCCATGGAGCTGCGGATGTTCCGGCCGGCGCTGCGTGGGCTGCTGCCGGTGGTGCCGCCAGGCGGGTTCGGTCTGGTGTTCACCGAAGGTCTGGGGCGTGGTCAGCTCGCCGCCGCTGGCCTGGGCCGGCCGGGGGCGCGGTACATCCTGTCCGACATCCACCTGAGTCTGCGTGCGCTCACCGCCGCGGTGGTGAGCGTGGGCGGGCGTGGCCGGGCCCCGGCCGTCACGCTGCCGGCAGCGCTGGCCGAGCTGCTCGCGACCGGTGGCGAGGCGGCGGCGCGGCTGACCCGGCGCCCACCGCCGCTCGCGCGTGGCCAGCTGCACTACCTGCGGTGGAACGCGGTACCCGATGCCAGCCGGGCCCGCGCCGAGCTTGGTTGGGAGCCGACGCCGCTCGAGGACGGCCTGCGGCACACCCTCGCGGCACTGCCACGGTCCTGACCGAGCGGCACGACCACACACTCGATTGGGAAAATCCCAATCCGCTGGTAGGATGATCGCATGCGCAGCATCGGCGACCGTGTGCTGGAGCGGATCAGACAGGCCCGTCCCGACGCTCGCCAGCAGGACATCGCCCGCGAGATCGACATGACGCCCGATGCGTTCTCGCGTGCGCTGAACGACCGGCGCGCCTTCTCCTCGATCGAGCTGGCCCGCCTGGCCGACCTGCTCGGCGCCGATCTGCACTGGATGATCACCGGACGGGTCGATCCCCACCGGCTGGTGGTGGCGGCCCGGCACACCTTCGATCATGCGAGCGGCCGCCGGGGCGTGCCGGCCCGCGAGGCCGACCAGCGCCTCCTGGAGGACATCGCGCTGGCCTACCGGCAGGCCTATCCCGTGCCGGGCGAGGTGGCGCGGGTGCCGGTTGCGCCGCCGCTGCCCCAGAGCCCGGGGGAGATGCGCGTGGTGTTGGGTGAGGATTTCGTCCGCCCCTTCGCGGAACGGCTGGAGGCCCACCTCGGCATCGGGGTCGTGCGCCTGCCCGGGTTGTCCACCGCGTACTCACTGGCGATCGGCGCCTACCGGGTGATCGTGCTGCCGGGTACCGGCAACTGGTTCAGGGAGAACTGGTCGCTCGCCCATGAGCTCGGTCATCTCGTCCACGGCCATCATGAGGATGGTGCCTGCGAAGCCGAATGGAATCGGCGGGAGGCCGCCGCCAACGCGTTCGCCGCCGAGTTGCTGCTGCCACGGGATCTGCTCGGGGCCGTCGAGTGGGTCAGTCTGGATTCCGCCGGCCTCGCCGATCTGGTCTGGCGGCGCGGGGTGTCCATCGACGCGCTGGCCCGCCGGTTGAACGCGGTGTGCGGCGAGTTGCCCGCCGTGGTCGACGAATGGGTCGGGCAGACGACGCAGCGACTGCTGCGGCGGCACTGGGCGTCCCGCACCGGCGATGACGAGATCACGACGCGGATGCAGGCCGCCGCCCGCCGCCGCTTTCCCCTCGAGCTCACCGAGGCGCATCTGGCGAGAATCGCCACCGGCGCGCTCGGTAAGGAGACGCTTGCCTGGATGCTGGGTGTCGATCCGGACGAGGTCGAGGTGGACACACCCTCGGTGCCCGAGGTGAACGTCGATGATCTGGTCGAGGTGCTGGGCCACTGAATCGTGACCGTCCTGCTGTTTCCCGACAACACCGTGCTCATCAATTTCGCGATCATCAACCGGATGGATCTGCTGGAACGGCTCGTCAAGGGCAACGGCCGCTGGTGCGCCACCGTCGAATCGGAATGTCGCCGCTCCGCGCGGGTGCCTGGACTCGATGTGCTCGGCAGTGCACGGCGCATCTTCGGGGCCCCATGGTTACCTGACGCCGCGGAGCTGCAGGATGCGATGATCATGCGCGACGGCCTGGCCGGCCCCGGTGACAGCCGGCATCACCATCTCGGTGAAGCCGAGACGCTCGCCATCATGACGCGGCGCCGCGTGAAAGGCCTGTTCGTCACGGACGACCGGGCAGCCACCCGACTGGCCGCCCGCAGCGGCATCACCGCGATCACCACCTGGCATCTCCTCAAGGCGTCGGTGCGCAGCGGCATGATCAAAGCGGAAACGCTCTGGCGATACACCATTACTTTGCGCGACTATCCGCGAGCTCTTCCGGTCGGCGTCGCCGAGAGCCGGGCGTCGTTCGACGCCTGGCTGGCCTCCTGACTCGACGCTTCTGACCTGGAGCTTCTGACCTGGAGCTTCTGACCTGGAGCTTCTTACCTGGCGCTCCTTCGCGGTCGGCGGTCGGCGGTCGGCGTTTCGCGTTTCGCGTTCGGCGCTGAGGCTTGGCGTCCGCGGTCGGGAGGGGGCTGGCGCGGGGGGAGTGTGGCGCAGCGTGCGGGGCTGGCGTCGATCCGGACTCGGCGGATGGTGTTCCCGTGGTCGAGACGCCGCCACCAGTGCACATTTCGGTTGTTCATCGCGGTAGTTGTCACAAACTGCCGGCTGGTGCGCGACCCGGTCGGTCCTGCTGCCTATGGTGGTAGATCTAACGGGCTAATCAGGGCCATCGGGTGGAAGAGGCGACGGGTGAACGTAATCGCGTCGCCTCACCGCATTGTCCGTGTGCCGTTTTGTCTGTTTCGTCCGATCTTCGCCGACGCACGATGAGCGTGGGGCATCCCCCGCAGCGGGGCGCTCCCGGACAGCAGGCGGTCACCGGGCAGCGCACCGGGGCAGCGGATCACGTCGGGTCCGACGGTGGCGTGGACGATCCCGCCGGCTCCGGTCCCGCCCCGACCGACCTCGGAGTGATCGACGCGGCCGGCACGGGCGGCCCCGAGCCCGTCCTGTCCGCCCCGGAGACCACGCCGATCTCGCGTGGCAGCGCCGCGGGAGCCGGGCGGGTCGAGGTGCCGACGGCGGAGCTGCCGAGGCGGGCGGGGGCCGTGGCGACGTTCGGGACGCTGCCCGAGGAGGCGCTGCCCGCCGGCGGGCTGTCGATGGTGACCATGGCCAAGGCCGGCACCCCCGACGAGCCGCCGGTCACACCGGTACGCCGACGGCTGCGGTCGCGACTGCTGATGGGGGCCGCCGGGCTGGTGAGCTTCGTCATCCTGGTCACGTCGGTCGCCGGCTGGGTGATCATCGCCGCCTACGACCGCCGGATCGACCGGGCCGACATCGCACTGCCGCACGCCGATGTCACCCGGCCGCCGTCGGTGCCGGTGGGCACCGAGAACTGGCTGCTGGTCGGCTCGGACGTGCGCACCGGCAGCGATGCCGCGAAGGTCGGCGGCGCCCGCTCCGACACGATGATGATCGCGCACCTGGACTCCGACGGCACCACCTCGATCGTGTCCATCCCCCGGGACCTGTACGTGCCGATCCCGTCCTACACCGACACCGACGGCGACGCTCACCGCGCCCGCCGCGACCGGGTCAACAGCGCCTTCAACAGCGGCGGCCCGGCCCTGCTGGTGGCCACCCTCGAACAGCTCACCGGCATCCGCATCGACCACTACGCCGAGATCGACTTCGGCGGCTTCCAGCGGATGACCACCGCGATCGGCGGGGTCGACGTCTGCCTGGTCGCCTCGCCCTACGTCGAGCCGCTCACCCTGGACAACGGCCGCCGGGTGCGCTCGACGAACCTGAACGACCCGAGTTCCGGCTTCGCCGGCGTCGCCGGCACCAACCACCTGATCGGCGAGCAGGCGCTCGCGTTCGTCCGGCAACGCCATGGCTTCCTGGACGGTGACCTGTCCCGCATCCACCGCCAGCAGGCGTTCATGGCCGCGGTGTTCCGCACGGTGGCGTCGTCCGACGTACTGCTGAGCCCCGGGAAGCTGACGTCCTTCCTGAACGCGCTGACCGACGCCGCCGTGCTCGACGGGGGCACCAGCATCACGGACCTGCGGCTGCTCGCCGAGCGTCTGCGCGGCATGAGCACCGGCTCGGTGAGCTTCGCGACCATCCCGATCACCGGCGAGGTCTCGTCCCCGGCGTTCTACTTCTACTACGACCCGAACGCCGTCCGCGCCTTCTTCGCCGAGCAGATGGGCGACGCCGCGGCGGCCGAGACGACAACAGCCCCGAGTCCGACCCCCACGGGCAGCCCGGCACCGGCCGCCGGTACGGATGCGTCCAGCGCCCCCAGCGCCACGGCCACCATCTCGGACGCGGGGGCCAGCCAGGCGACCGCGGCGGCCACCGGCCCGGTCGTCGTCGCCGGAACCGCCATCCCCGGAGCCGACCAGGCCACCCAGTTCACCGCGGTGACACCCACCGTCACCGCGAGCCCCAGGTCAGCCGCGCGCACCGGCGGCACCGCCTCAAGCCCGACCGCCCCGAACCCGACCAGCTCGGCCACCCCCACCGCGGTCACCACCACCACCGCGGCCGCGGCCTGCATCAACTAGCGACCGTCCGTCGCCGTCAGGGCGTCCGCGACCGGCCACCGTGCGACCGGTCCGGTCAGCCGCGCAGGAGCTGGCGGGACATGACGACGCGCTGGATCTGGTTGGTGCCCTCGTAGATCTGGGTGATCTTGGCGTCGCGCATCATGCGTTCGACCGGGAAGTCGCGGGTGTAGCCGGCGCCACCGAAGAGCTGGACGGCGTCGGTGGTGACCTCCATGGCGACGTCGGAGGCGAAGCACTTGGCGGCGGCGGAGACGAAGCCGAGGCCCTTCTCCCCACGCTCGGCCCGCGCCGCCGAGACGTACACCAGGTGGCGGGCCGCCTCGATCTTCATGCCCATGTCGGCGAGCATGAACTGCACACCCTGGTTGTCGGCGATGGCCCGGCCGAACTGGCGGCGTTCGCGGACGTAGGCCAGCGCCGCGTCCAGCGCGCCCTGGGCGATGCCGACGGCCTGGGCGCCGATGGTCGGGCGGGTGTGGTCGAGGGTGGCCAGCGCGGTGCGCAGGCCGGTGCCTGGTTCGCCGATGATCCGGTCCGCGGGGATGGTGCAGCCGGTGAAGTGGATCTCGGCGGTGGGGGAGCCCTTGATGCCGAGTTTGCGTTCCTTGGTGCCCACCGCGAAGCCGGGGTCGTCGCGGTGTACGACGAACGCCGAGATGCCGTCGACCCGGCGGGTGGCGTTCGGGTCGGTGACGGCCATCACCGTGTACCAGGTCGACTCGCCGGCACCGGTGATCCACGCCTTGGTGCCGTCCAGCACCCAGTGGTCACCGTCGAGGCGGGCCCGGGTGCGCATCGAGGCGTTGTCCGAACCGGCCTCCCGCTCGGACAGCGCGTAGGAGATCATCGCCTCGCCGCTGGCCAGTGACGGCAGCACGAGCCGCTTGAGCGCCTCCGACCCGGACAGGATGATCGGCAGGCTGCCGAGCTTGTTCACCGCCGGGATCAGTGAACTCGCCGCGCAGGCCCGGGCGACCTCCTCGATCAGGATGCAGGTGGCGACCGAGTCGGCCCCCTGCCCGCCGTAGGCCTCGTCGATGTGCACCGCGGCGAAGCCGGCGCGGGCGAGCGCGCCGTACGCCTCGACGGTGAAGCGTTCGTGCTCGTCGGCGTCCGCCGCGTACGGGGCGATCTCCTTGTCGGCGAGGCCACGCACCGCCTCCCGCAACGCGATGTGCTCCTCGGGAAGCTGGTAAAGGTCGAACGACGCGTTCATGGCAGCCCGCCCGCTGGTCGCAGTCAGATCCTCGATGTGACCCGGATACCCGGCGTCAGATGACCGGCACCCGGCGCCGGAGTCCTATCGGGTGTACGTGTGGAACCCGCGTCCGCTCTTACGGCCGAGCAGGCCCGCGTCGACCATCCGCAGCAGCAGCGGCGGCGCGGCGTACAGCGGCTCCTTGAACTCGGCGTACATCGAGTCGGCCACACCCTTGATCGTGTCCAGGCCGATCAGGTCGCACAGCTTGAGCGGACCCATCGGATGGGCGCAGCCGAGCACCATGCCGTTGTCGATGTCGTCGGCCGCGGCGAGGCCCGCCTCGAGCATCCGGATCGCCGAGAGCAGGAACGGCACGAGCAGCGCGTTGACCACGAAGCCGGCGCGGTCGGTGGAGCGGATGGTCTGCTTGCCCAGCGCCTCGGCGGCGAAGCTCTCGGCGGCGGCCACGGTCCGCTCGGACGTCAGCAGCGACGGGACGATCTCGACGAGCTTCTGCACCGGCACCGGGTTGAAGAAGTGGATGCCGACGACCTGCTCGGGCCGGGACGTCGCCACCCCCAGCTTCATGATCGGAATTGACGAGGTGTTGGACGCGAAGATCGCGTCGGGGCGGGTGACGACCTTGTCGAGAGTGCCGAAGATCTCGGCCTTGAGCCGCTCGTTCTCCGCGATCGCCTCGACGACGACGTCCCGGTCGGCGAACGCCTCGAGCTCGGTGGTGAACGTCAGCCGGGCCAGCGCCGCGTCCCGATCCGACTCGCTGATCTTGCCGCCGCGCAGCGCCCGGTCGAACGAGGAGGTCAGGCGCTTACGGCCGGCCTCGAGCGCACCCTCGTTGATCTCCCGGACGGCCACGTCGAGCCCCGCGCGGGCGGCCACCTCGGCGATGCCGGACCCCATCAGGCCGCAGCCGATGACCCCGAGCCGGGTGTACCCGGCCGGACCGGTCGTGGCCTCGGCCACACCGTCGGCCAACGTCGCTGTCTGCACCGCACTCACCGAAGATCCCACTCCTCTCGGACGCCAACGCCGACGCCCCGAACGCGGGTACGCAGGCGACGCCGACACCACGGATTCGTCGGCGATCGTCCTGTCATCCACCCTAGACGGTGGGCCTGTCCGACTCACCAGATTCGCCCCGATCAAGATCTTCCCTGGTGGTCGCGGGACGGCCGTCCGATCGGGTGGGTCAGGAGCCGAGCAGCAGCGCCCACAGCGGCAGGGTGAGCAGGCTCAACGGCACACCCACACCCACCAGCAGGCTGGGCAGCGGGGTGGCCAGGTCATGGCGGGTGGCGATCAGCGCACCGGCGACCATCGGCGGCATCGCCGTCTCGAACAGGGCGATGGTCACACCGTGGTTGCCCAGGCCGCCGGCCAGCGCGTAGCAGCCGACGACGAGGGCGGGCGCGACGACCAGCTTCACCCCGAGGCCAAGGACGAGCTCCCGCCAGTACCGGCGGGCCGCCGGGACCTCCAGCTGCATCCCGATCGAGAACAGCGCGAGCGGGGTGAGGGTGGCGCCGAGGGACACCAACGCCTCGTCCAGCCAGGACGGGAAGGTCACCGGGCGCAGCAGCAGCGCGCCGACCAGGGCCAGCAGCGCCGGCGAGGTCAGGACCCGGCGCGCCAGCTCCACGCGGGGCAGCGCCGCCCCGGCGACGACCGTCACCGTGACCAGAACAACGGTGTTCACCAGCAGGAACGAGCCGAGCTGGTCGACGAGCACGGCGATCGCCACATCATCGGCACCGTAGAACGCGGTCACCATCGGAAAGCCGACGAAGCTGGTGTTGGCCACCGCGGTCGCGGCGATCAGGGCGGTCACCGTCTGGCGGGGCAGGCGCAGGAGCCGGCCCGCGAACAGGTAGAGCGCGCAGGAGATCGCGAACAGCAGGTAGGGGGCTGCCACGACGAGCGCGAGATGGTCCGGGAAGTCGACGAGGTGCACCGTGTGCAGCACCAGAGCGGGCAACGCGATGTCGAGCAGCCAGGTGTTCACCACCGCCGCGGCCGCTGGCGGTGGGTGCGAGCGGCGTCGGACGCAGATTCCCGCGACCAGCCCCACCAGCAGGACGACCAGCGCGGACACCTGGTCATCGTGGCAGCTCACCGTCGGCTGGCAGCCCCATCGTGGCGCTTGTTACGCGCCCGCCGAGGTCAGCGCTGGTCGCCGCGGCGGCGTAGCCGGCGGATGCGGCGCAGCAGGCGGGGCAGGCCGACGTTCAGGACGAACAGCGCACCGGCGAGCACGTAGTTCCCGGCGCCGAACCGTACCTGGCCGGGCAGGGGAAGCAGGGTGTAGGTGATCAGGACCAGCATCGGCAGGATCAGCGTGGCCACCATCACCCCGCCGACCCAGGGCGGTGAGTCGGTCATCGACCGGGACCTGCGCGGCGGCACGGTGGTGCCACCACTGTCGGCTACCACCTGGGTGCCATGTGGTGGAGGTCCTGTTGTCGGCGCACCGATCGGGCTGGCAGATTGACCCGTCGGCGCCCCCCGGTGGTCCTGGGTCGGTCGCCGCGGCCGACTCGACGCGTCCGACTGTGGGCCGGCGCGCCCGGTGAATGGGAGGTCCCTGTGGTCGCCCCTGTGCTCACCGTCCCCGGCTGTCCCGCCTGGCGTGACGGCAAGCGGTACATGTGGCTCACCGCCACCGTCGTCCCGCTGACGGCCATCGTCGGCTACGGGTTGTGGCACCGCACCGGTGTCGGGTTGCACTGGTGGATCACCCCGCTGTTCGTGTTCGGCCTGGTCCCGCTGCTCGATCTCACGTCGCCGCCGGACGCGGTCAATCCGCCGGAGGCCGTGCGGGCACAGCTCGAGGCGGACCGGTACTACCGGCGCTGCACCTATCTGTACCTGCCGCTGGCCGGGATCGCGCTGGTTCTGGGCGCCGCCGCCTGGGGGCAGGGGCACCTGTCGGTGCTGGCGCGGGTCGGTGCGGTGCTCTCCGTCGGCAGCGTCACCGGGGTGGGCATCACCACCGCCCACGAACTGGGCCACCGGCGGAGCCGGCTCGAGCGGGTCCTGGCCCGGCTGATGCTGTCCGCCACCGGCTACGGCCATTTCCTCGTCGAACACAACCGTGGGCATCACCGGCGGGTCGCGACGCCGCGGGATCCGGCCAGCGCTCGCCTCGGTGAGGGCTTCTGGCGGTTCTGGCCGCGGACGGTGTTCGGGGGGCTGCGGTCGGCCTGGGTGCTGGAGGCCGACCGGCTGCGCCAGCGTGGCCGGCGGGTCTGGTCGCCGCGCAACGAGGTGCTGCGCGGCTGGCTGCTCACCGCGACGCTGTACGGCACCCTGAGCGCGATCTTCGGCGTCGAGGTGCTGGGTTTCCTGGTCGCCCAGGCCCTCGTCGGGGTGACCCTGCTCGAAGGGGTCAACTACATCGAGCACTACGGTCTCGCCCGGGCCCGTCTGCCGGGCGGACGATACGAACCGGTCACCCCCCGGCACAGCTGGAACAGCGACGCGGTGGTCAGCAACCTGGCTCTCTACCAGCTGCAACGACACAGTGATCATCATGCGCATCCGACCCGGCGTTACCAGGCGCTGCGTTCGTTCCCCGAGTCGCCGCAGCTGCCCGCGGGCTACGCCACCCTGCTGGTGGCCGCCTGGCTGCCACCACTGTGGTTCCACCTGATGGACGACCGGGTCCTCGCCCACTACGGCGGCGACCTGACCCTGGCCCACGTCCAACCGTCCCGCGCGCGGGCCCTCGCCGACCGTTACCGGGCCTGAGCGTCCTTCGGGCCGTCCGAACCGCTGGACGGCTTGGGTTGCCCGGGTGAGGACGCCGCCTGAGCGGCCGGGGGAGGTGTCGGGGCGGGGCCGAGCAGCCGGTGGAACAGGTCACGCAGCCGCAGCAGCGCCTGCCGCAGTTTCTCGGTGTCGGCGCCGGCCTGGGCGTCGGTGTGCGCCTGGCGGTAGGCCTGCGCCAGTTCGGGATGGTCCACGCCGAGGAGTTCGGCGCGCTCGCGGACATCGCCCTGCGGGTAGCCGCGGGCCCGCATCACCTCGCTGACCAGCTCGTCGGCCTGGCGGGTGATCCCGCCCGGGTCGTCCACGAAGCGGCTTTGGAGCCCCTGCCAGCGGCGGACGAAGGCGGTCCGCTCCGCCTCGGTGAGGGCGACCAGGGTGAGGGTGTCACGCCGTTCGGCGACGGCCAGCAGATGGCGATGCGCCGCGCGACGGCTGCCCAGTTCGGCGACCGCCCGGTCGTACTCCGGGCCGAACCGGCGGCGCAGTGCGACCCGTCCACCGCCACGGCGGTCGACCAGTGCGGCCGTGACGATCAGCGCCACGGCCACGGTCACCAGCAGGACCCAGCCCGCGACGGGCACGCTCGACCACCTCCGCCGCTCCACCTCGCAAGGCGATCACCGTGGCGGACGATACCGGCGGGCGACGGCGCCGAAGCGCCAGGCCGCCACCAGTGGGCGGCTGGTGCGACCGCTCAGCCGGCGTCGTCGGCGGGCTCGACCGGCGGCGGCGCCGATCCGCCCAGGTGCGCGGGCAGCCACCAGTCCGGCTCGCCCGCGCCGGGACGTGGGTAGCCCCGCTGGGCGGTGTCGAGCAGGTTCGTCATGACCTTGTGCAGCAGGTCTGTTCCGGCCTGCCGGTCGGCGAGCTCCGCAGCGGGCACCGGCTCACCCACGGTGATCGTGATGGGCGTGCCGATCGCCTCCCGCGGGCGCAACGGCCGGCCCTTGGTCAGGACGCGCTGACTACCCCAGATCACCATCGGGATGACCGGCACCCCCGCGCTCGCGGCCATCCGGGCCGCGCCCGACTTGAACGGGGCAAGGCAGAAACTCGGGCTGATCGTCGCCTCGGGGAAGACACCCACCAGCTCACCGGCCCGCAGCGCCTGCAACGCCTCCCGCAGCGACCCCGCCCCCGCCTTGCGGTCGACCGGGATGTGATGCATCCCCCGCATCAGCGGGCCACCGATCCGGTGATCGAACACGGCCTTCTTCGCCATGAACCGCACCGGCCGGCGTCCCGCCGCCCAGAACGGCAGGCCGGCGAGGGCGAAGTCGAGATAGGACACGTGGTTCATCAGCACGATCGCACCGCCGGACGCCGGGACGTGCTCGACACCCTGTATGTCGATCCGCAGGCGCAGGCCCGCGAACAGGCCCTTCGCCACGCCGACGACCGGCCGGTAGACGTATTCCGCCACGGACGGGTCTCTCCTTGGGTAGTCCCTGCCAGGTTTCGCCCCCCGGGCTGCGCTGCCCGCCTGCGACCCTACCGTCGTGTCCGGTCGTGGCCAGCGCGGGGAGCCAGACCGCCGCGGCCCCACCCCGGCACCGACGCGGGGCCCCCGTACCCACCGGACGATCCACCAGAGATGATGGCCTTTCGCCGGCTGTTGTGTCGTCGTTCGGGTCGGAGGGGGCGAACTGGATGGAGATCCTTCGGCGCAGCTTCGAGGCGCAGCCGAATCCACCCGGCTGGGTGCTGGTCCTGGCCGCCGTCCTCGCGGCGCTGACGGTGCTGAGCAACCGGCTGTGGCCGGTCGCCCGGCATGTCATCACGATCGCCCACGAAGGCGGGCACGCGCTGGTGGCGGTGCTCAGCGGTCGTCGCCTCGCCGGGGTACGGCTGCATTCCGACACCTCCGGCGTCACGGTCTCCTCCGGGCGGCCGACCGGGCCCGGGGTCATCGCGACGGTGGCCGCGGGTTATCCCGCGCCGTCCCTGATCGGGCTGGGCGCGGTCGGACTGTTGGCGGCCGGCCGGTCGAGCCTGGTGCTGCAGCTGTGCGTCGCGCTGCTGCTGACGATGCTGGTGGTGATCCGCAACGGGTTCGGCGTGCTGTCGCTGGTGGTCAGCACGGCGGTGATCCTGGTGATCTCCTGGTTCGCGCCGGCGACGGCCCGCGCCGGCTTCGCCACCTACATCGCCTGTTTCCTGCTGCTCGGGGCGTTGCGTCCGCTGGTCGAACTGCAGCGCCAGCGTCGGCGTCGGCGGGCACCCGACTCCGACCCCGACCAGTTGGCCCGCCTGACCAGGCTGCCCGGAGCCTTCTGGGTCGTTCTGTTCGGCCTGTGCGGGCTGGCCTGCGCCGCCGGGGGAGCCACGCTGCTGTTCGACTGGCCGTCCTGAGCGGACGGTGCGGGGCCGGCGGGCTGGAACTGTCACAGGTGCCTGGGAGACTCGGACAGCATGTGCGGTCGTTATACGCAGAAGCTGAAGTCCGACGATCTGGTCGCGGCGATGTCCGCGCGCGACGAGACCGGCGGAGCCATTCGGGAGAACACGAACGTCGCGCCCACCTCCACGATGCCGATCGTCGTCGCCGAGCAGCCCTCCGACACCGGAGCTGACACCGACACCGACACCGGAGCTGACACCGACGCCGACACCGGAGCTGACACCGACGCCGGAGCCGACGCCGCTGCGGTCGGTGAGCGGGTGCTGCGGCTGGCCACCTGGGGGCTGGTCCCGTCCTGGGCGAAGGACCGTTCGATCGGTGCCCGGATGATCAATGCCCGCGCGGAGACGGTGGCCGTCAAACCCGCGTTCCGCTCGGCGTACGCCGCCCGGCGCTGCCTGGTGCCCGCCACCGGCTTCTACGAGTGGTTCCGGCCAGGTGGGGGAGCCCGCCGGGGTCAGCCGTTCTACATGTACCCGGCCGGCCATCCGGCCACCGGCGACATCCTCGCCTTCGCCGGGCTCTACGAGGTGTGGCGCAAGGGTGACGAACCCCTGGCGACGTTCACGATCCTGACCACCACCGCGGCCGAGGGGCTTTCGTTCCTGCACGACCGGTCCCCGGTGATCCTGCCCGTCGCCGCCTGGGATCGCTGGATCGACCCGGCCACCGACCCGGCGGACCTCACCGCGCTGCTGCGTCCCGCGCCGGCCGGCGTGCTGCTCGCGCATCCCGTCGGTACGGCGGTCGGCAACGTGCGCAACAAGGGCGCCGAACTGACCGACCAGGTGGAACTCGACGAGGCCGTCACCGAGGCGATCGAGGAGTCCGGCGGCCCCCGCGCCACAGCGCTGTCGGCCGGTGTCGTGATCGGAGGCTGATCGCTGTTCCGTCGGCGGACCGGTCCGCTCCGGCCTGGTTTGTCCGCTGTCTTCTCGCTTCGCCTGCTCCGGTGGCGAGGCGGGTGGACGCGAAGGGCGGTACTCGCCCGAAGCGGTTCGGGCGAGTACCGCCCTTCGTCACACCACAGGCGTCACGATCGCTGGGCGGTCAGCTTGCGGAGATGCTGATGGCCTCGGTCGGGCAGCACTCGACCGCCTCCTGAAGGTCGTCCGCCCGCGAGTCGTCCGGCTCCTCGTTCAGCAGGTAAAGGTAGCCATCATCGCGGATCTCGAAGATGTCCGGCACGAGCCGGACACACGTGCCGCTGCTTGCACAGCGGTCGAAATCGACGTTCACGCGCATCGGCGAACCTCCCGTACTGCTTCCAGAATGTCGTGGTCGTGTGGACCATACCGCTGAGGTGCGCCACGCAACAGCGACGTGCCTGCTCTGGACTCGGCAGCCGGACGGCGGCTTCGCCGCGCAGGTCAGGAGCTCTTGATCGCCGAGATGTCCAGCTCGATCTTGATCTTGTCGCTGAGCAGGACGCCACCGGTCTCCAGGGCCGCGTTGAAGGAGATACCGAACTCCTTGCGACTGATCGACGTGGTCGCGGTGAAGCCCGCGCGGGTGTTGCCGAACGGGTCCCTGGAGCTGCCCTCGAACGTCACGGCGAGGTCGACCGAGCTGGTGACGCCGTGGATCGTGAGCTGGCCGGTCAGGACGTACTCGTCGTCGCCCTTGCCAGCGGTCGCGCCGGTGCTGACGAAGGTGATCGTCGGGTAGGTGGCCACGTCGAGCAGATCCGCCGACTTCACGTGACCGTCCCGGTCCGGCACGCCGGTGTCGAACGAGGCGGTCTGGATCGTCACGGACGCGCTGGAGGCGGTCGGGTTGACCGCGTCGAGCTGCAGGATGCCCTCGACCTCCTTGAACTGCCCGCGCACGGTGGTGACCATCGCATGGCGGGCGGAGAACCCGATGCGGGTGTGGGCCGGGTCGAGCGTCCAGGTGCCGGTCAGGTCGATCACGGTGGGAGCTGGGGCGGTCATCGCGTCCTCCTGGATGTGCCGTCAACGGACTGACCTTCCGCAGGTGGGTCGGTCACCGTGATCTGGCGGTCGCTGTGGGCCAAATTTGATTGCGTATGCAACTTATAGCCTGGGTCAACGCGTGTTCCCGGCGCATATTCCGTCGGGCGGATGAACACCGCAAGACAAGAGGTACGGCCTGTGGACGACGTTGGACCGTCCACAGATCGAGGTCGGGGACTGCCGGCCGGGCGCCGTGCGATCTACGGTTTCGCCCATGGTCACCACCACCCCTGGCCCCGGGTGCCCAGCCGCTGCTCGCCCCCCGGCCCGGTCCGGGCCCAGGCCCCAGTCCGTAGCCGCCCGGGCTGCGCCCACCGCGCCGGTGCCCCCGGCCGCTCCGCTCCCGCCTGATCCGCGTCCGCTCGGTCCGCCTCCGCCTCCGCCCGGTCCGCGTCCGCCTGATCCCTTTCCGCCGCCGCCCGCCGTATCCGTGCCGTCCGCCGCTGCGACGCTGCCTCCCACGCCGGTCCCACCGCCCCCTGAGCCCGGGGCGTTCGTGCCCACGTGCCGGGTGCGGGCGGGCAGGTTCGCCGGCGAGCCGGAGCGGGACGCCTGGGCGGGCGATGATCTGCTTCTTGACTGGTCCACCGACTGGGACGAGGCCGAGGCCGAGGGCGCGTCCGGCGCCGGACGGCGGCCCCCCGCGTTCGGGGGACAGCGTCCACGGGGCCGAGGCGACCTGGCCGCCGGCCGCGCTGACCTCGAGGAGGATTTCGATCCCGATGATGTCGGCGATCCGGCTGGTTTCGGCGGTCCGGCTGACCCCGAGGATCGGCCTGGCGCGGCGTCCGGTGCGCCCCCGGCGGGTCGTGCGCGGCTGATACGGGCTCGGGTCGCCGACCGGCTTCCGCTGGCGCTGCGCTCGGCGGTGGTGGCACCGGCGGCGAGTGCCGCGCTCGTGCTGGCGCTGGTCGCGCTCGGGGCGGCGGCCGTGGCGACCTGGCTCGCCTGGCAGCATCGGCCGGTGCCGGTGAGCGCACCCCCGGCCAGCTCCTCGGCGGTGATCGCGGCCCTCTCGCCCGGAGCCACCGCCCCCGAGAGCTCGACGGACTCGGGCGGCGCCACCACCGGCGTCGCCGGATCCGCCGCGGCCCGCCCGGCTGGCGGCACCGGCGCGCCGCCCGGTGAGGTGGTGGTCGATGTCGCGGGCCGGGTGCGCGATCCAGGAGTCGTCCGGCTGCCGGCGGGCTCACGTGTCGTCGACGCGCTCGAGCGGGCCGGCGGGGCGCTGCCCGGCGTCGACACCACCGGCGTCGCGCTCGCCCGGCTGCTGGTCGACGGCGAGCAGGTGCTGGTGGACGGCCAGCCCGGGCCGCCACCGCAGGCGCCGCCCGCCGGTACCGGCGCTGCCCCCGGCACCGCGGCGGGGGCAGGCGGCGGTGCCGGGGGCAGCCCGCTGGATCTCAACAGCGCCTCCGCCGAGCAGCTGGACGCGCTGCCCGGGGTCGGTCCGGTGCTCGCGCAGCGGATCGTGCAGTGGCGGGTCGAACACGGCCACTTCGGCTCACCCCAGCAACTGGGGGAGGTCACCGGGGTCGGCGACAAGCGACTCGCGGATCTGCTTCCCCTGATCAGGGTCTGAGCGCGTGGTCTCCGTCGGCCTGGAGACGGGACTCACGCTGGCACAGCGGCCGTCCTCGACGCCACCGCTCCTTGACGCGCGCCTGATCACGCCGGCTGTGGCCGCCTGGGGCGGTGCCGCTCTGGCGGTGGGAACGACCCTGCCGGACGCGGTCCTGCTGGCCGCCGCCGCGGTCGTGCTCACCGTGCCGCTCGCGCTGGCCGCCCGGCGCCGGCGCTGCCGGCGCCGTCGAAGCCCGGTGCGCCTGGCCGCGGGTCCGGCGCTCGCCGCGGTGGCGGTGTCGTTCCTGGCCGCGGGCCTGCTCGCCGGCGGTCTTGCGACCCGGCCGGGTGACCGAGGGCCCCTGGCCGATCTGGTGGACCGGCAGGCGACGGTCACCGCACGGGTCGTCGTCACCGACGATCCACGGCGGCTCGCCGCCGCGACGGGCGGCCCGGGTGACCGAGGCGGGCCGTCCTTCACCGTGCCGGCCCGGCTGGAACGGGTGGATGCCGGCCTCGTCCACCTGCGTGGGCAGGCCCGGGTGGTGCTGCTGGTGCGTGGCGCGCACTGGGGCGACCTGCTGCCCAGCCAGCACCTCGACGTGCGGGGCCGGCTCTCCCCACCGCGGCGCGATCCCACCGTCGCCGCGGCGATGCTGGTCCGCGATGCCTCCCCCCGACCGCGGGGCGAGCCGAGCTGGCCGCAACGGACGGCCGGTCGGCTGCGCTCGGGCCTGCGCGCGGCGGCCTCGGGCCTGCCACAGCCACGCCGCGGCCTGCTGCCGGCCCTCGTCGACGGTGATGTCAGCGCCCTCGACGAAGGCCTGCGCGACGACTTCCGGGCCGCCGGTCTGACCCATCTGACAGCCGTCAGTGGCGGCAACGTGGCCGTCGTGACCGCCGCGGCGCTGCTGGTCGCCGGGCGGGCCGGGCGCGGGGCGCGGGGCCGGGCGGTGCTCGCCGCCGGCGCCCTGCTCGCCTTCGTGGTGCTGGCGCGACCGTCGCCCAGTGTCCTGCGCGCCGGGGTGATGGGCCTGATCGGCCTGGCCGCGTTCGCCGGCGGGCGGCCCAGGTCGGCGTTGGCCGCCCTCGCGGCGAGCGTGACGGTGCTCGTGCTCGTCTGGCCGATGCTCGCCGTCTCCGTCGGGTTCGCGCTGTCCGTCCAGGCCACCGCTGGAATGATCATTCTGGCGCCTGGGTGGCATGCCGGTCTCGCCCGCCGTCTGCACCCGCGGCTCGCGGAGCCGCTCGCGGTCGCGGCCGCCGCGCAGATCGCCTGCACCCCGGTGATCGCCTGGATCGGTGGTGGCATCAGCCTGATCGCCATCCCGGCGAACCTGGTGGCCGCCCCGGCCGTCCCGGCGGCGACGGTGCTGGGGGTGCTGACCCTGCTGGTCGCCGCGGTGGCACCGGCCCCGGCCCGCCTGCTTGCCCACGCCGCCGATCTGCCCTGCTGGTGGCTGGTGACGGTGGCCCGCACCGCCGCGAGGCTGCCCGCCGCCACGGTGCGCTGGCCCGAAGGGCTGCTCGGCGCTGGCCTGGCGCTCGTCGTCGCCGTGGCCGCGCTGGCCCTGCTGCGTCGTCGGGCCGCCCGCCGGATCGTGGCCGCGGCACTGGCGGGGCTGCTGGCGGCCCGGTGCACGGTGATCGAGCGCGTCGCGGCCTGGCCGCCGCCGGACTGGCAGGTGGTGGCCTGCGAGGTCGGGCAGGGCGACGCGCTGGTCCTGCGGACCGGGCCGGGGCAGGCGGTCCTGGTCGACGCCGGGCCCGACCCGGCCCGGCTGACCCGCTGCCTGGACGACCTCGGCGTACGGGAGCTACCGGCGATCATTCTCAGTCACCTGCACGCCGATCATGTGAACGGTCTGCCCGGGGTGCTGGGCCGGCGGCGGGTGGGTGAGGTGCTCGTCGGGGCGTTGCGGGAACCGGCCGGCCAGTGGCGGCTGGTGCGCCGGTGGGCGGATCAGGCCGCCGTGCCCGTTCGCACCATCACGGCCGACAGCCAGGGCCACGTCGGCGCCCTGCGCTGGACGGTGCTCGCCCCGCGCACGCTGCTGCACGGTACGGACAGCGACGCCAACAACGACAGCCTGGTCATCCTCGCGCTGGTCCACGGCGTGCGGGTGCTGCTCACCGGTGATGTCGAGGCCGTCGGCCAACAGGCGGCGCTGGGGGCGCCGGGCGCGGCGACGGCCCTGCGCGCCGACGTGCTCAAGGTGGCGCACCACGGCTCCGCCGACCAGGACCCGGATTTCCTACGGGCGGTGCGGGCCCGCTACGCCCTGATCAGCGTGGGCGTGGGCAACGACTACGGCCATCCCGCGGCCGCCACCCTGCGGGCACTGCGCGCCGCCGGAGCCGCCGTCGGTCGCACCGACCGCGACGGCGCGCTGGCCGTCACGGCACCCGCCGGCTCGGACGGGGGACCCTCGGTGGCGGCCTCGGTGGTGCGCCGCGGCCCGCGGGACGGACCGTGACATGCTGGCCGCGTGACCCCCGCAGCCGGCTCCGCGGACGCCGCCACGTCGGTGTCCCTCGTCCTCGTCCAGGGCGATGAGGATCTCCTGGTCGGGCGGGCGGTGCGCACCGTGGTCGACGCCGCGCGGGCGCGGGACCCCGAGGTGGAGATCGTCGACCGGGCCGCGGGGGAGCTGACCGAGGCGGATCTGGTCGATCTGAGCGCCACGTCGATGTTCGGCGGTGGTCGGGTGGTGGTGGTCCGCGGCGGGCAGGACCTCGGCGACGAACTGCGCGACGCCCTGCTCGTCCACATCGGCCGGATGCCGTCCGACGTCGTGCTCGTCCTGGTGCACTCGGGCGGGGTACGTAACCGCAGACTGGCCGACGCGATGAAGGCCGCCGGTGCGCGGGTCATGCCCGCGGCGAAGATCACCCGGCCGCGGGATCGGCATGACTTCGTGGTCGCGGAGGTACGCCGGCTCGGCGGGCGGATCAGTGAGGGCGCCGCCCGGGCCCTGCTCGACGCCGTCGGCGGTGACCTGCGTGAGCTGGCCGCGGTGTGCGACCAGCTGGTGGCCGACACCGAGGGTGGCCTGCTCGACGAGGTCGCGGTGGCCCGCTTCCACCGGGGTCGGGCGGAGGCGTCCGGCTTCGCGGTCGCCGACGCGATCATCGGTGGTGACCTGCCGCGGGCGCTGACACTGCTGCGTCAGGCGATGGAGGGCGGGACCGCACCGGTGCTGATCTCAAGCGCGATCACCGGCGGGTTGCGGGAACTCGCTCGGGTCTCCGCCGCCGGCGGGGGTAACAAGGCCGACCTCGCCCGGGTGCTGAAGATGCCGGACTGGAAGGTCGAGAAGGCGGCCCGGGCCGCCCGGGCCTGGTCCGATCCGGGGCTCGGGCACGCCCTGCGCGCGGCCGCACGGGCCGATGCCGGTGTCAAGGGGGCGTCCGTCGACGCGGGCTACGCCCTGGAGAAGCTGCTGCGTGAGGTGGCCGTGGCCCGCGCGCACGCGCGGGACCGATCCCACCGAGGAGGGTGAGAATGACGGAGTTGCGGGTGCTGCCGGCCGGCTGGGCCCGGGGCACACTGGTCACGATCACCGGGCTGCTGACCGTGGTCGTCGCACTCGGGGATCTGGCCAGCGCCTGGGTCGTGCTGGTGCTGCCCCTGGCCGTCGCCGCTGTCGTCGGCTACCACGAGGTACTCGAACGGCTGGTGCGCCCGCGGCCGCCGACGGTGGGCGCGGGTGACGATGGTGCGGGTGCGACCGGGTACGCAGAAAAGCCGGGGGCCGACGGCACCCCGGCCTGACCGGACGACGTCAGCTGGCGGTCAGCTTCGCGTGGGCGCGGGCCAGCGCCGACTTGCGGTTCGCGGCCTGGTTGAGGTGGATGACACCCTTGCTCGCGGCCTTGTCGAGCTTGCGGTTGGCGGCACGCAGCGTGGTCTCGGCACGCTCGACGTCGCCGGCGTCCACAGCCTCACGGAAGCGCCGGACGTGCGTCTTGAGCTCGGACTTGACCGCCTTGTTGCGCAGCCGCCGCTTCTCGTTGGTGAGGTTGCGCTTGATCTGCGACTTGATGTTGGCCACGCGGAGGAACCTCTGAATGTCGAGTCGGGATGGTGCCCGGCCGCGAGGGTGCCCGGCCGGGATCGTGCGGAAGTCATCGTACGGCCACCGGCCGCGTGCGCAGATTATCAAACCGGATGTCGCCCGGTGCGCGGCGGCGTCGGCTCCTGGCACGATGCAGGTCGCCGGCTCCTGGCACGATGAACAGTGAGGCCGTCCAGAATCCCGGCACGGGAGGCGCTCCCGTGACCCTCGCGAGCGAAACGAGAACCTTCCGCGTGTCCGCAGCCCCGCACCTGTCACCCGGCGCCGATCCGGCGATGATTCGCAACTTCTGCATCATCGCGCACATCGACCATGGCAAGTCGACCCTTGCCGACCGCATGCTCGGTGTGACCGGCGTCGTGGATGCGCGCAACATGCGTGCGCAGTACCTCGACCGGATGGACATCGAGCGTGAGCGCGGAATCACGATCAAGGCGCAGAACGTGCGGCTGCCCTGGCGGGCCGACGACGACCGTGACTACATCCTGCATCTCATCGACACGCCCGGGCATGTGGACTTCAGCTACGAGGTCAGCCGCTCGCTCGCCGCCTGCGAGGGTGCAGTGCTGCTGGTCGACGCGGCGCAGGGCATCGAGGCGCAGACGCTGGCCAACCTGTACCTGGCGATCGAGAACGACCTGACGATCATCCCGGTGCTGAACAAGATCGACCTGCCGGCGGCGCAGCCGGAGAAGGTCGGTGCCGAGATCGCGGCCATCATCGGCTGCGACCCGGACGACGTGCTGCGGGTCTCGGGCAAGACCGGCCAGGGCGTCCCCGAACTGCTCAACGAGATCGTCCGCCAGATCCCGGCCCCGGTCGGCGACCCGGACGGCCCGGCCCGAGCGATGATCTTCGACAGCGTGTACGACATCTACCGTGGAGTGATCACCTACGTCCGGGTGATGGACGGGACCCTGACCACCCGGGACCGCTGCCTGATGATGTCGACGGGCGCGAGCCACGAGACGCTCGAGGTCGGCGTGATCTCCCCGGACCCGCACCCCACCGGGTCGCTGTCGGTCGGTGAGGTCGGGTACGTCATCCCGGGGGTGAAGGACGTCCGCCAGGCCCGCGTCGGCGACACGATCACCACCTCCCGTCGGCCGGCCACGCAGATGCTCGGCGGCTACCGCGACCCGCTGCCGATGGTCTACTCGGGGCTGTATCCCATCGATGGCAGCGAGTACCCGGCGCTGCGGGAGGCCCTCGACAAGCTGCAGCTCAACGACGCCGCCCTGACCTACGAGCCGGAGACGTCCGCGGCGCTGGGCTTCGGTTTCCGCTGCGGTTTCCTCGGCCTGCTGCACCTGGAGATCGTCCGGGAGCGACTGGAGCGCGAGTTCAACCTCACGCTCATCTCCACCGCGCCGAACGTCGTCTACCGGGTGGTGATGGAGGACCGCTCCGAGCTGACCGTCACCAACCCGAGCGACTGGCCCGGTGGCAAGATCGCCGAGGTGTACGAGCCGATCGTGCAGGCGATGCTGCTGCTGCCGACCGACTTCGTCGGCGCGGTCATGGAGCTGTGCCAGGGCCGGCGCGGCGTGCTGGGCGGGATGGACTACCTGTCCGCCGACCGGGTGGAGCTGAAGTACACGCTGCCGCTTGGCGAGATCATCTTCGACTTCTTCGACTCGTTGAAGTCCCGGACCCGCGGGTACGCGAGCCTGGACTACGAGCCGGCCGGAGAGCAGCTCGCGGATCTGGTCAAGGTGGACATTCTGCTGCAGGGGGAGGCGGTTGACGCCTTCTCCGCGATCGTGCATCGGGAGAAGGCCTACGCCTACGGCGTGTCGATGACCTCCCGGCTGCGCGAACTCATCCCACGTCAGCAGTTCGAGGTGCCGATCCAGGCGGCGATCGGCAGCCGGATCATCGCCCGGGAGAACATCCGGGCGATCCGCAAGGATGTGTTGGCCAAGTGCTATGGCGGTGACATCACCCGCAAACGCAAACTGCTGGAGAAGCAGAAGGAGGGCAAGAAGCGGATGAAGACCATCGGACGGGTCGAGGTGCCGCAGGAGGCCTTCATCGCGGCGCTGTCCACCGATGCGGGAAAGGCCAGCCCCACCGGCAGGTAGTGGCGCGGCCGCGGGGACTTTCGGTGGACGGTGCCGGCTGCGGCGCCGTCCACCGGCCCGCGGATCACCCGGCGGGCAGTGGCGCGGCGCGCAGGGGAATCGGTTCGGTCACCGGCTCGACGAACGGGTGTGCCAGCGCCGGGACGAGCGGGACGTGGGGTTGGCCCATGACGCTCGCGGCGGCGCTGGAGCGATACACGGTGGTGCGGGGTGGGAGCAGCGCGGAGATCTCCGACAGCACAGGCCTGGTGTCCTCGTCCATGACTGGATCTTTTCGTATCGGGTGCCACTGATCCACGACCCGCCGCCCATAATCCTCCGTTCTGCCCACAACAACGGCAAAACGTGACCCCCCGCCGAGCGTGCGCGGGCGCGCGTTCCGGGGTATCCGCGCGTGGTCCCCCCGTAGCTCTCCCGGGCGGTCCGGCACATCGGACGAACATTGCGTTGCCGTAAACCCACCTGTCGGGGGCACACTGGGGGCATGCCACAAAAGCCTCCCGACGGGGCAGCTCCCCCCGACGACGGCGTGCTGCCCGCGGCCGCGCTGACCGAACTGGCCGAGCGTCCGTTCGGGGTCTACATACACGTGCCGTACTGCGCGGCCCGCTGCGGCTATTGTGACTTCAACACCTACACGGCGGCCGATCTCGGCGGCGCCCTGGTCTCGTCGGTGGGTCTGACGACCTTCGTCGACATCGCCGGTGCCGAGATCCGCCTGGCCCGCCGGGTGCTGGGTGAGGTCGGGCGCCCGGTTTCGACGATCTTCCTGGGTGGCGGCACGCCCACGCTGCTGTCACCCGCTGATCTCGCCCGCCTGCCGCGGCTGATCGCCGACGAGTTCGGGCTCGCCGCGGACGCGGAGGTCACCACCGAGGCGAACCCGGAGTCGGTCGATCCCGCCCAGCTCGAGCAGCTGCGGGCCGCCGGCTACACCCGGATCTCGTTCGGCATGCAGAGTGATCGTCCGCATGTGCTCGCCGCGCTCGACCGCCGGCACACCCCGGGTCGGGTGTCCGAGGTGATGCGGTGGGCCCGCAAGGCCGGTTTCGAGCAGGTCAGCCTCGACCTGATCTACGGTGCGCCGGGGGAGTCGGATGCCGACTGGCTGGCCAGCCTGCGGGCCGCCGTCGACCTCGGCCCGGATCATGTCAGCGCCTACGCGCTCACCGTCGAGGACGGCACGAAGCTCGCCCGCCGGGTGCGCCGAGGTGAACTGCTCGAACCCGACGACGACCTGCTCGCCGACCGGTACGTGCTGGCCGACGAGGTGCTCGGCGCGGCGGGCCTGGCCAACTACGAGGTCAGCAACTGGGCGCGTGACCCCGCCGCCCGCTGCCAGCACAACCTCGGCTACTGGCGTGGGGACAACTGGTGGGGGTTCGGCCCCGGCGCCCACAGCCACGTCGGCGGCGTGCGCTGGTGGAACGTGCGCCATCCGGCGGAGTACGCCGCCCGGCTCGGCGCGGGGCGCAGTCCGGCGGCCGCCCGCGAGGAGCTTGACCCCGACACCCGAAGGGTCGAGCGGATCATGCTCGGTGTGCGTCTCGCCGAGGGGCTCGCCTTCGACGAGCTGGACGAGCCTGGCCGGGCCGCGGCGCGGGACCTGGCCCGCTCGGGTCTGGTCGAACCCGGCGGGCTGGAGTCGGACGTCGTGCGTCTTACCCGCCGTGGCCGGCTGCTCACCGACACGGTGGTACGCGCCCTGCTTGCCGACTGAGCCGTCCCGCCACATCCGGCGGGAACCTTGCCAGGAACCTCGTCGGTCTGTTGTGTGACGGCTTATGTTGGGTGCCTCGAGTCGGGGCGGCGGGCTACACTTGGCACTCGCAGTAGCCGAGTGCCAGGCCCGGTACCGGTCGGTGCAGGTCCGGCCAACCGGTCACGTCACGCCTGCCGAAGGGGGTGCGACCGCGTGCTGGAGGATCGGCGTCTGGAAGTCCTTCGTGCCATTGTGGAGGACTTCGTCCTGAGCAATGAGCCGGTGGGTTCCAGGGCGCTGGCGGAGCGGCACGGCCTCGGCGTCTCGCCCGCCACCGTGCGCAACGACATGTCCGCGTTGGAGGAAGAGGGCTACATCACGCAGCCCCACACCAGCGCCGGGCGGATTCCCACCGACAAGGGCTACCGGCTGTTCGTCGACCGGCTCTCCGGCGTCAAGCCGTTGTCGCGGGCCGAGCGGCGGGCGATCCAGAGCTTCCTGGAGGGCGCGGTCGACCTCGACGACGTGGTCAACCGCTCGGTGCGGCTGCTCGCCCAGCTCACCCGGCAGGTCGCCGTCGTGCAGTACCCGACGATGTCCAGCAGCAGCCTGCGCCACATCGAGGTCGTGCTGCTCAGTCCACGGCGGCTGCTCATGGTGATCATCACGGACACGGGTCGGGTCGAGCAGCGGATCATCGAGAGCCTGACCCCGGTGGACGAGGAGATCGTCGGCGAGCTGCGCCACACGCTCAACTGCGCGCTCGCCGGGCAGCGCCTGACCGACGCCCCCGAGGCCGTCTCGGTCCTGCCGGACCTGACCCGACCCGAGCTGCGGCCGTGTGTCGCGACGATGGCCGGGGCGGTGCTGGAGACCCTGGTGGAGCCGCAGGAGGAGCGGATCGCCATGGCCGGCACGGCCAACCTCACCCGCGCGACCGTCGACTTCGCCGACTCGCTGCGCTCGATCCTCGAGGCGCTCGAGGAACAGGTCGTGTTGATGAAGCTCATCGGGTCGGCGCGGGAGACCGGTACTGTAACAGTACGCATTGGCCGAGAAACGGACGTGGACGCCCTGCGGTCGACGGCGGTCGTGGCCACCGGCTACGGTCGTGGACCTTTCGCGCTGGGCGGCATGGGCGTGGTCGGGCCGATGCGGATGGACTATCCGTGGACGATGGCGGCCGTGCGGGCCGTCGCCAAATACGTGGGTGAACTCTTGGGTGCCGACTGATGGCCGTGGACTACTACGCTGTTCTCGGCGTGCGTCGAGACGCGTCGAACGACGAGATCAAGCGGGCCTACCGCAAACTGGCCAGGGAACTGCATCCCGACGTCAACCCCGACCAGGAGGCGCAGCAGCGTTTCCGGAGCGTGACCGCCGCCTACGAGGTGCTGTCCGACCCGGAGAAGCGGCAGATCGTCGACCTCGGGGGTGACCCGCTGGCCCCCGGTGGGGGCGGCGGTGCCTCGCCGTTCGGCGCCGGTTTCGGTGGCCTCGGCGACATCATGGACGCGTTCTTCGGTGGTGGTTCCAGCCGTGGCCCGCGTTCGCGGGTGCGCCGCGGCAACGACGCGCTGCTGCGTATCGAACTCGACCTCGCCGAGACGGCCTTCGGTGCCACTCGTGAGATCACCGTCGACACCGCCTCGGTCTGCACGACCTGCACCGGTGCCGGCGCGATGCCGGGCACCCACCCGTCCACCTGCTCCACCTGCGCCGGTCGCGGTGAGGTCCAGCAGGTCACCCGCTCCTTCCTCGGGCAGATGGTCACCTCGCGGCCGTGCCCGCGCTGTTCGGGTACCGGCACGGTGATCGAGCACCCGTGTCGGGACTGCGGCGGTGACGGCCGGGTCCGCAAGCGCCGCACCCTCACCGTCAAGATCCCCTCCGGGGTGGAGGACGGGATGCGCATCCGGCTCTCCGGGGAGGGCGAGGTCGGCCCTGGCGGTGGGCCCTCCGGTGACCTGTACGTCGAGGTGTCCGAGCGGCAGCACGCGGTGTTCACCCGGGAGGGCGACGACCTGCACTGCGAGCTCCCACTGCCGATGACCTCGGCGGCGCTGGGCACGTCCGCCACTTTGGAGACGCTCGACGGCACCGAGACGATCGCCGTCAAGCCCGGCACCCAGCCGGGCGAGGTCATCCGCCTCGCCGGCCGTGGGGTGCCGCACCTGCGCGCCGCCGGCCGTGGCCACCTGCACATCCACATCAACGTGGAGACGCCGACGAAGCTCGACGCCGAGCAGGAGCGGTTGCTGCGCGAGCTCGCCAAGCTGCGCGACGAGGAGGCCCCGGTGATCGTCGGCGGGGCGACCGGTGGTGGCGCCAGCGGGCTGTTCCGCCGCCGAGGTTCACGGCGCGGGCGCTGAGGACCGAGGACCCCCGCTGACCAACGCCCTGTTCCATCTGCGCCCGCTGCCCGCGGGCGAGGTCGTCACCCTGGCCGGCCCCGAGGGCCGGCACGCGGCCACGGTGCGCCGGTTGCGCCCCGGTGAGCCGGTTGATCTCACCGACGGCGCCGGCCGGGCGCTGGAATGCGAGGTCGTCGCCGTCCGCCGGGACGAGATCGACTGCGCCGTGCGACGGCGGGTCGAGGCGGCGGCGCCCGGCGTGCGCCTGGTCGTCGCCCAGGCGCTGGTCAAGGGGGATCGCGGGGAACGCGCCGTGGAGATGCTCACCGAGGTCGGCGTCGACGAGATCGTGCCGTTCGCGGCGGCCCGCTCGGTGGTCCGCTGGGAGGGTGAACGCGGTGCCCGGGCGCGGGAACGCTGGGTCCGCACCGCGCAGGAGGCGGCCAAACAGTCCCACCGCCTGCACTGGCCGACGGTCGCGCCGCTGGCGAGCCTCGCCGAACTCGCCCGCCGGGCCGCCACCGCGACCACCGTCGCCGTCACCCTGCACGAGCAGGCCACGCACGGGCTGGTCGGACTGCTGCGCGACCGACCGGGCAGCGACGAGCGGTCGGGCAGCGACGAGCGGTCGGGCGACGGTGGGATGGGGGAGATCCTGCTCGTCGTCGGGCCCGAGGGCGGCCTCACCGACACCGAGGTGGACGACCTGCGCACGGCGGGTGCGGCGGTGGCCCGGCTCGGGCCGACCGTGCTGCGGACGTCGACCGCCGGAGTGGTCGCCGCGTCGATCGTGCTGGCCGAACTCGGTCGTTGGGACGGGTCGGGCTGAGGTTGGCTAGACTGGATATTCGACACTGCAGGTAACCCCACAGCCGAGAGGTGCCGCGGCCGTCACCGGCCGCTCTCTATGCCCGAATCCGCCACGCCTTCCGTCGCGTCGCCCGCCCCGGTCACGACGCGCATCGTCGTTCCCGGACCGCACAGCATGGTGAGCCTGCTCGGCCATCAGGACGAGCTGCTGCGCACCATCGAAGGGGCCGTCGCCGCCGACATCCACGTCCGCGGCAACGAGATCACCATCACTGGTGCGCCGGCCGACAACGAGCTCGCCAGGAAACTGTTCGTCGAGCTCATCGCACTGCTCGACGCCGGTACGGAACTCACCCCGCAGCACGTCGACCATTGCCTGGCGATGCTGCGCAGCGGAGCGCAGGAGCGCCCCGCCGAGGTCCTCACCCTCAACATCCTGTCGAACCGTGGTCGCACGATCCGGCCGAAGACGCTCAACCAGAAGCGTTACGTCGACGCGATCGACGCCCACACCATCGTGTTCGGTATCGGTCCCGCCGGCACTGGCAAGACCTATCTGGCGATGGCGAAGGCCGTGCAGGCGCTGCAGGCGAAGAAGGTCAACCGGATCATCCTGACCCGTCCGGCGGTGGAGGCCGGGGAGCGGCTCGGCTTCCTGCCCGGCACCCTGTACGAGAAGATCGACCCGTATCTGCGGCCGCTGTACGACGCGCTGCACGACATGATCGATCCGGATTCGATTCCCCGGCTGATGCAGAGCGGCACGATCGAGGTCGCGCCACTGGCCTACATGCGTGGCCGGACCCTCAACGACGCGTTCATCATCCTGGACGAGGCGCAGAACACCTCGCCCGAGCAGATGAAGATGTTCCTGACCCGACTCGGCTTCGGAGCCAAGATCGTCGTCACGGGCGACATCACCCAGGTTGACCTGCCCAGCGGCACCCGCAGTGGCCTGCGGGTGGTCCGCGAGATTCTCGACGGGCTGGACGACGTCCACTTCGCGTCGCTGACCAGCGCCGATGTGGTTCGTCACCGGCTGGTCGGCGAGATCGTCGACGCCTACGCCCGCTGGGACGCCGCCGAGGACGCGGGTGCGGCGGGCGCGGGCTCGGGTGCTGCTGCTGGCGCGGGTGCGTCGTCGGCGTCGGGTCGATCCGCCCGTCGGGACCGACGGTGACCGTTCCGGCGGTCGGAGAGGACCGCTGATGGCCGTGTTCGTCGCGAACGAGTCCGGCGCCACCGACGTCGACGAGGTGCTGCTGACGGCGCTCGCCCGGTTCGTCCTGGACGCGATGAAGGTCAGCCCGCTCGCGGAGCTGTCCGTCCTGCTCGTCGAGGAAAAGGCCATGACCGACCTGCACGTGCGGTACATGGGCGAGGAGGGTCCCACCGACGTCCTGTCGTTCGCGCAGGACGAGGCCTTCGACGCCTCCTGGTCGGAGTCCGGCGACGATGATCCGACGCTGCTGCTCGGCGATGTCGTGCTCTGCCCGTCGGTCGCGCATCGCCAGGCCGAGCAGGCCGGGCACGCGTTCGAACGTGAGCTGCACCTGCTGTGCACCCACGGCATCCTGCACCTGCTCGGGTTCGACCACGCCGAGCCGGACGAGGAACGCGAGATGTGGAAGATCCAGAATCGGCTGCTGTCCGCCTGGGACACCGCGGTGAAGGCCACCCCCACCCGGTCTGCCACGACCGCCGGCGAGGCCACCCGCGGGGGCACGTCCACGGTGGACGGGCCGGTGGACGCGGCGGGCGCGTCCGGTGCCGCGGGCGGAACATCCGACGCGGGTGAGGGCACGGGTGCGGCGGGCGGGACTGGCGAGACCGGTCCGGCCGACGAACGCTGACCGGAGATCGTCGACGATGAGCTCCGGCACTCTGGTACTGCTCTTCCTGACCGTGGTCGGTTCCCTGGCCGCCGCCGGCTTCGGCTGCGTGGACGCGGCCCTGACCCGGGTCTCGCGGGTCGCCGTCGACACGTTCGCCCGGGCGGGTCGGGCCGGCGCGGTGAGCCTGTCACTGATCGTCACCGACCCTGGCCGCTACCTGGCGCCGCTGCTGTTGCTGCGGATCGCCGCCGAGATGCTGGCGGCGGCCTGTCTGACCGTGCTGTTCGTCCATGCCTACGGCTCCGGCTTCGCCGCGGTCGGACTGGGCGCGCTGGTGGCGACACTGATCGCCTACATCCTCGTCGGCGTGATGTTTCGGACCGTCGGCCGCCAGCACGCACCCGGGGTGGCCCTGGCCACCGCCGGGATCACGGTGCGGCTGGCCCGCATCCTCGGCCCGCTGCCCCGGCTGCTCATCGCGTTCGGTAACGCGGTGACCCCCGGCCCCGGCTACCGCGACGGGCCGTTCGCCTCCGAGGCGGAACTGCGTGACCTGGTCGACCTCGCGCAGGAGAACGAGGTCATCGAACGCGAGGAACGCGACATGATCGCGTCCGTGTTCGAGCTCGGCGACACCGTGGTACGCGAGGTGATGGTGCCTCGCCCGGACATGGTGTTCATCGAGTCGACCAAGTCGGTGCGCCAGGCCCTCTCACTGGCGCTGCGCAGCGGGTTCTCCCGCGTCCCGGTCATCGGCGACAGCGTGGACGACGTGGTCGGGATCGCGTTCCTCAAGGACATGGTCCGCCACGAGCGCGCCGAGGACGCCCCGACGCACGACACCGCCGGCGCGGGACGCGACACGGTCGTGTCGGAACACGAGGTCGCCGTCGCGGAGATCATGCGGGCACCGGCCCTGGTGCCCGAGAGCAAGCCCGCCGACGACCTGCTGCGTGAGATGCAGGCCTCCCGTACCCACATGGCGATCGTCATCGACGAGTACGGTGGAACAGCCGGCCTGGTGACCATCGAGGACATCCTCGAGGAGATCGTCGGTGAGATCACCGACGAGTACGACAACGAGGTGGCCCCGGTGGAGTGGCTCGACGCCGACACCGCTCGGGTAACCGCCCGCCTCGACGTGGACGATCTCGGTGAGATGTTCGATCTGGACGTCGACGAACTTCCCCGGGCGGACGACTCGGTCACCGTCGGCGGCCTGCTGGCGACCGCCCTTGGTCGGGTCCCGATCCCGGGTGCCAGCGCGACCGTCGCCGGCCTGCGGCTGACGGCCGAGCGGGCGGCGGGTCGCCGCAACCAGATCGGCACGATCGTCGTCGCCCGGCGACCCGCCCCGGCGCCCGGCGAGGCACCCGCCACCAACGGTTCGTCGAAGCAGAGCGCGGCAGAGCAGCGAAAGGTGATCTCGTGACGACCGATCCGTCCGTGTCCGGCCCGGTTGCGGCTGTCGGCGGGCCTGGCCCGGAGCTTGCCGCCGAGGACGCGAAACTGCTCGTGCTGGCTCGCTCCGCCCGCCTGCGCGCCTATGTCCCCGCCGGAGCCGTCCCCCAGGGCGCGGCGTTGCGGGACACCGACGGCCGCACCTACAACGCCGCCACCCTCGGCCTCGCCCGCCCGGAGCTCGCCATCTCGGCGTTGCGTGCGGCGATCGCCGCGGCCGTGTCCAGCGGTGCCCGGCGTTTCGAGGCCGCCGCCGTCGTCACCGGCGAGTCCACCGCCGACCTGGCGGCCGGCCCGAGCGCCGACGACCTGGCCACCCTGGCCGAGTTCGGCACCGGCGTTCCCGTGTTCGTGGCCGGACCCGACGGCATTCTGCGCGCAAGGACCACCAGCTGACATGGCCGCCTCCCGCTCCACCCGCTCATCGGGCGGTTCCCGGCCGCTGGCCGCCGCGTCGTCCAACCTGGTGCCAGTGGGCGAGAGCCCGCCCGGCTACCGGGCCGGGTTCGCCTGCTTCGTGGGCCGGCCCAACGCCGGCAAGTCCACGCTCACCAACGCTCTCGTCGGGTCCAAGGTGGCCATCACCAGCGGCCGGCCGCAGACCACCCGGCACGCCATCCGCGGCATCGTGCACCGCGACGACGCCCAGCTCATCCTCGTCGACACCCCCGGCCTGCACCGGCCGCGGACCCTGCTCGGCCAACGGCTCAACGACGTCGTGCGGGCCACGCTCTCCGAGGTGGATCTCGTCGGGTTCTGCATGCCCGCCGACGAGCCGCTGGGCCGCGGCGACCGGTTCATCGCCGAGGAACTGGCCCGGCTGCCCAAGCGCACCCCGATCATCGCGATCCTCACCAAGACCGACAAGGTCGCCGACCACGACCGGGTCGGCGCGCGCCTGCTGGAGGTCGCCAAACTCGGCGACTTCCATGACATCGTCCCCGTCAGCGCCGTGCGCTCCTTCCAGGTGGACGTGCTCGCCGACGTGCTCGTCTCGCACCTGCCCACCGGCCCCGCGCTCTACCCCGACGGTGAACTCACCGACGAGCCGGAGCAGGTCATGGTCGCCGAACTCGTCCGGGAAGCCGCGTTGGAGGGTGTTCGCGACGAGCTGCCGCACTCCCTGGCCGTCGTCGTCGAGGAGATGATTCCCCGCGAGGACCGCCCCGCCGATCGTCCGCTGCTGGACGTGCGGGTCCATGTCTTCGTGGAACGTCCCAGCCAGAAGGCGATCGTCATCGGCGCCGGCGGCTCCCGGCTCAAGGACGTCGGTTCCCGGGCCCGCTCGCAGATCGAGGCGCTGCTCGGCACCCCCGTCTTCCTCGACCTGCACGTCAAGGTGGCCAAGGACTGGCAACGCGACCCCCGCCAGCTGCGTCGTCTGGGCTTCTGACCCGACCGCCGTTACGCGTCACCTTGTCCCGTCCGGCGCCACCAGCCTCGTCGAGGCCGCTGTGGGCTCGTGCTGGTCGACGTGTCGGCGTCCTGCGGTGCCGCTGGTCCTGATCCGCCCCCTGGCGGAGCAGGGGCCTCTGGTGGCGCCGCGGGCTCGTCCGAAAGCGTGGTGGGGGCGGTCGGGGGAAGCGGTGCGGTCGGGGGAAGCGGGGCGGGTGGGGTGTGCAGGGCGGGGGCGGTGTCGTCGAGGGCGGCGAGGATGAGGGCCTGGCGGTTGGTGAGGATGAAGGTCTTGAGCTCGGAGGGTTGCAGGGCGTAGCGAGCCAGCTTCTTGCTGTACAGGTCGATGCGCTCAACGTCGTAACGGCCTTTGGCGGGGTTGGAGAACTCCTCCCCGGTGCGTAGCGAGAGGTCCATCGAGACCAGTCGGCAGACGAAGAAGTGGGACACGGCGAGACCACCGTTGCGGGGTGGGCTCATGAAGAACACCGGTTGGACGCGGTCGACGACCGCACCGAGCTCCTCGGCGAGCTCGCGGTGCAGAGCAGCCTCCACCGAGGCGTCCTCGGGGTCCACCCCGCCGCCCGGGGTTGACCAGTACGGCTTGCGCTTGGGCAGGGTCCGGCGGAACAGGATCAGCTGTCCGCTGTCGTCGATCAGAATCGCCCGCGCCGCCCGCCGCACCACCCGCACCCAGCCATCATCCGCAATGACCGGGGTGTCGTGCGGGGATGTCCCGGCTCGCCGCGGGGGCGGCCACGACGGGTGAGCCCGTCCATACCGGCAGTTCTCGGATGCGGGAGGGTCGGATACGGGCGGTCGCAGGGCGGGCCGGGCACCAGGCAACGGGGAGCCACCGGACGTCCTGTCGACGCGGGCGCGGAGACGTCGGGCTACCTCGCTTTACCCTGCCACCGGGGGCTCGTGCAACCATGGGCGGGTGCCGGTGTATCGCGATGAAGGGGTGGTGCTGCGTACGACCCCGCTCGCCGAGGCCGATCGCATCATCACAGTGCTGACCCGGCGCACCGGGCGGGTGCGGGCCGTGGCCAAGGGAGTGCGCAGGACATCCTCCCGCTTCGGCTCCCGCCTGGAGCCGGGGACGTACGTCGACCTGCTGCTGCACGAGGGGCGGGCGCTGGACACGGTCACCCAGGCCGACATCATCGCGCCCTACGGCACGACGATCGCCATCGACTACGCCCGGCACACAGCGGCCGCGGTGATGCTGGAGACCGCCGAACGGCTCACCAGTGAGGAGCGTCAACCGGCGCTGCGACTGTTCCTGCTGCTCGTCGGCGGCCTGCGCACGCTCGCGGCCGGGGAGCGCCCCCCGCCGCTGGTGCTGGACGCCTTCGTGCTGCGTGCGCTGGCGGTCTCCGGGTACGGGATGGCGCTCGACGACTGCGCCCGGTGCGGGGAGCCGGGTGAGCATCTGTCGCTGTCCGTCGCGGGCGGCGGAATGGTGTGTGCCCGGTGTCGTCCGCACGGCGCGGCGTCGGTGTCGGCCGGGGCGGTGGCGTTGCTGACCGATCTGCTGCGCGGCGAGTGGGACGGCGCACTGCGCAGCGACCTGCGGGCCCGGCGGGAGGCCGGTGGCATCGTCGCGGCCTACCTCCAGTGGCACCTCGAGCGAGGGCTGCGCGCGCTGCCGCATCTGGAACGGGCGTGAGGAGATGGCCGGGGTGGGGGGATGCGCTGCAGGGGAGCGAAGGCGGACATGGTGAGGTGTACGGCGACAACGGCGGCGACGGCGGTCAGCCGGAGGGCGCCGGCAGGGGGACGGTGTGGCGATGGCAGGTGACGGCGTGGCGGACAACGGCGTGGCGGACAGTGGCGTGGCGGACAGTGGCGTGACGGGCGACGGTGTGCGGGCCGCCGGTGTGACGGATGACGGCTCGGCGCTGCCCCGGCCGGATCTCGGGAGGTAGGCAGTGACTGTTCGAAATGATCTGGCGACTCGCTTTCGGGAGCCGCACCCGCACCCGTCCGGAGCCCGGCCCCCGACGCTGCCGGCGAATCTGATCCCCAAGCACGTGGGCATCGTGATGGACGGCAACGGCCGATGGGCGAAGGTGCGCGGGCTCGCCCGGACCAAGGGCCACGAGGCCGGCGAGGACGCGCTGTTCGACTGCGTCGAGGGCGCGATCGAACTCGGTGTCCGCTGGTTGTCGGTGTACGCGTTCTCGACGGAGAACTGGAAGCGCTCCCCGGAGGAGGTCGCCTTCCTGATGCGTTTCACCGACCGCGTGTTCGGCCGCCGCATCGACGACATGGACGCCCTCGGCGTTCGGGTCCGCTGGGCGGGACGGCGACCGCGGCTGTGGGGCAACGTGATTCGCCGCCTGGAGGCGTCCGAGGAACTCACCCGGGACAACGACCGGCTCACCCTGGTGATGTGCGTCAACTACGGCGGTCGTGCGGAGATCGCCGACGCGGCCGCCGCGATCGCCCGGGACGTCCGGGAGGGCCGGCTGCGCCCGGACCGGATCGACGAGGCCACGGTTGGCCGCTACCTGGACGAGCCCGACATGCCCGATCTGGACCTGGTCATCCGCACCTCCGGGGAGAAGCGTCTGAGCAACTTCCTGCTCTGGCAGGCCGCCTACGCCGAGCTCTCCTTCGTCGACACCCTGTGGCCCGATTTCGACCGTCGCCACCTGTGGTCCGCCTGCGAGGAGTTCGCCCGCCGGGACCGTCGCTACGGCGGTACCGTCGCCCATCGTGCCTGACCCCGCGCCTCCGGTGCTCGCGCAGATCGCCTTCCAGCTCCCCGCCGCCCCCGACCCGACGCTGGACGGGCCCGGATTGGGCGGGTCCGGGTCGGACGGGCCCGGGCTGGCCGAGTCGGTGCCGGATGTCGCGGGGGCTGGATTCGCCGTCTCGGCACGCGCGGCACTGGCAGCGCTGGCGCGGTGCGCCGGGTTTCGTAGCGGACGACTGGCCCGCGCCCTGGACGCACCCGGGACCTGGCTGCTCACCACCGAATGGGACGGCCCCGGCGCCTGGCGGAGGGCGCTGTCCTCGTTCGACGTGCGGTGCACGCTGACGCCCCTGCTCGTCCATGCCGTGGACGCCCCGGGCTCCTTCGAGGTGCTCGCCGAGGTCACGGTGCTCGCCGAGGTCACGGTGCCCGCCGAGGTCACGGTGCCCGGGGCGGCCGGACTCGAGCCGGGAAGGTCGTCGCGGGTCTACCGCTCCGACCGGGCCGCCGATGCCGACGTCGCGGCGCCCGGGCTCGGCCTCGACCGGTAGGCCTGGGCGGTCCTTCCTGGATCAGGGGGCCGGGGCGGCCAGAACCGCGATGTGGTCGCTGGGCACGGTGAGGACAGGAGAGTCCTCACGGCGTCGAAGTGTCGGTGCCGACCGGTAGCCTCAAGGCGATCGTGCACGGTCGGCACGCGCGGAGGGTCGCGCGGGGGTGAGGCCGTGCGCGCGTGGTGACCGTGCAGAGCCGAGGAGCCGAGGCCAGACCGATGTTGACCATGCAGGACGCTTTGCTGGCGCTGACCCGCTACTGGACCGACCGGGGCTGCATGATCATGCAGCCGTTCAACACCGAGGTCGGCGCCGGTACGCTCAACCCGGCGACGGTGCTGCGGGTACTTGGTCCCGAGCCGTGGCGGGTGGCGTATGTGGAGCCCTCGGTGCGTCCGGATGACTCACGCTACGGGCAGAACCCCAACCGGTTGCAGACGCACACCCAGTTCCAGGTGATCCTCAAGCCCGACCCCGGCAACGCCCAGGAGCTCTACCTGGGTAGCCTCGCGGCGATCGGGGTGGATACCGCCGCCCACGACGTCCGGTTCGTGGAGGACAACTGGGCGTCCCCGGCGCTTGGCGCGTGGGGCCTGGGCTGGGAGGTCTGGCTCGACGGGTTGGAGATCACCCAGTTCACCTACTTCCAGCAGGCCGGTGGGCAGAGTCTGGACGCGATCAGCGTCGAGATCACCTACGGCATGGAGCGCATCCTCATGGCACTGCAGGGGGTGCGTCACTTCAGTGAGCTCACGTATGCCCCGGGAGTGTCGTACGGGGAGGTGTTCGGCCAGTCGGAATACGAGATGTCGCGGTACTACCTCGACGACGCCGACATCGACACCGTCCGGCGGATGTACGCGGACTACGCCGGCGAGGCCCGCCGGCTGATCGACGCACGGCTTCCCGTGCCGGCGCACTCCTATGTCCTGAAGTGCTCGCACGCGTTCAACATCCTCGACTCCCGGGGGGCGGTGTCCACGACCGAGCGGGCGACCTCGTTCGCGCAGATGCGCGGGCTGTCCCGTGAGGTCGCGGCGCTGTGGCGGGAACGGCGCGAGGAACTCGGTCATCCGCTGGGCATCGCCGAGCCGCCGGCACCGGCCGTCGCGGCCACGGGGGGCGCGCCGGTGGTGGCACCCTCGACGCTGCTGTTCGAGATCGGCACCGAGGAGCTGCCGGCCGTCGAGGTGACCCGGACGATCGCGGCCGTGCGCGCGGGGCTGGTCGAGCGGCTGGCCGCGACCCGCCTCACCCATGGCGAGGTGCGGGTGACGGGCACCCCGCGGCGCATCGTCGCCGTCGTCGACGAGGTCGCCCCGCGCGAGCCCGACGTCGAACGCGTGGTGCGTGGGCCGCGGGCGTCGGCCGCCTACGACGCGGCCGGTGCTCCCACGAAGGCCGCCCTCGGTTTCGCCCGCGGCCAGGGCGCCGACGCGGCGGACCTGCGGACCGTCGACCATCGCGGGGTCGAGCACGTCGCGCTGGTGCGGACCGACACCGGCCGCGACGCCCTTGAGGTGCTGGCCGGGCTGCTCGGTGACGTGGTGGCGGGGCTGCGCGGCGAGCGCAACATGCGGTGGAACGACCCGGCCCTGTCGTTCAGCCGGCCGGTGCGCTGGCTGGTCGCGCTGCTCGGCGAGACGGTGGTGCCGGTGGCGGTGGCGAGCCTCGCCGCCGGGCGGACCACCCGCGGCCACCGGCGAGCGGGCTCCCCGCTGATCGAGGTGGGCCAGGCCGCCGGGTATCCCGAGCTGCTCGCGGCGCACGGCATCCTGCTCGACCCGGCGGAGCGCCGCGAGGTGATCGTCGAGCGGGCCGCGAAGCTCACCGCCAACCAGGGCGGGCACATCGACCCGGTCGCCGACGCCGGCACACTCGCGGAGGTGACGAACCTGGTGGAGTATCCGCGGCCACTGCTCGGCGCCTTCGAGGCCCGCTTCCTCGAGCTGCCCGCCGAGATCCTCACCACCGTCATGCGCAAGCACCAGCGTTACCTGCCGGTGCGGGACTCCTCCGGCCAGCTGCTGCCCGCGTTCGTCGCGGTACCCGACGGGCAGGTCGACGAGGCGCTGGTGCGCGCCGGCAACGAGGACGTGATCCGCGCGCGGTTCGCCGACGCCGCGTTCTTCTACGACGCCGACGTCACGGTCGGGCTGGAGACGTTCCGGGCGAATCTGGCCCGACTCACCTTCGAGCAGCGCCTCGGTTCGGTCGCCGACCGGGCCGACCGGATCGGCGCGCTCGCCCGCGCACTCGCCGACGAGATCGGCCTCGTCGACGACGAGCGGGTCACCCTCGACCGGGCCGCGGCCCTGGCCAAGTTCGACCTGGCCACCCAGATGGTGATCGAGCTGTCCAGCCTGGCCGGCACGATGGCCCGCGAGTACGCCCGGCGCGCCGGGGAGACCGAGGCGGTCGCCCTCGCCCTGTTCGAGATGGAACTGCCCCGACGCGCCGGCGATGAGCTGCCCGCGTCGACGCCCGGCGCCCTGCTGGCCCTCGCCGACCGGCTTGACCTGCTCGTCGGCCTGTTCGCCCTGGACGCGGCCCCCACCGGAAGCTCCGATCCGTTCGGGCTGCGCCGCGCTGCCCTCGGCGCGGCGGCGATCCTCGCCGGCCAGCCGCGCCTGGCCGGCCTCTCGGTGGCCGACCTGCTCGCCCGCGCCGCCCAGCGCACCCCCGTGCCGGTCAGCGCCGAAGCACTCCAGGCCGCCGAGGTGTTCGTCCGCGGGCGGTACGCCCAGCAGCTGCTCGACAGCGGTGTCGACCACCGGCTGGTGACGGCCGTCGGGCCGCTCACCGGCACGCCCGTGCGGGCCGCCGACACCCTGGCGACCCTGCGCACCCTGCTCGAACAGCCCGGTTTCGCGGTCCTCACCGCCGCGCTGCAACGAGTCCGCAGGATCGTCCCCGCCGGCACCCCCGCCACGGTCGATGCCGCCCGGCTCACCGAACCCGCCGCCGCCCGCCTGCTGGGCGCGGTCACCGACCTGGCCGCCCGCCTCACCACCGGCACCGCGCCAGCCGGTACCGCGCCCGGGGCTGTCCCGCTGGCCGAGCTCGTGGCGGCGGCCACGGCGGTGGAGCTGCCGGCGGCTGTCGACGGCTTCTTCGACGGGCTCATGGTGATGGATCCCGACCCGGCCGTGCGCGCGGCCCGGCTGGGGCTGCTCGCCCGCATCCGCGACCTCACCGCGGGCACCCTGGACTGGGAGGCACTCGGTTAGCCCAGCCCGAACGGACCGGTCCGTTGCGCCCGTCAACTGGCCCCTTCCGGCCAGTTGACGGCTGATGTGGCCGGTTTTGACGGGTTGCTGTGGGCGGGGCCGTCTGGGCGGGGACGGGAGGGGCTAACGTCCTGCGAGTGGGTCTGTCCGTTCCTGGCCGAGTCGTCCGACCATTTCGAGCTTTTCGTCCGTTCAGCGCGGACTGGTATCGCGTCCGCTGGTGGCGGTGGGCGATCCGGGTCGCGGCGACGCTGACCGTCGGGTCGGTCGTGCTGGCGGCGGTGACGGTCGTCCAGGTGTGGTGGGTCGGGCGGGAGGATCACCATCCCCGCTCGGACGCGCTGGTCGTGCTGGGGGCGTCCCAGTACGACGGACGTCCCTCCGCGGTGTTCGCCGCTCGCCTCGACCACGCCGCGGTGCTCTTTCGCGCCGGCGTCGCACCAGTGGTGATCACGATCGGTGGCAAGCAACCGGGCGACCGGTACACCGAGGCCGAGGCCGGCGCCGCGTATCTGCGTCGCCACGGCGTCCCGGCCGAAAAGGTGATCGTGATTCCCGAGGGATCGGACACACTCGGGTCACTGACGGCGGTCGCCGGTGTCATGAACGCCCGGCACCTGCGCTCCACGGTCATCGTCACCGATCCATGGCACAGCCTGCGTTCCCGCACGATGGCCCGCGATCTGGGCCTGGCCGCGCAGACCTCGCCGGTCACCAGCGGGCCGTCCGTTCATGGAATCGACACCAGGTTCCACTACATCGTGCGCGAGGGAATTGGTTACCGTTGGTACCAGCTGTTCCACCGCGCCTCGCCGCCGGAGGCCACGTCCAGCGCGGTGTGACCGGGCATCCGGGGCAGCTCGCGGTTGCGGAGCCCTCCGAGGTGGGGCTGCGGTTGGCGCTGACCGTTCGTCGATGTGACCTACCAGCGGCTCGTGCGGCCCCCTTCGGTGGTCAGCCGCGCTGGTACGGTTCGGATCGCCGGGCGGAAGGGTAGTGCGACGAACAGTAGTGGCGCAAGGCAGCAATGCGGGCCACGCGGCGTGTGACACCTGACGATCACCGTAGAGGATCACAATAAGGAGACTGGTGTGGCAACTCCCGTAACCGAGGGCGCGGTCGGTACGGCCGATCTGAAGACGGTCCGGGAACTCGCACAGCAGCTGCGGGTCGACTCGGTGCGCTCGAGCACCTCCGCCGGCTCCGGGCACCCCACCTCGTCGATGTCCGCGGCGGACGTGCTGGCCGTGCTGGTCGCCCGGCATCTGCGTTACGACTGGGACAACCCCGAGGATCCGGCCAACGACCACCTCATCTTCTCGAAGGGGCACGCGTCCCCGCTGCTCTACTCGGTCTACAAGGCCGTCGGCGTGGTCACCGACCATGAGCTGATGAACGGCTACCGCCGCTTCGGCGAGCGGTTGCAGGGCCACCCCACCCCGATCCTGCCCTGGGTCGACGTGGCCACGGGCTCGCTGGGCCAGGGCCTGCCCGACGCGGTCGGTGTCGCGATCGCCGGCAAGTACCTCGACAAGTCCCCCTACCGGGTCTGGGTGCTCTGTGGCGACAGCGAGATGGCCGAGGGGTCGATCTGGGAGGCGCTGGACAAGGCCGCCTACTACCAGCTGACGAACCTCGTCGCGATCGTGGACGTCAACCGGCTCGGCCAGCGCGGCCCGACCGAGATCGGCTGGGACCTCGACCGTTACGCCAAGCGGGTGGAGGCGTTCGGCGCCCGCGCCGTCGTCATCGACGGGCACGACATCGACGCGATCGACGCGGCCCTCGCCGACGCCGAGGACGCGAGCCGCCCGACGGTCATCCTCGCCCGCACCCGCAAGGGCGAGGGGTTCTCCGAGATCGCCGACAAGGAGAACTGGCACGGCAAGCCACTGCCAGCGGACATGGCGGCCCGCGCGATCGTCGAGCTCGGCGGAGAGCGTGACCTGCGGGTGCGCGGCCCGGTTCCGGGACCGGAGCTGCCCCGGCCGGTCCCCGTCCAGCGCCCCAGGATCACCCTGCCGACCTTCGAGCTCGGCACCAAGGTCGCCAGCCGCAAGGCCTACGGCCAGGCGCTGGCCGCCATCGGTGCGCGCACCGACGTGGTCGCGCTGGACGCCGAGGTCAGCAACTCCACCCACGCCGAGGACTTCGGCAAGGTCCACCCCGAGCGTTTCTTCGAGATGTTCATCGCCGAGCAGCAGCTCGTGGCGACAGCGGTGGGCCTGTCGGTGCGCGGGTACGTGGCGTTCGCGTCGACGTTCGCGGCCTTCTTCTCCCGCGCCTACGACTTCATCCGGATGGCGGCGATCTCCCAGGTCGACATCCGACTGGCCGGTAGCCACGCGGGCGTCGAGATCGGCGCGGACGGTCCGTCCCAGATGGCGCTGGAGGACCTGGCGATGCTGCGGGCCGTGCACGGCTCGACGGTGCTCTACCCCAGCGACGCCACGTCCACCGCGAAGCTGGTCGAGGTGATGGCCGATCTGTCCGGCATCAGCTACCTGCGTACGACCCGTGGGGCCTACCCCGTGCTCTACGGCCCGGACGAGCCGTTCGCGCCCGGTGGCTCGAAGGTGCTACGTCGTACGGATGCCGACACCGTTACACTCATCGGTGCCGGTGTGACCCTGCACGAATCGCTCGCGGCCGCCGACACACTGGCCGCCGAGGGTGTCAGCGCCCGGGTGATCGACCTCTACTCGGTCAAGCCGATCGATGCCGCCACGGTGCTCGAGGCGGCGCGGGCCACCGGTGGGCGCATCGTGATCACCGAGGACCACTACCCCGAGGGTGGTCTGGCGAGCGCGGTGCTCGCGGCGTTGGACGACAGCGGCCTCCCGCTGTCGGTGCGCCACCTCGCGGTGCGGTCGCTGCCCGGCTCGGGCACGCCTGTCGAACTGTTGGACGCCGCCGGCATCTCGGCGCCGCACATCGTCGACGCGGCGCGCGACCTGCTGCGCTGAGCCCGCGGGGCTGAGCGGCGGCCGCCGCCGAACGAGGCGGCCGTCCGCCGAGCGGTGACGGAACCGGAACGAAAAACGGGGCCGGGGGGATCGATCCCCCCGGCCCCGTTCGTTCTGCGGATGTGCTGCCACCGTCCGGCATGATCGCCGGCCCAGTCGCGGCCGCCGGCCCGCCTGCCGACGGCTCAGTCGTCGCCCGCGGGAGATGGCGCCCCACCGAAGGTCATGTCGACCAGCGTGAGGTAGAGCCGGTCCGGGCGCGGCAGGAACTTGATGTTCGACAGCGCCTGGTCCTGCCCGGCGGACTCAACCACGAACTCGCCGTAGCCGAGCAGCCGCCCCATGGGGTCGCGGTTGTAGGTCAGGTCCGTGATCTTGGACAGTGGCATCGTCTGGACTTTGCGGAAGAAGATCCCGGACACCTTGAGCAGGCGCTTGTCCGTGATCATCAGGTGGTCGAACTGCCAGTCCGCGAGCTTCCAGAGCATGCGCAGGATCATGAAGAGCGCGAAGTACCACAGCAGGATGGTGATGAAGCCCGCGTCGACGTCCTGCGCGGCGAACAGGACGTTCGCCACCAGAGCGAGCAGCACCGACCCCGCCGTCTGCAGGAAGACGGGGAGCAGGATCGCCCAGTGCTGGCGGACCATCATGACCAGGCGCTCCTGTGAGGCCAGGTACTTCGTGTCGCGCTGAGCCGGATCTGGCAGTTGGAGTCTCACCACGATCTCAGTGTCCCAGAGATCGTGGCTTGCTGGGCACCGATCCCACACCGAGACGCCGCGGCAGGCGTGAACTGCCTCGCGGTCCGGTCGGGGACCCCCGGTACGGCCGGGGGAGCCGCCGGGGTCACAGCGCGGTGTCGCTCACGAACTCGGAGACCCCGCTGGCCCATGACTGCAGCCATCCGAACACGCGGTCGATGATACTTGCGGCACTGTTCGGTGCAGTCACCACGAAGAAGATGAGGAATGCGATCGCGGCGTACTTGACGAGTTTGTCCACGGCGGGCCTCCGGGCCGATTTGGTGAGGGGTGCGCACAAAGTATCGTCGCAGCGATCCGTCGGAGTCCGCAGATCGGCCCGATACCCTCAGGATCGTGGTCGCAGAGTGGTATGGCTGGTTGGATACAGTCCGTCGGGTCGCGGAGCGCCCGAAGGCTACACCGCAGCCGCGTAGTCCCTTCGCCCGGGATCGTGCCCGGGTGCTCCACTCGAGCGCATTGCGCCGTCTGGCAGGGAAAACGCAGGTCGTGGGGCCGCTCGACGACGACTTCCCGCGGACCAGGCTGACCCACTCGCTGGAGACGGCCCAGGTCGGTCGGGAGCTCGCCGAGCAGCTCGGCGCGGACCCCGATCTCGTCGACACCGCCTGCCTGGCGCATGACCTGGGCCATCCCCCATTCGGGCATAATGGCGAGCTGGCGCTGGACATCGCGGCCGCGTCGTGTGGTGGCTTCGAGGGCAACGCGCAGAGCCTGCGCGAGCTGACGAGACTGGAAACCAAGATCGTCGACGAGGGCGGCCGCAGCGCCGGTCTCAATCTCACCCGGGCGAGCCTGGACGCGGCGACGAAGTACCCGTGGGTACGCGGCGCGGGGCCGGACCCGCGGACGCCGAAGTACGGTGCCTACTCCGACGACCTGGCGGTCCTGGACTGGCTTCGCGAGGGTGCGCCACCGGCCCGGCGCTGTGTCGAAGCACAGATCATGAACTGGGCCGACGATGTCGCCTACTCGGTGCACGACCTCGAGGACGGCGTCGTCGCCGGTCACATCGAGCTGGCCGCCCTGGATGATCCCGGCCATCGCGGGGAACTCGCCGCCGCGACCGCACAGCGTTTCCCGGAGGCCTCGGCGGCGGCCGTCGCGGTGGCCCTGGACACCCTGCGGGCGCAGCCGTGGTGGCCGCGCTCGGAGATCACCTCGACCCGCGGTCAGGCGGCGCTGCGGGCGATGACGAGCGAGCTCATCGGCCGGTTCTCCGGCGCGGCGGTGCGTGCGACCCGGGCGCGCCAGCCCGAGGGGCCCCTGACGCGGCACCGGGCGGATCTGGTCGTGGACGAGGCGACGATCGCCGAGTGCGCCGCGCTCAAGGGCGTCACCGCCTGGTACGTGATGGAGCGGCCCGGGGCGCGGGCCCGCCAGGCACGTCAGCGTGAACTGGTCGGCGAACTCGTCGACCTGCTGCACGCGGGCGCGCCCCGCACGCTTGACCCGGCGCTGCGGCCGGCCTTCGAGGACGCGGCGGACGACGCCGCCCGCCTACGCGTGATCATCGACCAGGTGGCGCGGCTGACCGACGCGAGCGCGGTGCGGCGCCACGCGGCGCTGCGTGGTCGACCCGAACGCCGCGGCCTGTGAAGGCGGGCCGGCCTGAGCGCGGAGTCCCCGTGATGCCGGGCGCGCTGTTCGCGCAACGCTTAGTAGGCGTCGCGCGTCCTGTCAAGTATGGGTTGTGAGCCGCGTCCAGCTGGCGGCGGGTGGCCGGCGATGACCGCTTCGCGGTGGTTGGATGAACGTTGTGCCCGACATGGCGAACAGGTGGGACCGGCGGGTCGCGGCCGCCGTACCCCGGGTGGGGGAGGTGCGTGCCCTCCCCGCACGGCGATCACCCGATCCGGTCACGCAGGCCGCCCGGTTGACTGCGGTGCTGGTCGGGGACGTCATCCACAACATTCCCGTGGCATGATCGGTACTGTCGCGCCTACGACACGTACCATCGCACCGGTAGGACCGATGTGTGGGGCGGCGCGCGATCGGTCGCCGTCCCCCGCCGGGGGCTCGCGATCCGTGTTCGGAAGATCGGTTCACTGGGTACAACTGGGCACAGGTCTGGTGGGTGGTCTGCCCCGGGCGGGGTTCCCCGCCCGGCAGGGACGAGGGGAGGCGCGGATGGCCGGACGCATCCGTGATGCCGATGTAGCCCTCGTCCGAGAGCGCTCGCCGATCGCGGACGTGGTTTCCGAGTACGTCCAACTGCGTCCGGCGGGCCGCAACGAGCTGGCTGGTCTGTGCCCGTTCCACGAGGAGAAGTCCCCCTCCTTCTACGTCAACGTCGCCACCGGGCTGTTCCACTGCTTCGGCTGCCAGCAGGGCGGCGACGTGTACTCCTTCGTCCGCGAGATCGACGGGCTGAGTTTTCGGGAGGCCGCCGAGCGGCTGGCCCGTCGGGCCGGGGTCACGTTGACCTACGAGGGCGGCGGTGTCACCGACCGCACCGTGTCCAGCCAGCGGCAGCGGCTGCTGGAGGCCCACCGGGTGGCCGCGGAGTTCTACGCGGAGCAGCTCGGCGCGCATCCCGCGGCCCGCGCCGGCCAGGAGTTCCTCACCGCCCGTGGGTTCGACGCGCAGGCCGCGCACCGCTTCGGGGTCGGCTACGCCCCCACCGGGTGGGACACGCTGACCCGCCACCTGCTGGCCCGCAGGTTCACCAGCGAGGATCTGGTGCTGGGCGGCCTGTCCAAACCGGGCTCCCGGGGCGGCCTGATCGATCGTTTCCACCACCGGCTGATGTGGCCGATCCGCGATCTGGCGGGTGATGTCGTGGGATTTGGCGGGCGGCTGCTCGAAGGTGGCAACACCTCGCACGCCGCCACGCCGAAGCAGGGCTCGGCCAACGCCGGCCCGAAGTATCTCAACACGCCCGAGACTCCGCTTTTTCGCAAGGGGAGCCTGCTGTACGGCGCGGAGATGGCCCGGCGCGACATCGCCCGGCGCTATCAGGTTGTGGTGGTGGAAGGCTACACCGATGTCATGGCCTGTCATATGGCCGGGGTCACGACGGCGGTGGCGACCTGTGGCACGGCGTTCGGCGCGGAGCATGTCGGGGTGGTCCGTCGCCTGCTGATGGACTCCGACGAGCGCCGCGGCGAGGTCGTCTTCACCTTCGACGGTGATGCCGCCGGCCAGAAGGCGGCGATGCGGGCCTTCGAGCACGAGGAGCGCTTCGCCACCCAGACGTTCGTGGCCGTCGAGCCCAGCGGGCTTGATCCGTGCGAGCTGTGGGTGCGCGGCGGTGACGCGGCGGTACGCGAACTGGTCGCCCGGCGGGTGCCGCTGGTGGAGTTCGCTCTGCGCGGCGTGATCGGGCGCTACGACCTCGACACCACCGAGGGTCGCCTCGCGGCGCTGGACGCCGCCGCCCCGCTGGTCGGTCGGATCAAGGACACCGGCCTGCGACATCGGTACGCGGTCAATCTCGACCGTTGGCTTGGCTTCCTCGACGAGCGGTTCGTCGCCTCCCGGGTCGCCGAGCACCGCGGACGCGCCACGGCCACGGATCGTGCCGGGGCTGGGGCGAACGGGGCGGGCGGGGCTCGGGTCGGCGCGATGGCCGGGGGCACGCGGGGCGAGATCGCCGCGGGTGCGTCGGGTGGCGCGCGCGGCGGGCGGAGTGGATCCGCCGCGGTCGCCTCCACCGTGGGCCCACGTCGGGCGGGTACGGTCGACTCCGCCGACCCTGCCGCCGTCGTGGAGCGGGAGGCACTCAAGCTCGCCATCCAGTACCCGGGGTTCGCAGCGGCGATGTTCGACCCGCTGCCTCCGGAGATGTTCACCGTTCCCGCGCATCGCGCCGTCCGTGAGCTCATCGCACGGCTTGGCGGGGTGTACGGGGGGCTGGCGAGAACCGGTGGCGTCGGCGCCTGGGTCGCCGAACTGTCGGCGGCGGCGACCGAGGAGGAACTACGGCGGGTCGTCACCGCCCTGGCCGTGGAGAGGTTGTTGTGGGACCGCGATGTTGATGATCGTTATGTCGACGAGCAGATGTCTCGCGTACAGGAGCTACATGTGACACGTCGGATCGCCGACCTGAAGTCGCGGGTGCAGCGGCTCAACGCGGCGACCGACACGGATGCCTTCAACCGTGCCTACGGTGAGCTGATCGCTTTGGAACAGCACAAGCGTCAACTCCGGGAACGGGGCGTAGGTGCCGCGTAACCTGGGTCGATCCCGAGAAGGAAGTGACGAGATTCCGCCCATGAGTCCTACCGTCCTACCCCGCGAAGCCCAGGTGGACGAGGTCAAGGACCTCATCACCCGGGGCAAGGAGATCGGTTTCCTCACCACCGAGGATGTCTCGGTCGCCATCCAGGCGGCGGAGCTCCCCCCGGAGCAGGCCGAGACGGTCCTGCAGGTGCTCAATGACGAGGGCATCGAGGTGCTGGAGGCGGGGGGAGAGAACCCCGACGAGGCCGACCTGCTCGCCCGGCGCCGCCGGGAGGAGGAGGAACTCGCGCTCAAGGCCCCGACCTCCGACCCGGTACGCATGTACCTCAAGGAGATCGGCAAGGTCCCGCTGCTCACCGCGGAGGAGGAGGTCGACCTCGCCAAGCGGATCGAGGCCGGTCTGTTCGCCTCCGAGAAGCTCGCGGTGGCGACCAAGAAGACCTCGCCGCAGATGCGTCGGGATCTCGAGGCCATCGAGCGCGACGGTCAGATCGCCAAGCGCAAGCTGGTCGAGGCGAACCTGCGCCTGGTGGTCTCGATCGCCAAGCGTTACGTCGGGCGCGGAATGCTGTTCCTGGACCTCATCCAGGAGGGCAACCTCGGTCTGATCCGGGCGGTCGAGAAGTTCGACTACACCAAGGGCTACAAGTTCTCGACCTACGCCACCTGGTGGATTCGGCAGGCGATCACGCGGGCCATCGCCGACCAGGCCCGCACCATCCGCATCCCGGTGCACATGGTCGAGACGATCAACAAGCTGATCCGCATCCAGCGCCAGCTGCTCCAGGACCTCGGCCGTGAGCCGAGCCCGGAGGAGATCGCCAAGGAGATGGATCTCACTCCGGACAAGGTCCGCGAGATCCTCAAGGTCTCCCAGGAGCCGGTCTCGCTGGAGACGCCCATCGGTGAGGAGGAGGACTCCCACCTCGGCGACTTCATCGAGGACTGCGACGCGGTCGTCCCCGTCGACGCGGCCAGCTTCATCCTGTTGCAGGAGCAGCTCGACTCGGTGCTGCACACCCTGTCCGACCGGGAGAAGAAGGTCATCCAGTTGCGGTTCGGCCTTACCGACGGTCACCCGCGCACCCTGGAGGAGGTCGGACGCGAGTTCGGCGTCACCCGGGAGCGGATCCGCCAGATCGAGTCCAAGACGCTGTCCAAGCTGCGTCATCCGTCGCGCTCCCAGAAGCTGCGCGACTACCTGGAATAGACCTTTCCGCCGGAGCGGAGCATCTCGGCCGGCGGGCCGAGCCGCGACGGTTGTTGACCGTGAGTGTTCGTATCAATACTCTTGGCGATAGTCGGGTTTGATGATCTTCGACGGCCGTGGTCGCCGTCGATGTTCGTCGGTCCGGTGCGCGGTGGCACGTCCGGTGCCGCCGGTGGCCGAGAGGACGGCGAGCATGCCCGGCAGTCCAGCCACGTTCGGTGGTCGGTTTCGCTCCCTGGTGGGCTATGCCCTCGCCACAGCCGGCACGCAGAACTTTCTGGGCGCCCGGTGGGTGCCGGTACTGCTGGCAACGACGCCAGCCCGGTACCGCCGAAGCATGGCCCTGCGGTTGCTCTCGCTCAGCCCGCACTACTTCCAGCCGGACGAGCATGACCGCGACGCCGCGGCCGAGCGCAACCGGCGCAGTCGCGTCATCCTCGCCCATGACCTGCTCGGTCGCTACCTGCTCCCGGACGACGACGTCCTCGACGTCGGGTGCGGCCCGGGCTATCTCGCGGCCGCCGTCGCCCCGCGGGTCCACGCCCTGACCGCGGTCGACGTCTCCCGCGGTGTGCTGGCCTGCGCGCGGGTGCTGAACCCGGCTCCCAACCTGGAGTACCTCGTCGCGGAGGACTTCCACCGCAGCGGACGCGACGTCGACGTCGTCTACTGCATCGCCGTCGTGCAGCACCTGACCGACGAGGTGGTCGCCGCGGCGCTGCGTGACTGGCACGGCGCCCTACGCCCCGGTGGACGTCTCCTGCTCCACGTGGTGATCGACGATCCGGCCTGGCGCACCGAGGCGCAGTGGCGCGCGGAGCGGAGCCTGGTCGGCCGGGTGCGCCTGCGGTTCGCCCTCAACTGCTTCGGACGGTCCGCCGACCAGGTGCGCCGGCTGATCACCGATGCCGGCTTCGGCGAACTGGAACTGATCCCGATGTCCACCCTGGTGGACGTCGACGACGACGTCACCGGCCAGCACCTCGTCGTCGCCCGTCGCCTCGACCTGACTCCGCCCCGGCCGTCCGCCGGGTCCGACAGGTCCGCCGACTTCGGCGCATACGACGAGTTCGGCGCATACGACGAGATCGGTGGGCCGGCCGCGGCTGGTACGACGGCTGGGGCCACGCCGCACCGGGGCCTCGCCGCAGCGGTCCCGGCGCAGTCCACCCCGCCCGGCCACTTTGACTCCCTCGAACGGCTGGACCTCGACCCGCTCGGCCACTAGGCGCTTCTCGTGGATCGCCGACCACACGTCGGCCCCTGGCCGCGCCGGTCCCCGGATCCACGCGGCTGACCCGCCGCCACGGATGTCACGGAACGTGGCCCTCATCCGAGGGGCGGCGCCCGTATCCGTGGGGCAGGCCAGCGGGCACGGATCAGCGGGGACGGGCCGGCGGGGGTGCTGTGGTCGGCGAGTCGGGAACGCGCGGTCAGTGGGCGGGGGGTAGGCCGAGGAGCTGGTCGAAGTAGCGGCCGCGGTCGAAGTGGCCGCGCTCGTCGGGCTTCAGGGTCGCCGAGCGTGACATCGCCTGGGCGGCGTGCAGGGCGGTGGCGATGTCCTCGGCGGACTCCCGCTGGTAGCCGACGAGGGCGGGGCCGGCGATCTCGCGGTTGTGGGCGCTGTCGCGGGCGATCACCGGCACGCCCATCATGCGGCCCTCGGCCATCGGATAGCCGAACGACTCCAGCTCCAGCGGAAAGAAGATGCCGTCGCAGCGGGCCATCATGGCGATGACGGCCTCGGCGGGATGCTCGCCGACCAGGCGTAGCCGGGGATGGTGGGCCACAGTCGGATCCTCGAGCTGATCGGCGCGACCGGTGACGCTCAGGGTGGCATCGATGCGGTGCGGGGGGCCGGCGAGGATGTCGAGTGCGGCGAGTCCGGCGCGTAGCCGTCCGGTCAGCAGTTTCTGCGGCAGGATCACGACCGGGCACAGGAAGTCGACCGGATCGCTGTCGCGTCCGCGCGCCCTGGTCGTCTCGGTCGCGCCCGCGGGGTCCTTCCACGCGGGGGTGGACGCCGGGTCGGGGGGTGTCACCGGGTTGAAGGCGACGATCAGCCGGTTGCGCACGGACGGAACGTAGGTGGCGACCCGCTCGGCCATGCTGGTCGACGGGACGAAGACGCGGTCGGCCCGGTGCAGCGCCGCCCAGACGATCGGCGCCTGGGCGTGCACCGCGGGGCTGATCCGGCGGCCGAGCTGGCGGATCTCCGCGCGGCGCAGGAAGTGCTGGGCGCCGTGGACGAGCACGTGCCGCTCCCGGCCGGCGGTCACGAACGAGACGTTGTTCAGCGCCAGCGACCGGTCGAACCGTACGCCGCGGGTCTGTTCCCGTTCGCGTCGCAACAGCCAGGTCGCGCCGAGGGACCGGTCGCGTCCGATGGTGTGGAGGCCGGGTAGCTCGCGGTCGCGCAGATAGAGGTCGAACTCGTTGAGCAGGCGTTTCGCGCCCCCGACCCGCGCACCGGCGCAGTCGACGAGCAGGGACGCCGCGCAGGGGGCGCTCATGGTGTGGACCTGGACCGGGGGAAGGCGGAACCGGGTCCCGACGGCGAGGGGCGGCCGGGGGAGGGGGGGACGCGGCTGGCCGACTGGGTGGGGCGGGCGGGCGGTGGGGTGGAGCGGGTGGGGGCGGTGGCCGGCCGGCCGGCGGGTTGGGTGGGCAGGTCCGGGGGCTCGGTGGGGGCGGCGGGGCGTCCGGTCAGGGCGGTGAAGACGAGTCGGGCGTAGTCGTCGGGGCGGGTGGCGGCCTCGGCCCACTCGGCGGCGCGCCGTCCGGTGCGGGCGAGGCGGGCCCGGTCGGCGAGCATGCCGCGCAGGATCTCGGTGAGGGCCGCCGCGGACTCGTCGACCGGGGTCTGGCCGGTGACACCGTCCTGGTAGGCGTCGTGGCTACCGCCGGAGGCGGGGCCGACGACCGCGCAGCCGGCGAGCTGCGCCTCCAGCAGGACGATGCCGTAACCCTCCCCGCTGGCCGGGCGGCCGCGGGTGGGGGTGTGGGTACGGGTGCAGAGCACGAACAGGTCCGCGGTCGCGTAGAGGCGGGCGAGTTCCTCGTCCGCGGGGGATTCGACGACCTCGGTGTCGGGATGCGCGGACACCAGCTCGTGCAGCGCGCCCGGCGCCGGACCCTGCCCGGCGAGCACGAGGCGCACCGGGCCGAGTTCGGCGCGGATGGTGGCGAGCGCCGCCAGCAGCACGGCGGCGCCCTTGCCGGACCAGTCGGCCAGCCGGAACACGCTGAGCATGGTGGGCACCGGCGGCAACGGTCGGCGCCGGCTCGATTCGCCGAGCAGCGTCGTGCGCCACGCCGGGGAGATCCCCGGCGGCAGGATCGGCGCCACCCCGACCGTGGACAGCGCACCCGCGCTGTACGAGCTGATCGTCACCGGATGCAGCAGCGGGTCGGCGCGCAGCAGGGCGCGGTCGGCGGCGCGCATGCTCCAGATGTCGGTGCCGTAGAACAGCACGGGGCCGAACCGGGCCCGGGTCAGGCGCAGCGCGGCCGCGCCGACCGGGATCAGGTTGGCGTGACCGACCACGACGCTGTCGGCGGTGCCGAAGCGTCGGGCTGTGCTCAGCGCCCGGCGGACGAACCGGGCCCGGTTGCCCGGGGTCGCCTCGACGCCCGGTTCGAGCATGTCAACCCTGGTCAGCTCGGCGCCGCCCGCGCGCAGGGTCTCCTCCACCGTCGTGAGGTAGCGCTCGATGCCGCCACCGAGCCCGCCGGAGAGGGTCAGGAGCAGGACGCGGGCGGCGCGGTCGGCATCCGGCGCTGGGGGAGAGATCCGTCGAAGTAGCTGCACGGAAGGTGATGCTAATCATTCCCCTGGTAGTCGTCCCGCGCGCCGTCCCGTGTCCGGTGAGCTCAACGTGGCTGAACTGGTGCCGATCGTGCTGATGGTTTTGCGGATGGCGCGCGTGCTGTGGGCGCCGGGTCGGGATCTGGGGCGGGGGGACTTGTGGCGCAGCGCCGGCGCTTCGACGAGGTACCAGCTGGCCGCGGCGAGCACCACCGTCACCACGACCGTCACCGGCAGGTACACGAGGATCCCCTGGCGGTGCAGCCCGTACACGGTGGCGAGCTGCTGGATGGGAAAGCCGTAGATGTACAGGCCGTAGGAGAGGTCCCGGCGGGTGCCCAGACGGTGGAGCGGCACCCGGATGCCCAGATAGGCGCACAGGTAGGCCAGGGGCATCGCCGAGATCAGCGGCATGTCCTGGACGAAGTGGGAACCGACGAACACCACCCCGGCGACGGCGGCGATTCGGCCCGAGACCGGGATGCGGTCGGCGTACAGGCACACGATCGAACCGGCGAGGAAGTTCAGTGCGAACCGGAACATGTCCGGGGACAGCCGGGCCGGCAGGATACCGGCGGGACCGAGGGCCTCGACCAGGGCGAGCCCCAGGGTGATCGCGCCGATCACCAGGACCGGTCGGCGGCGCAGCAGCCCGACCAGGGCGAGCGCGAGGATCCCGAGGTAGCACTGCACCTCCCACCACAGCGACCACATCGAGCCGTCCCAGGCCAGTGGCGCGGTGGAGCCGGGAGCGGGGAAGAAGGTGCCCGTCGGGGTGCCGCCGATGTCGTAGAAGCGCATCCGTACCAGCGCGTTGTCGGTGACGTAGTGCAGCGCGCCGTGCGGTCCGGTCAGTGGATAGCCGTGCAGGGTGCCATGGACGTGCAACCAGCCCAGCGGGGCGATCACGAACGCGACGAAGATCAGGCAGACCCAGAAGCCCGGCAGGATGCGCAGCGCCCGGTGCCGGATGAACCGACGCAGCGGTAGCCGCCGGGCGCTGTGTGTCACCAGCAGGCCGCTGATGGCGAAGAAGCCGTCGAGGGCCACCGCGTCGTACTCGTGCTTGCCCAGGGCCGGGGTGTGGTGACCGCTGAGCGCCAGTCCGTGCAGCAGCAGGACGACCCAGGCGAACATCAGCCGTTGCGCGGACAGGCAGTTCGGGCCGGTGAACACCCGGGCGAGGGTCTCGCCGCCGGTGCTGTCGCCGGGCGCGGTGCCGCTGGGATGGCTGGCGACGCTGGTGGACGCGGGTTGCGTGGCCTGGTCGGCCCGGCGGGGGCGGGGGATGAGCCGCGCCACGCCCGACGGGGCGCGCGGTGGCGCGGTGAGCGTGTCGGGTGATGGCGCGCGCGCCGGCTCGCCGTCGGCGTGGGGATTCCTGGGCGCTTCGATGCCCGGTTCCATGGGAGCTCCTTTGTGACTGGCATGAGCCCGGCAGCCGTTGCGGCGGTCGTGGTGTCGACTGCTTCAACCTGTCGGCGTCACGCTGGCGTTACTCTAAGTGCACATCCGCGTACGGCTGTGGGCTCGTGGCCGTGTGCCGCACCTACGGTGACAAGGAGTCGTCCATGGAGCTCGACCTGCGGTATCGCAACGGTGGCAATCCCGACCTGCTCGACCTCGTCGACATCCGACCGGGACGGGCCCTGGACTGTGGCTGCGGCGCCGGTGACAACGCCCGGCTGCTGCGAGAACGTGGCTGGCAGGTGACCGGCGTGACCAACGATCCGTCCGAGCGGGCCGCCGCGGGGCGTGAGTGCGACCGGATCGAACTCGCCGACCTCGCCGACGGCCTGCCCTTCGCCCCGGACGGCTCCTACGAACTCGTCGTGCTCTCGCACATCCTCGAGCACCTCGCCGACCCGACGCCGCTGGTGCGCGAGGCCCGGCGGGTGCTGGCGCCCGGCGGCCGGATTCTGGTCGCGCTGCCGAACGTGCTGCACTACCGGCAGCGGGCGAAGTTCCTGCTCGGACACTTCGAGTACACCGAGACCGGCCTGATGGACGCCACCCACCTGCGCTTTTTCACCGTGACCTCGGCCCGGCGCCTGCTGGTGTCCGGCGGACTGCGGATTCTGGCCGATGCCTCGACCGGTGGGCTGCCGTGGTGGCGCAGCCGGGAGTTCCTGCCCGAGGGCTGGGTGCGGGGCGCCGACCAGTTCGTCCTGCGCCAGATGCCGAACCTGTACGCCTGGCAGTCGCTGTTTCTGACCGCGCCGCTGCGCCCGCTGCCCGCCGCCCGTCCCGCGGACATCGGCACCCGGCCCGTCACGGCGCCCCGGCCACGGCGTAAAGCCGCACAGCCGGCTGTCCCCGCGCCCACTGTCACCGCGCCCGCCGCGCCCGCCGCTGTCTCGCCCACCGCGTCCGCGTCCGCCGCCGCCCCGACCCGGTCTCCGGTGGCGCGCGCGGGCGGTTGAGTCCGTCCAGCCGGATCGGTGTGACCCCGCCCTGCTCGGGACGGTCATGGCGGGGTCATGACCAGGCGGTCCATCGCGCGGCGCGGGGCTCGTCGGCGTGCGGTTCACCGAGCGGGGGAATCGGTCCAAGACCGTCCAGAAGACCATGGCGGACCAGCGCGGACGTGGCGAACCCACGTCCGCGGGCCAGATCCAGCAGCAGGGATCGGGGCAGCACGACCGTGGCGGCGGTCGCGGCGACCAGTGTGGTGCGCAGCCGCCATCCGCGCAGCCGGGTGAACCACAACCGGTTGCGCACGACGTAGTAGCCCCAGCCGCCACGCGAGATGGTCGTGCTTCCGGTGTGCCACGCGCGGGCGGGACTGAGCACCACGCTCCAGCCGGCGTCGCGCACGCGGTAGCAGAAGTCGACATCCTCGAAGCCCAGGAAGTACCGGCCGTCGAAGGGGATGCGCCGCAGCACGTCCATCTTGATGAACATCACCGCGCCGGTGACCCAGTCGGCCTCGCAGGGCCGATCCTGCGGCGGGCGACGGGCTCGCGGCGCCACCAGGACGGGACTCAGCCGAGCGGCGCCGGACTGCAGGCCGTCCCCGTTGACCAGGGTCGGGGCGACGACGCCGATGTTCGTGCCGCGCAGCAGGTGCAGACAGGCCGTGATCGTGGCCTCGTCGATCCGGATGTCGTTGTTCACCAGCAGGAACGCCTCGGCGCCCGGATGGTCGCGGCAGGCGAACGCGAAGCCCGCACCGAAGCCGAGATTGCGCGGGGGGATCAACCACGCGGACGCCGCGGGCAGGTCCGGTGGACGCGCGCTCTGGTCGTTGGCGACCACCACGACCTGCGCGATGGACGGACAGGCCTCGAGCCGCTCGGCGACGTCCACCGTGGGAGCGCTGGGACCCCAGTGGACGATGACGGCCACGGTTTTCATCGGGCCCCCTGGCTTGGTGCGCGGTGGGAACGGAGCGCACGGCAGTCGTGTTCTCGTGCGGATCGAAACAGAGAGTAACAGAATCGTCTCACCTCGTGAGGCAAGGTGGCGGTGTCGGCGTCTCCGGGTTCGCGCCACGACGCCCTTGTCCCAATGCTCACACAGAGTAGTCATCGAGTGGCATAGTCGGGCCGTGGCTGATGCGTCGTCGATCCCCATGGGTGCGGATGAGCAGGCGGCGGACGGCTCGATCGCCGGCCCCGCCGCTTCACCACCCGCACCTGGTGCCGGTGGTGAAGCTGGCGTCGCCGGCCCGCCGACGCAGCGCGCCGGTTCCCCCGCGGACGGCTGGCTGGCGGCAGGTGGCGGTCAGCCAGATCGTCGCGGTCACGGTCGCCGCGGTCGTGGTGGCGGGCGGCCGGTGTGGGTGGGGCGGCTCGGGCGGGGTCTGTCCGAGCTGCTGATGACCGCCGGGGTGCTGGTCGTCCTGTTCCTCGTCTACCAGTTGTGGGTCACGGACCTGTTCGCCGCCCGGACCCAGGACCGCCTGCACCATGAGCTCGAGCAGTCGTGGAGCCGCCCGGCGCCGCGGGTGCCCGTGCCGTCCGCGCCTCGGACGGCACCACCCCCACCGGCGGTGCCCCTCGGTGACGGTGTCGCGATTCTTCGGGTTCCGCGGCTTGGACGGGATTACGCGCCCGTCGTCGTGCAGGGCGTCTCGGCGCCGGACCTGCGTCGCGGACCTGGGCATATCCCGGGTACGGCGATGCCCGGTCAGGTCGGGAACTTCGTGGTCTCGGGGCATCGGACCACGTATGGAAAACCTTTTAATCGTCTGGATGAATTGAAGCCCGGTGACGCCATCGTCGTCGAGGTTCAGGATCGTTACTACACGTACCGAGTCTCTGGCTCCGAGGTTGTGACCCCAAATCGGGTAGATGTTACATATCCCGTGCCAAAGCATGCGGGAGAGGTTCCGACGAAGAGCCTCATCACCTTGACAACCTGTCATCCTGAATATTCGGCCAGTCATCGACTGATCGTGTACGGCGAGCTGGTGGACACCACCGCGAAGTCGGCAGGCCCGCCGCCGGCGCTGGCTGTCGGGTGAATGCGCGAGGAGGCGCTGACGATGTACGCCTGGCTGTACCGCCACCTCCCCGGCTCCGGTCGCGTGCGGCCGTTGGTAGCTGCACTGCTGCTGCTGGGCGTGGTGGCCCTGCTGATGTTTGTGGTCTTTCCTGCGGTGGAGGCGGTTCTGCCGAATGGTCAGGTAACTATGGGTAGTTGAGTGGGTCGTAAATTGCAACCAGTGGGCCGAGGTGGACGGGGGGCGACGGTCGCCCGCGCTTCCGATGATTCGGTGGAATGGACACGGCGTGGTCCCGCCGTCGGAGCGGGAAAGCCCTCGATGTTCCTTTGTGCTTTGGTCGACAGGGAGCCCATCTCGGCACCGCGGACCGTGGCGTGGTGGTCGGTCTGGGGGCGGCGGAAAGTCGGTCATCGGATATCCTGCGCCATGGGCGGCGTTACGCTCGCAAAGTGTGGGCATCGGTGCCTGCGGCATCGCGGCAGCCGCGCCTGATGGAGGCGGTGGTGTACAGGCCAGAGCCCCTGTGGTCGACGCGTGTGGTTGTGGGTCCGTGGCGGGATCGTCTTCGGGGGAATTCCATGAAATGGCGGTATCAGAATGGGCGCTGGTCAGCGGTCCACGTCGACGGCAGGCGTCGAGTGGCGCACCAGACGCGAACCTCCCGACACGCGGCCGCCCACACCGGGAGGGGCGGGCTGAGCGGTCGCGACCCGGCGGACCGCGACCCGGCAGGTTCAGGTCCGGACCCGGGTGGGCGTTCTCCTCGCGACGGGTGCGTCGTGGGCAAGGGGGCACCACAGGTACAGCGGTCTGTCACCGGGCCGGTCGACACCTGCAGGTCGGCGTTGGACGCCGGGCCGCAGGTGGTGACCGGGCCGGCCGGGGGTGCGGGCCTGGTGGACGATCCCGGGCCGGCTGGCGGAGCTGGCACGGATGGGGTGGCGGGCCGGATCGTCGGGGCCGGGCGGACGCCCGCGCAGGCGCGTGAACCCGGGCGGGCAGCGGTCGGGATAGCGACCGTTGTCGAGCGGGCCGGGCAGTTCGACCGGGTCGGGCAGTTCGACCGGGTCGGGCAGGTCGGGCGTCCGGGCCAGACCGGTTCCACCAGCCAGGTGATCCGCGCGATCGTGTTCGCGAGCGTCCTGTTCGCGGTGATCGTGCTCGTGTGCGGGGTGGAGGTCGGCCTTCGTTCGGCAGCGGCGCCTCCGGCCGGCACGTCGGATGCGGCGCGGGTCGCGTCCAGCGTGGTGTCGGCGTTGCTGGCGTCCCTGGCCACCTTTCTGCTGACCGCGGTCGCCTTCGGTCTCACCCGGCTGCGTGGCCGGGCGGCGAGCGGCGGTGGGGCCGGCTGGCGCGCACCGGGGCGCGACGAACTGACCGGGCTGCCTGACCGGCGGCATCTGCTCGACGTCGCCGGGCGCTGGCTTGGCGGGGGAGGGCACCGCTCCCGCGGGGTCGCCCCGGTCGGGCTGCTGCTGCTCGATCTGGACGGGATGCGGGATGTCAACCTGGCGCTCGGCCACGAGCAGGGCGATCGCCTGATCGCCACGGTCGGTCGCCGTCTGCGCGCCGCGCTGCCCGCGTCCACCCTGTTGGCGCGGATCGACGGGGACGGGTTCGCCGTCCTGCTCCGCGGGATCGACGCCGCCCGCTGCGAACGGGTCGCCGCGGACCTGCGGGCCGCCCTCGAACCACCGGTCATGCTGGCGGCCACGCCGGTCCGGCCGGACGCGAGCATCGGCATCGCCCGGTCCCCGCAGCACGGCCGCACCGTGCACGAACTGCTGCGGCACGCCGAGCAGGCGATGCACGCGCACAAACGGACCCGGGACGGCCAGCCCGGCGAGGCACCCGTCAACCGGGCGCGGCTGCTGCTGCGGGCCGAGGTGCGCCAGGCGTTCGACCGTGGCCAGATCGAGGTGACCTACCAGCCCAAGGCGGACCTGCGCAGCGGCCGCATCAGCGGGGTCGAGGCCCTGGTGCGTTGGCGTCATCCGGTCGACGGCCTGCGTGGGCCCGGGGCGTTCCTCACCGAGGTCGACCGGGCCGGGCTGATGCCGCGGCTCACCCGGTTCGTGCTCGACCAGGCCCTGGCCGACTGCGCGCGGTGGCGGGCGGGGGGGGCCTTCCTCACCGTCTCGGTGAACGTGCCCGCGTCCGTCATCGTCGAGACCTCGTTCGTCGATGTCGTGCGGATCGCGCTGGCCCGACACCGGCTGCCGTCCTCGGTGCTGGTCATCGAGCTCACCGAGGACACCCTGGTCGAGGCCCGGGACGCGGCGCGACGCACCCTGGTGGGGCTGCGCCGCCACGGGGTGCGGGTCAGCCTCGACGACTACGGCACCGGCTTCTGCTCGCTGACCTACCTGCGGGAACTGCCCGCGGACGAGGTGAAGCTCGACCGCACCTTCCTGCGGGATCTTGACGCCGATCCGGCGGCCGCGGAGATCGTGCGGTCCACCGTCCGGCTCGCCCACGCCCTGCGGATGCGCATCGTCGTCGAGGGGGTCGAGACGCAGCGCTCCTGGCAGACCCTCGCCGACTGGCAGTGCGACGAGGTGCAGGGCTTCTTCATCGCCGGTCCGATGGCCGGTGACCGGATCGTCATCTGGCTGGGGGAATGGGCCGCCCGGCTCTCCGCCCGGCCGCTTGCCACCGGGCCCGCGCTGAGCGCACCGCCGTCGGTGGCGGCCGCGGGCCCGGCGGGACGTGCGGCCGTCGGGCCGGCGACGACCGGGGCGACCCGGTGGGCCGCCGGCTACCGGGTCGCCCCGGTCGACCGCGCCGCATCCTGAGCCCAGCCGGGTTCTGAGCCCAGCCGGGTTCTGAGCTCAGCCGTGTCCGGTGTCGGAGGTCGCGGCGGTGTCGAGGCGCAGGGTGAGGTCGGCGGTCGCCCGGATCTCCCGGGCGGTGTCGCCGGGCGCGCCGGTGACCAGCCGGGTGCAGATGTCGCGGTACATCGCCGGGTAGGCGTCCAACCGGTTGACCCGGCGGCGGCGCAGCAGCCGGGAGCCCGCCTCGGCGGTGTAGCGGGCGCCGTCCACGATGGTGACGGTGACCCCGTTGGCCCGTAGCTCGGTGTGTTCGCGCAGCCCGTAGCGGCTCCCGCCGGCACTGGTCAGCACGAGGGACAACGCCGCGTCGTTGGCGAGTTCCACGTACACGGTGTAGGTGCCGCCGCGGGCGACCGACACCGTCTGACGGCGCACCGGGGCGAAGTCGTTGAGCCACAGGAAATGGTCGATCCAGTGGCAGCCGTTGCTCACCAGCCGGCTGCGGGAGGCCGGCCAGCGATACCAGTGCCGCGCCGGCAGCGGTTCCTCGAACACGACCGCGCTGTACAGCATCGGCTCGGTGGCGTCAGCGAGGCGCAGGTCGGCCCGTAGCCAGGCGTTCATCGGGGAGTACCGGCGCTGGAAGCAGGCGAACAGGCGGCCGCCGGCGTCCAGATGTTTCTCGAGTTCGTCCAGGTCGGCCTCGGTGGTGACAACCGGTTTCTCGACGACGGCGACCGCGCCGCGCCGCAGGGCGGCCAGGGCCAGCGGCGCGTGGGTGTGATGGAAGCCGGCGATCAGGTCCACATCGGTCGGCTCGTCCGGACAGGGCAGCGGTGAGGTGTCGAACGTGAACCGGTCGTTGCGCCGGGTACCGATCTGGACAGGGTCGACCTCGTGGATGCGGACCAGGTCCAGATGGTCGCGGACGTGCGGGACGACCTGGGTCTTCGCATAGTGACCGAGGCCGAACAGGGCGGCGGTGGGCCGGCGCCCCCCCCCCCGGGTGAACCCCCGGGTGTACCGCGGCCCCAGCCGGCGGGGGGGGCCGGGGGGGGCCGCGCGGGGGGGGGGGAACGACGTGGGTCTAGGATTTGTCCCGGGGGCCTAACCGGGGGGGGGGGGGCGGGCGCCCCCCGCCGGGTGTCACCGACCGGGTGTCCGGCGGCGCCTGCCGGCGGGGGGCGCGGGTGGCGACGGCGCTGGTGGCGCGAAGCAGCTGGTCGTCGCGGCGGGGACCCTGCCATTCGATGGCGAGCCAGTCGACCAGTCGGTCGACACTGGCCGGGTCGAGCGGCGCACCGGACGCCGGCGACCAGCCGATCAGCGCGTCGTCGACGTCCGGCGGGGAGGTGGCCGGTCGGGCCCGTCGCACCAGTGGCGCGTCCGGGGCCCGTCCGGCCCGCGGGCGGGTGCGCACCAGCCGCGGGTCGAGCACCACCCGTTCCATTCCGGCGGGATGGGCGGGCGCGACGAACGCGACCGTGGTCCCCACCGTCAGCGGATCCCCGCCGGGGGCGCTGGACGTGTCGCGGATGTCGGATGGGCCGGGGCTGTCGGGGGGCAGGATGACGCCGAGGCCGACCGCGACGTGACGATGGTTGCGGCCGCGTTCCTGGAGTCGGCTCAGGCCCTTGCGGGCGACGGCCTGCACGCCGAACTCGCGGGTGTAGGCGGCGAGTTCCCGCGGGCCGCCGGCACGCACGAAGTACTGGCCGTCCACCGGGAACAGGGTGATCCACAGCGTCGGTCGGATGCGCACGCCACCGGCGACCGTCGTCTCGTCGAGGTAGCCGTCCACCCAGCGGTCGGCGACGAGAATCCTCATCCGACCTCCGCGCCGTGCCGCGACACCCGCGATGCCCGGTCGCCGCCCTCGCCCTGACGCGGCACACGCCCGGCCGGCTCTGGCATCGGCCCGGTGCGCCACACCTGACAGGCCTGGGCGAGCAGCGACATCGGGCCGGTCAGCGCGTCGTCGATCATGCTGGCGCAGGCCTCGAAGCGGGGACGGCCCTCATCGATGGGGTCGGTCAGATCGTCGAGTTCGGCCGGCACGATCCGTCCGGTGGCCCGGGCCCGTAGGGCGGCGGCGACGAGTAGTTCCCCGGCTGGACGTACCGGCCCGATCGGCAGGTCGGCGAGTCGGACCGCCGAGGTCAGCCGGGCGAACTCGCGCAGCGTGAACGTGCGTCGCAGGGCCCGCGGACACTGCGTGACCACCGCCGAGCGGTGCTCCCGGGTCGCGCAGAGCACCAGGTCGCTGCGTTCGACCAGGTCGGGGGTGAGCCGTCGACTGTGGAAGCCGGTGGGGTCCAGGCCCCTGGCCCGCAGCAGTTCGACGGAGTGCCGGTGCATCGCGTCGCCGTCGCAGGCGTGCACCCCGGCGCTGGCGATCGCCAGCTGCTGGGAGACCCAGGCGGCCCCCGGGCTGCCCCGCCTGGCCGGGAAGTAGGCGGCGGCGAGATGCTGCGCCAGCGGCGAACGGCAGAGGTTGCCGGTGCAGACCATCAGGACGGTCCACGGACCGGTCCGCGCGGGTGCGCTCATGACCCGTGTGGGGCGGTCGGCCCCTGCGCGGCGGCTGGCTTCTGCGTGGCGACGGGTGCCTGTGCGGTGGTGGGTGCCTGTGCGGTGGTGGGTGCCTGTGCGGTGGTGGGTGTCTGGTGGGGGGCGGGGTCGCGGCGCCAGTAGACGCCCGTCCAGTCGACCGAGACGATCTGCTCGTCGATGCCGTGGGCGGCGCGGTAGTCGTCCACCGCGGCGCGGCAACCGGGCACGGCGCCGTAGTCGTCCACGATGCAGAAACCGCCCGGGGCGAGCTTCGGGTAGAGGGCGGTGAGCGCGTCGATGGTGCTCTCGTACATGTCGCCGTCCAGACGCAGCACCGCCAGCCGCTCGATGGGTGCGTGCGGCAGGGTGTCGCGGAACCAGCCCGGCAGGAACTGGACCTGGTCGTCGAGCAGACCGTACCGGCGGAAGTTGTCCCGTACCTGGTCGACGGAGACGGCGAGCGCGCTGTGCTCGTGATGGCGGTCGCCGGCGTCGGCGGCGTACCGCGGGTTGGGCACGGGCAGGCCGGCGAACGAGTCGGCGACCCACACCGTCCGATCGTCGACGCCGTAGGCGGCCAGCACGCCGCGCATCAGGATGCAGGCGCCGCCGCGCCACACCCCGGTCTCGATCAGGTCGCCCGGCACCTCGCCCCGGATCACCTGCTGGACGCATTCCTGGAGGTTGCGCATCCGCAGTTCGCCGGTCATGGTGTGCGCCAGCCGCGGCCAGTCCCGTCCGTCCCCGCGATGCTCCGGTGGTGTCCGGCGGACGATCTCCATGCCCTGGCGCTGGACGGCCCGGGCGACGAGCCGCCGGGCGTTGCCCCGCGGCTCCCACACGCTGCCGTCGCCGCCGTCCCACAGGGTGAAGGTCAGCGTGGAACGGAGCAGGTCAAGATAGCGTTCTGTGATCGCGGTCTGGTCCGCTCGGGTGGGGCTCTGCGTGGTCATCACTGCTCCTGGAAGGTCCGGTGCTCCTGGACGGGTGGGTTGTCGCGGTCGGCGCTGCCGCCCGCCGCGGGTACATGGTCCGGCTGCCACCGGCGCCATCGGTGCCATCGGTGCTGGCGGCGGGGGATCGGTGGAGGGTCGAGGGTCGGGGATGTGCACCGGGTCGGCGGCGGCCGCCCGGGTGAGCAGGCGTGCGCAGGCGACGTACAGCGCGGCGGCGGACGCGGTGTACGTCGCGCCGGAGACGACGGCGACGGTGCCGAGCCCCCCGTGGTGCAGCGCGAGCAGTAGTCCGGCCACCGTCGCGACGGCCACCGGTACCTGCACCGTCAGCACCGTGCGCGCCGTGCGAAAGCCGAGCAGCACGTGGATGAGCAGGTAGTCGACCGCCTGCGGGATGGCGGCGAGCACCAGGACGCGGGTGGCCGTCGTCGCCGGTGCGAAGTCGGCCCCGTAGACGAGCCGGATCGCCAGCGGTGCCACCAGCGCCACCGGGGTGGAGATCACGGTGGCGAGCCCGAGGGTGGCCAGCGTCGCCCGCCGCACCGTGCGGGCACGTTCCCACGGGTCGACGAGCGTCCGCAGCCGGCTGAACACGACCATCCCGGTGGCCTGGCAGATCGTGGCGCAGGCGGTGGCGAACGCGACCGCTACCCCGTAGAACGCGACCTCCCGGGCCGGCCGCAGGGTCGCCACCAGCAGCAGGTCAAGCTTGTAGATCAGCTGTGCGCCGACGACCGTGCCGTACGCCCCGAGCGCGCCCCGCAGGAACGCCCGCGACGGCAGCACCCCCCCACCCGGACGCCCGGGGGCCCGACGACCGGACGCACCGAGTGGACCGGACGGACCGGGGTGGCGCAGCACCTGGAGGTGGTAGACCAGCGGCGGCACCAGGGACGTCAACGCCATCGCGCAGAGCCACCACACGGGACTGTGCTGCCCGACCACCGCGTAGAGCACGAACACCGCGAGTGTTCCCGCCGCCGGGACCAGCCGTACGACCTGGAACTCGCCCCCCATCCGGCCGCGCCGCTGGGCCAGGCCCGCCGCGTTCGACCCGACCACGGTCGCCGCCGCGAACAGGCTCGCCCCGACCACCGCGAGCAGCCCGAACTGGAGATCATCACGCTGCCCGATTCCGCCGGCGGCGGCCACGCCGAACAGCGCCGCGCCGATGGCGGCCACCATCGCCGCGTGCGCGAGCAGCGGGGCCAGCAGCCCCTCGTCCGCGCCGTCGTCGGTGACCAGCGCCTGGGAGACCCCCAGGCTCAGCACCATCGCGAGCATGCTCGCCCAGGTCTGCAGGGTGAGCAGTTCCCCGCGTCCGGTCGGCCCGAGCACCCGGGCCGCCAACGCACCGGTGGCCGTGCCCAGCAGCAGTGTTCCCGCGTTGCCCGCCAGCACCGCGGCCGTCGCACGGGACAACCCGCCGCCGCCCACCGTGTCCACCGGTGCCGAGTGCGCCGCCGGCGCCGGCGGCGGGTCGGACGTCGGCACTGAGCTGGACGTCATCGGTGCGTCCGCCTCCCCGCAGACCGCCGGGCTCCCATCGACGTCCACAGCGTGTGCCGAAGGCCGCTCCGGGCAGCAATTCTTACCAAGAGTGTTCTTTACTCGACGCACTGTAGGCATGGCTGGCCGCTCCGTGGCGGCGCCGCGCCGCGCCGCACGTGCCGCCACCGGTGGGCTCCCGGGTACAGCGGACGGCCGCCCGCGTCGCGTGTGTGCGTGTGTGCGTGCGTCAGCGTCGGAGCGGGGCCGGGTGGGTGACCGGCTGGGCGAGGACGGAGACGCGGTGTCGATCGCCGAGGTCGGGGGTGCCGGGGCGCAGCGCCGTCAGGGACGTGCGCAGGGTGAGGGGAAGGGCGGCGTCGACGGTGAGCTCGGCGCTCAGCGCCGGCACGGTGCGCTCCCAGCCGAGGGCACGGGGGGTGGTGCGCAGCCGCCACTGGCCGGGGACATCGGTGTGCAGCATCAGGTTCCACCCGAGCGGGGTGACGAGCACCGGTCGCGACGGGAACGCCGATGCCTCTGCCGGGGGGTCCGGGGCGAGGGTGATGCCGGGGGCGAAGTGCAGACGCAGGGTGATGCGGTGCTGACCGGTTCCGCCGACGCGGTCGCGCAGGACGAGACCGTGCTGGTCAAGACGCCACAGGCGCTGGTGGTGCGGCGCGCCGGGCAGGTGCCGGTAACCGTCGTGACCGGCGGTGACGGTGGCCGCCGTCGGCGTGCGGTGCAGGGCGGCGGCGCTGGGATGGGCCCGGCGCCCGGCGCGGAAGGCACCCCAGACCTCGGTGGAGTCGGTGTCGTCCACGGTGATCGTGGAGTGGGCGGCGGTGCCGCGTTCGCGGTCGCGGCGAGGGCCGGGCGCGTAGGTGGAGGTTCCCGGGTCCACGAGGATCGGTTCGGCGTCGAGCCAGAGCAGAAAGGCCAGGGTGTCGGCGTGGGCGTGGGCCGGCAGGCTGTCGGGGCAGGGGAGCCCGACGTCGGCGAGCAGATGCCAGTCGCCGGCGGTGAGGACGGCGAGTCCGCTCTCGGCCAGCAGGACGGCCCGCGCCTCGCCCCGCGCCTCGATTCGGGTGGTGGCTCGGGTGGCAGGCGGGTTCGTGGTGGCGACCGGCGCGGTCACGGGAACCGGCCCGGACGGTGGTGCGCACGGCTGCGGTTCGGGGTGGGGGAACGGGGGGGTCAGCAGCCGGCGCAGGAGCGCGGCGGAGAGCGGGTAGCCGTCGTTGAGCAGCGGCACCGTGCCGTCCGGTCCGAGCACCGTGGACAGCCAGCCGCGCATCCGGGTGGCGGCGTCGGTCAGCTCGCGGGGTACCGGGCGGCCCACCGCGGCGAGCAGACCGGCGATGTCGTCGAGGTCGGCGAGGACCTGGCAGTGGTAGGCGGGTGCCCGCTCGAAGTGGCCGCCGTCGGCGAGGATCTGCCGGTCGATCTGGTGGACCAGGGCGGTCAGCCGGCGGCGTAGTCCGTGGCGGTCACCGGCCGCGATCTCGAGGGCGACCAGCGCCTTCAGGTTCTTCAGCAGATGGTTGCCACCGACGTCGGTCTCCTGATGCGTGCGCAGGTACGTGTGCAGGGTGCCAAGGTCGGCGCGCACCGTGGCGCGCGTCTGTGCCAGGAGACCCGCGGTGAGACCCGCGGTGAGATCGGCGCTGGGGTGGGGCGGTGCGGTGAGGATCGGGTGCAGGGCGCACAGGGTCCAGGCCCGCAGCGACGCCACGTAGGGCGACCACGCGACCGGGTGGCCGAGCGGGATCGCTTCTCGCCAGCCCAGGTAGAGCCGGGCGAACGTGGCGCGGCCATGGGCGCCGTCCCTGATCAGGGTCCACGCCCAGTCCCAGTAGTGCAGGTGGTAGCGCCACAGCAGGGGGGCGTCGGCCTGCTCCCAGTCCCACCCGCGGGCGCCCTGTCCACGGGCGTCCCGCCGGTCGGAGCGCACGAGATCACGGGTGTGGCCGAGCAGGGTGAGCTGGCCCCGGGCCAGCTGTGGGCAGGACGGTTCGGTCAGCGCGATCTGGCCGTCCAGGGGGAGATGGCTCGTGGGCCAGTAGCCGGGCGAGGGGCGGGCCTGGAGCAGGGCGGCGGCGAGGCGGGGAGCCTGACGCAGTCCGACGCGCTGGGCGCGTAGCCGGCCGCGGGCGACGACCTGGCCGGGACGCAGATGCGCGACGGTGCGCAGGTAGCGGCCGAACTCCGCCGGTGTGCTCACGAGGACGCCCCGGAGCGCCCCGGCGTCGATCGGTGTCCCTCGCCAGGCGCCTCCTGGCGCGGCGGCGGCGCCGCGGCGGTGACGGTGGTGAGGGCGCTGGCGGAGCCGGCGGCCGGGGCAGGTGCGGGGTGGGGGGTGGTCAGGCCCATCGCGGCGGCCTGGTCGGCGATGCCGGCCTCGAAGGGACGTGGCTGGTGGCCGAGGTCGCGGCGGGCGGGGCCGATGTCGTAGGCCTTGTCCTCGGCGAGCCGGGCGATCTGCTCCGCCTTCAGTCGTGGCCGGGCGGCGTGCCGTTCGTACCGCTGGGCGAGCAGCAGGGCTGGTCCCAGCGGCACCGACAGGGGATGGACGCGGCGTCCCAGCGCGGATCCGGCGGCGGTGACGATGTCACGCAGCGGCAGCGGCCATGGTCCGGCGACGTCGTAGGCCCGGCCGACGCAGCGCTGGGCGGTCACGGCGCGCAGCACCGTCGCGGCCAGATCGTCGACGTGCACCGGCTGGTGCAGGTGGGTGGCGCCGGGGACCGGCACCGGAATTGGCGGCAGCCCCACCCGCCAGGACCACCCCGACCGTCCGGACGACCCCGACCCCGCGGGTAGGGGAGGACGTCCGGGCTGGGGTGGGGCGGGCAGGTGGGCGAGCAGCGTGAGCAGGCGGGCCATGTTGCGGTCGTCCGCGCCGCCGTAGATCATGGTGGGACGGATGATCGTCCAGTCCAGGCCGCTGGCCTCGATCGCGCGTTCCGCGGCGAGGCGCACCCGTTTGGTCGGCGGTTCCAGCCGGGTGCGGATGCCGGTGGTGGAGACGAACACCGCGCGGTGCAGATGCCCGGCCGAGGTGGCGGCGAGGATCGCGCCGATGTGCCCGAAGCCGAGCGAGGCCAGGTTGACCAGCGCGGTGGCGTCGGCGGCGAGGAAGGCCGCCGCGAGCCCCGCCGGATCGTCCAGGTCACCGCGCAGGTCGGTGGCGCCGAGCTCGCGCAGCGTCCGGGCGGCCTGGTCGCCGCGTGCCAGCGCCCGCACGTCGTGGCCGGCGGCGACGGCGCGGGCGACGACCCGGCGGCCGAGGAACCCGCTGCCGCCGGTGATGAGGATTCTCATGCCGTCCCCTTCAGTCCACGTCGTGCGACGCCCCGCTCGCCGCCGAACGATGGGCGGGGCGTCGGCTGGCGCCGGGTGGGGACACCGGGCGTCCCCACCGCGCTGGGATCGGGCGGAAACAGCAGGTCACTGTAGGCGTGGGCGAGGGTGTCGCGGTTGAAGTGACGTTCGACGTAGCGGCGGCCGTCGCGGGCCATCCGGGCGCGTTGTTCGGGGTCGGCGGCCAGCCGGGTGATGGCGGCGGCCAGCGCCTCGGCATCCTCGGGTGCGACGACGACCTGGCCCGCGTCGAGCAGGATGCGGGCGGCCTCACCGCGCAGCGTGCCGATGACCGGTTTGCCGGCGGCGAGCAGCTCGAACATCTTCGACGGGATGAAGGTGTCGAACATCGGCACGTCCCGCAGCGGCACCACGCACAGGTCGGCGGCGGCGACATGGGCGGCGACCTCGGCGCGGGGCACCCCGTCATGCAGGGTGGTGTTGGTCAGGCCCAGCGCACGGACATGTTCGACGAGGCGGCGTTTGTCGGCGCCCTCACCGACGAAGGCGAACCGCACGGCGCGCGCGTCGGCGCGCGGCGACCCGGCCAGGCGGGCGGCGGCGTCGGCGATGGAGACCAGCCCGTGGGAGATGCCGTGCGCCCCGATGTACAGGACGAGCGGCTCGTCACCCGGTGCCCCCAGCCGCGCCCGCAGACCGGCGGGGACGGCCTCGGCCGGCCGGAACCGGTCCAGGTCGACGCCGTTGCGCACCACGTGCACCTTGGCGGCCGGGATGCCCCGGCGCACGATGTCGTCGCGAAATCCCTCGGTGACGGTGACGACGGTGTCGGCGGCCCGGTAGGCGGCGAGTTCGAGCCGTTCCAGCAGACCCAGCACCCGCCGGTTGGTGAGCACCCCCAGCTGTTCGAAGATCGCCGGCCACAGGTCGCGGACCTCGACGACGAGCCGGGCCCGGCGGCGCCGGGCGAGCAGCCACGCCGAGCCGAGGGGAAAGAACGTCGGTGAGGACACGACGATGACGTCGCACGGCCCGATGCGCCGGCCACCGAGCACGACACTGCTGACCATGAACGACAGATGGCCGAGTGTCTTGCGTGCCACCCCTTCGTTGGGGGTGGCGTAGAGCCAGGTGCGCAGCACCCGGTAGCCGTCCACCCGCTCGGTGCGCACGAGCGCGCCGCGGTACTCGGGGGGGATCATCCCGGTCGGATGGTTCGGCATGCCGGTCAGGACGGTGACCTCGAGCCCCTCGGCCGCCCAGGCGCGCGCGGTCTCGGACAGCCGGGCCTGGGGCGCGCCGATCTCGGGGGGAAAGTAGTGGGTGATGATCAGGACGCGGCGACGGCCGGGAGTGGGGGGCACCGTGATCGACCTCCAACAGGCGTCAGGGAACGTGCGAGGACAGGGGAAGCTCTGCGTGGCGGGTCGCGGCGGCCAGCTCGTGCCAGGCGGGACGGCCCAGGGGCAGCTCGAAGTCGCGGTGGCGCAGCCAGCCGGGGCGCTGCGCCTGACCGAGCAGCAGCAGGTCCGCGCGGCGGCACAGCGCGCCCAGCGGTGCCAGCCACTGCCCGGTCGGCGCGGTGGCGTCCAGCAGGCCGCGCACCAGCGCGGGTGGTGTGGTGTGCAGCCGGCGGCCCGGCGCGAACGTCTCGTAGAGCGAGCGCACGGTGTGCCCCTCGTACGGATGGGCGACGACGAACGGGGCGTGCTCGGCGGTGAGGATCGCCGCGATCACGGCGCCGACGTTGCCGATCAGGGCGACCGGCACCGGCTGGTCGCCGTCGCCGCAGGTCACCAGCGGATAGCGGCGGCAGAACGCGGCGAAGGCGGCGGTCATCCGACGCCCCGAGCCGTGCACCGAAGGCGGACGGTAGAGGGTGACGGCGACCCGTCCGCGCGCGGCGGCGTCGCGCAGCAGCTGTTCGCCGAGGGTCTTCGACCGTGCGTAGGGGGTCAGCGGCGCGTAGCGCAGCGACTCGTCGAGCACATGGGCACGTCCCTGCACCGCGGCCGTCGAGACGTGCACCAGCCGAGGCACCCCGGCCCGCGCGCAGGCGTCGGCGAGCAGCCGCGGCCAGGCGGCGTTGCCCCCGACCAGCATGGGTGTGCGGGCCGCCCCCGCGGTGGCTATGCCGGCCGCGTTCACGACCACCTCGACGTCGTCGAGTTCGCCGGCGAGCCGGGCGATCTGGTCCCGGGCGGGCGCCCAGGTGGGACGTTCCAGCGTCGCGGCGTCGACCCGCAGCCGCAGGGCCCGGCACGCCACCACCTCATGCCCGGCCTCCCGCAACGCCACCGTCGTGGCCGTCCCGATGAACCCGCCGGCGCCGAACACCGCGACCCGACTCATGACGCGCCACGCCCCGACGTCCGCCCCGCCGAGGTACTCGCCGCCGGACTCCCTGATGTGCCCCCCGAGGTGTTTCCCGACGTGGCCTCCGAGGTGTTTCCCGAGACGCTGGCCGAGACGCCGGCCGTGGTGTCGGTCGAGGGGCTGGGTGACGAGGACGGCGCCACACGCTGGGTGGGCAGCGTCGGCGACGGCGTCGCGGCCGACGGTGTGGCCGCCGGCGGCGTCGCGGTGCTCGAGGCGGCGCTTGAGGGTGTCGTGGGGGCGGTGCCGGTCGCGAGCACGACCCGATGGGGCAGGCGCAGGTAGCCGGTCAGGACCAGGGCGGCGGCCAGGTCGCCGGCGAGGCGTCCCGGCCAGGGCCCGAAGGACGCCAGTGACAGCGCGACGACGACCGTGCTCACCCCCGCCACCAGGCCGGTGACCTGCGGATGCGTCCAACCGGCGATGGTGAGGCGCTGATAGGCGTGACTGCGGTGCGCGGTGTGCCACGGTTCGCCCGCGCGGACCCGCCGCAGCAGCGTCACCGAGGTGTCGGCGAGATACAGCGCGCTCGGGGAGAGCGCCGCCTCCAGCGGGACGCCGACCAGCACCGCCTGCGTGGTCAGCATGGCGATGACGGCGCCCAGGGTGTAGCTGCCGACATCACCGAGGAAGATCCGGGCGCGGGGAAAGTTGTAGGGCAGGAAACCGAGGGCGGTGGCGGCGACGAGAATGCCACCGGCGCTGACGGCGGGGGCGTCCCGCAGAGCGCCGAGGGCGGCGAGGGTGCCGCCGGCGAGCGCGGCACTCATCCCCGAGATGCCGTTGATGCCGTCCATGAAGTTGAAGACATTGACGAAGCCGGTGATCCACAGGGGTGCGCAGACGGTGACGGCCAGCACCGCGGCCAGGCCCGGTGTCGGATCACCGAGCACCGCGGCGAGCACGGTCATCGCCGTGATGACGAACGCCGCCGCGACATGCAGCGCGAGCCGGCGCATCGCGGTGACGCCACCGACGTCCTCGGCCAGCCCGATCAGTCCGAACAGGGTCGTGGCCGCCGTGAACGGCAGCAGGTTCGGGCCGCCGTGCTCCGCCACCAGCACCGCGGTGAGCACCCCGGCGAACAGGCCGAGGACCACGGCCACTCCGCCGCCGCGCACCGTCGGCGCCCGGTGCGAGGAACGCGCCGTGACCTCGTCGATGGCGGCGAGTCGGCGCATCGCGGCGAGCACGACTGGGGTCGTCACCGCGGTGGCGCCGCACGCGGTGACGCATGCGGCGGCGAGCGCTGGCTGCATGCCGTTCCTCCGGCTCTGACACGTCGGTGGGCCTCCGAACGGCCTTCGTCGCTGAATGTAGTGCATCAACTACACTGCGCTGCACGATGACGGCCGCGAGTGTTCCGTCGCGGCGAGGCAGCCGGGAGGGTGCGCGCGATGAAACAGGTGGTGCAGGCGGCGTCCGGGGGGTCGGTACGGGTCGTCGACGTTCCTGTCCCGGTGATCGGCCCGACCGAGGTCCTGGTGGCCACGGCCGCGACGATCGTGTCCGCCGGTACGGAACGGGCGGTGACCGAACTGGCCCGCGCGGGCCTGGTGGCGAAGGCCCGGGCCCGTCCGGACCTGGTACGCAAGGTCGCGGCGAAGGCGCGCACCGACGGCCTCGGGTCGGCCGTGCGCACCGTCCGGGAGCGGCTGGGCAGCGACGTCCCGCTCGGGTACAGCGGCTGCGGGCAGGTGGTCGAGGTCGGCTCGGCGGTGGCGGGCATCCGTCCCGGCGACCTGGTGGCCACCGGCGGTGCGGGCCGGGCCAACCATGCCGAATACCAGTCGGTACCGGGCCTGCTGTGTGCCCGGGTACCGGATGAGGTCGAGCCCGCCGCCGCCGCCTTCGCCACGATCGCCGCCATCGCCCTGCACGGGCTGCGCCTGGCCGAGGTCGGGCCCGGCAGCCGCGTCGCCGTCGTCGGTCTGGGCCTGGTCGGCCAGCTCGCCGCCCGCCTGGCGCTGGCCAGCGGCTGCGATGTGGTGGGCATCGACCTGGCCGAACTCCCCCTGGCCACCGCGCGGGCGGCCGGGGTGTCGGCGCACGCCGAGGCCGGCGAGGCCACCACCGCCGCCGTGCTCGACTGGAGCCGCGGGCGCGGCGCGGACGCGGTGCTCGTCTGCGCCGCCGGCCGCTCGGCCAGGCCGGTGATGCGCGCGACCGCCATCGCCCGCGACCGGGCACCGCTGGTCGTCGTCGGAGACGTCGGCCTCGACCTCGCCCGCACCCCGTTCTACGAGAAGGAACTGACCCTGCGGTTCGCCCGCTCCTACGGGCCGGGCCGCTACGAACGCAGCTACGAGGAGTGGGGCGTCGACTATCCGGCCGGCCAGGTGCGCTGGACGGAGGGCCGCAACCAGGAGGCCGTCCTTGATCTGCTCGCCGCCGGCCGCCTCCAGGTCGACGACCTGGTCACCCACGCCTACCCGATCGACGAGGCCCCGGCGGCCTACCAGCTCGTCGCCGCTCGCACCGAGCCCTACCTCGCCATCCGCTTCGACTACCCGCCCCCGTCCACCCGGCCGAACGTGACGGCCGAGTCGGCCTCGTCGGCCGAGTCGGCCTCGTCGGCCGAGTCGGCCTCGTCGGTTCCCTCTGCCGGGTCGGCCACCTCAGCGGACTCCGGTGCGCCGTCCGGTCCCCGGGCGCGGGTGCGGATTCCGCGGCAGCGCGGGGCGCGCGTGACCGCGGCGCCCACGCGGCGGGGCAGCCGGGTGGGCTGGATCGGCGCGGGTGGCTTCTCCGGCTCGGTGCTGCTGCCGGCCTTCCGCGCCGCCGGGTTCGACCAGTTCGTCACGGTCGCCTCGGCCGGTGGACGCTCCGCCCGGGCGTTCGCCGACCGGCACGGGTTCGCCGGTGCGGTGGCCGGGGCCGACGCGGTCCTCGAGGACGACGACATCGACGTCGTGGTGATCGCCACCCCGCACGCGACCCACGCCGACCTGGCCGTGCGAGCCCTGGCCCGCGGCCGGCACGTGTGGTGCGAGAAGCCGCTGGCGCTCACCGTCGACGACCTCGACCGGGTGGAGCGGGCCGCGGCGCAGGGCGGCGGCGCACTGGTCGTCGGCTACAACCGACGGTTCTCCCCGGCGCTGGTCGCCGCGCGGGCCGCGCTCGAGCATCGGACGGGCCCGCTGAGCACCGTGTACCGGGTCGCCGCCGGACCTGTCCCGGACGGCCACTGGTACCACGACCGGGTCCAGGGTGGACGGTTGCTCGGCGAGGTGTGCCATTTCGTCGACGCCTGCGCGGCGCTCGCCGGCAGCCCCGTCGAGGCGGTCACGGCACTCGCCGGACGCGACGGCGAACTGCTGCTCGCCTCGGACCTCACCGTCTCCCTGCGACACGTCGACGGCTCCCTGTCGACGATCGCCTACAGCTGCGCGCGTCCCCGGGCGGCGCGCAAGGAGCAGGTCGAGGCGCTCGCCGGCGACCGTCACGTCCAGCTCGACGACTACCGCGAGCTGGTCGTCGACGGGCAGGCGCGGTGGCGCGGCGCCCAGGACAAGGGTCATCGCGAAGCCGCCGCGGCCTTCCTGCGGATGTGCCGTGGCGGCGACACCAGCCTCACCGCGGACCTGCTGGCCTCCAGCCGAGCCACCCTCGCCGCCGCCGACGCCCTGGGTGTCGACTCCGCCGTGGCCGTCGGCCCGGCCCACGGCATCGACCCGGCCCACGAGGTCGATCCGGCCCTCCCCGTGGCCCTGAGCTGAGCCCGACCCCCACGACCACCTCCCTGAAAGGACACTCGACGTGCCGCGTGCGCTGATTACCGGGATTACCGGGCAGGACGGGTTGTATCTGGGTGAGTTGTTGACCGCGAAG